>DALYIW010000117.1:0-22802 GCA_031970155.1 Coleofasciculaceae cyanobacterium CTOTU46601 | reverse complement strand
TAGCCAGTCGTCGAGGACGTCAAACCATCCTCTCGAACTCGGGGCGCGTCCTAAAGCTATTGTCATAGTTTCAAATCCTCTTACATTAAAAATTTGCAAGGATTCCATGTTGACATTTCCACGACCTAATCGTGAAATCTTAGAGAGCTCAGTTAGCATGACTAGCTTTGCTCTCCTCAGGATGTGTCAACCACCCTTCACCACAAGCTAGATTTTCTGCTCAGGTTACTTAATGTTTCTTAACTTATCACATTTTTTAGACTGTTACCGAGACTTCCTCTAAGGAAAATGAAGTCTTCAGTGTCTAAATAGACCACATACAATAACAATAAATACCAAAAATTTTACAAATTGACATATATTTCCTCAGAATTTACTTCGCTGAACTCTTGTGTGGTTAAAAATGTCATAGTAATGGCAGAGTGTGATCGAATCTTCAGATTGAGTGGGCAGGATTGTTTCATGACAGCATCGACAACCCAACAAGAGAACCGCGTCATTCGTCAGACAGTCTTAGGCTCTCGCCGCTTCAGTAACTACTGGTGGGCGACCATTGTCTCTTTGGGAGGTATAGGCTTTCTCTTAGCAGGGCTTTCTAGTTACTTGAAAGTTAATCTGCTTCCTGTTGGTGATGCAACCCAACTGATATTTATCCCTCAGGGTGTAGCAATGGGCTTCTACGGCGTTGCTGCGGTGCTACTGGCTCTTTACTTGTGGCTGGTTATCCTTTGGGATGTTGGGGGCGGTTACAACGAGTTCAACAAGGAAACAGGTTTGGTTAAGATTTTTCGGTGGGGCTTTCCTGGTAAGAACCGTAAAATCGAGTTTGGCTGCCGTACACAAGATGTCCAGTCGATTCGAGTAGAAATCAAAGAAGGTCTTAACCCCCGTCGCTCTCTGTATCTTCGAGTGAAAGACCGCCGGGATGTGCCTCTAACTCGTGTGGGGCAACCGCTAGGCCTGTCGGAACTGGAAAATCAGGGGGCCCAACTAGCTCGTTTTCTGGCAGTTCCTCTTGAAGGCTTGTAAATAATTTCAGTTGAGCAAGTACCTATCTGCTTACTATGATTCAGTAGCTGAGGCTACAAGAACGGTGAGTTAAACATGCAGATAAATATTCGACGTTGGTTATCGTTATTTTTGGTTGTAGCGGGCTTGATTCTGGGTGGATGTAATACGCAGCAAGCGGCAGCCCCAGACTCTAACAAAGCCTCAACCACTCAAACAACCTCTACTCCGGCGATTCAGGCTAACACCTTCCAAGTAAGTGAACCAAGATTGGAAGGAAAAGCAACGGTGGTGCTTAAGGTTAAAGGCTCACCGATCAAAATTGAAGTAGATGGAACCAATGCCCCAATTACCGCAGGTAATTTTGTAGACCTTGTGCAGCAGGGCGTATACAACGGGCTGGTGTTTCATAGAGTCGTCAGGGAGCCACAACCCTTTGTAGTTCAAGGTGGTGACCCTCAAGGCAAAAACCCAAACTTTCCCGTAGAACGTTTGGGAACAGGTGGTTTTATCGATCCAAAAACCAAGCAAGAGCGTTTTATTCCTCTGGAAATTAAGCCTAAGGGGGAAAAAGAACCCGTCTATGGCAAAACTTTGAAGGCAGCTGGAATCTCTGCTCCCCCTGCGTTACGGCACACTCGCGGTGCTGTGGCAATGGCTCGCTCATCCATGCCAGATTCTGCTTCTTCGCAGTTTTATGTAGCTTTGTCACAACTGGATTTCTTAGATGGTGATTATGCTGTTTTTGGCTACGTTACCGAAGGCATGGATGTTGTAGACAAAATTCAGCAAGGCGATCGCATTGAGTCAGCTGAGGTGACTCAAGGACTCGAAAACCTCAAGAAATAGCTGACTTAAGAAACGAGAGTGGGGAATAGGGGAAGAATCATGCTTACTCCCTACTCCCTACTCCCTACTCCCTATGTAGTTAACCTTGAGGTCAGTGGAGGTAGTCGTTACTGGCATTGGTCTGATTTCGGCTTTAGGTAGACTCAAACCTAGCTGGCAGCGTCTTGTCAACGGTGAATCTGGTATCCAACAGCATCAGCCCTTTCCAGATTTACCAGCGAAGCCCCTAGCGCTGATTAGTCAGGCGGCAACATCTTTGGATAGTCTCACCCAGCAAGTTGTGGCAGATGCTCTTCAGGATGCTGGTCTGACCAATTCACTGCCAGACTGTGGCGTGGTAATAGGCTCAAGTCGTGGCTGTCAGGCGTCGTGGGAACAATTAGCCCAACAAAGATACTTGACAAAAGGGTCAGTTAATGATGGCATAGAGCATTGGCTAGATACACTTCCCCACCGCGCCGCGATCGCCACGGCTCGCCAGGTTGGCTCAGAAGGACCGGTGCTAGCACCAATGGCAGCTTGTGCCACAGGAATTTGGGCGATCGCTCAAGGCTTTGAACTCATCCAAACGGGTCAATGCCAACGAGTGATTGCTGGTGCTGTGGAAGCCCCAATTACCCCACTGACCTTAGCGGGATTTGACAAAATGGCGGCTTTAGCTGACTCTGGTTCCTACCCCTTTGATCGACATCGGGAAGGATTGGTACTAGGAGAAGGAACAGCTGTGCTAGTGCTAGAGTCCATTGACTTGGCAAGACAACGCACAGCATTCGTTTATGGTCAAGTACTGGGATTTGGCTTAACCTGTGATGCTTATCACGTCAGTGCCCCTGCTCCTGAGTGTTACAGTGCGCTTGCTGCTGTTAAGCAATGTCTAGAACGTAGCCATCTTTCTCCAAGTAACATTAACTATATCCATGCTCACGGTACGGCCACTCAGTTGAACGACCAAAACGAAGCTCAACTGATTCAGTATCTATTTCCCCAAGGTGTTCCGGTTAGCTCTACCAAAGGAGCCACTGGTCATACACTAGGAGCCTCTGGAGCTTTAGGAGCAGCTTTTTGCTTGATGGCATTGCAGCACCAGCTGCTGCCGCCTTGTGTAGGGCTGAGGGAACCAGAGTTTGATTTAGATTTTGTGACAGCACCACGTCGGGGTGAGGTGCGTCAGGTGCTTTGTTTCAGTTTTGGGTTTGGTGGTCAGAATGCTGTGATGGCGTTGGGGAAATAGCAAAACGCGATCAAACACAAATCCTGAGACTCAGTACAATTGCAACTGCCTACTTCTCATAAACCTGATTCCCTTTCGACGAGGGAAGAATGTCAAGATAAAATCAAGCCACGCCTGAGACTCACGATGCAAGCCGCTCTCCCATGGATCTGGAATCACACAAATTTATATCCTTTTTTGAACCAGAGCAAGCAGCTGAACTATGCCGAGTAGCTATTGTTGAGCACTTTCCTAATCAAACAGTTCTTTTTGAAGAAGGCGACATCTCAGATTTTTTATACCTGGTTTTAGCTGGTCAAGTGGAGTTTAGAAAATACATAGGCTCCAACCATTATCAACCGCTAACCAAAGCTTTCCCAAACAGTTTTTTTGGGGAACTTGGGGTGTTGGATGGACAACCACGCAGTACCCAGGCAGTTGTCTGTGAAGAAGCCATCTTAGCCAAAATTCCAGGGCGCAGCCTCATGGAAGTCCTGGATCAGACAAAAGGCAGTGTAGCAATTAAGCTGTTTAGCTACATGATTCAACGTTTAAGGGATTCTACAGAGGAGTATGTGCAACAGATAGTTCATAAAGAGAAAATGGTCTTGCTAGGAGAAATGCTCAACACAGTCATCCATGATTTCAAGAGTCCTTTGAGCGGGATTAATTTAGCCAGTGGCATGGTTAAGGAACAGCATCCCGATGAAGAGACAGTTGAGTGGTGCGATTTGATTCAGGCTCAAGCTCAACGAATGTCTACGATGGCAGAGGAATGCTTGGAATTTGTCAAGGGCAATGCAGTGTTAAATATAAAACCTATCAACCTTGCCCAAGCATTACAGCGTTTTGAAAAGCTCAACCGTGTTTATTTTCAGGAGGCACAAGTTGAGTTTGTGATGCAGGTAGAAGATGTAATGGTAAATGCTGACGAAAACAAGCTCTTGCGTGTCGTGCAAAATTTGGTGAGTAATGCGGTTGAGGCTTTCAATGGTCGTGGGTATTGTCGTGTCGAACTGAAAGCTTTTGTGAGCGAAGATGAAGTTCAAATCATGATTCACGATAACGGACCTGGTATCCCAGAGCAAATTAAAGATCGCTTATTTGAAGCATTTGTGACTTTTGGCAAGCATAGTGGCACTGGACTGGGGACAGCGATCGCTAAGTCAATTATCGACGCTCATGGCGGACGAATTGCTTTTCAATCTAGTTGCTACGAAGGCACGACTTTCTACATCAATCTGCCACTGTGACAGGTCTAACATGACCAAGCAGGCGATCGCACTCCCCTAGCCTGGGTCGGCTGGTGCTTCGTTTGTGTAGCCGCGAGTTCACTCGTCCGGCACTCGTCTGGCACTCGTCCGGCACTGGTTCTCAAATCCTACGCCGATTAGGATATGGAAAGCATCTCACCAAAAAGAGACCTCCATGAGCCAAACTCAACAAATTCTTTCCCAGCTACCTGGAGATGTCCTTGGGCGTCTTCGAGGGGCCGATCGCCTTTGGCAAGCGCTTCGAGAAGAAAAGGTGTCAGTGCCCCTAGTTATAAAAGAAAGTAACGAGCCTTTAGGGACTGTAGAGTGGGATGTCGTCATCTGTGGCGGCACTTTAGGCATTCTGATTGGTTGTGCCCTGCAACAGCGAGGTTGGCGAGTTGCTTTAATTGAACGGGGAATTTTGCGGGGTAGAGACCAAGAATGGAACATCTCTCGCAAAGAATTAGAGGTATTTTTAGAACTGGACTTGCTGTGTGAGTCAGAATTAGAACAAGCGATCGCCACCCAATACAACCCCGCTCGCATCAGCTTTTTCGAGGGACCAGATTTCTGGATACAAGACGTTCTCAACATAGGTGTTGATCCAGTTTTTCTTCTCGATACCCTCAAGTCAAAATTTCTAGCATCGGGTGGTCAAATATATGAAAAGACAGCCTTCGAGGGCGCAGCGATTCATCCTGATGGCGTCCAAGTGGAGATGAGTAAATCTTCAGACGAAGCCCCTGTAGCCTTAAAAACGCGGTTGATCATTGATGCCATGGGAAATTTTTCTCCTATGGTTCAGCAAGCACGGCAAGGGGAAAAACCAGAAGGTGTCTGCTTAGTCGTCGGCAGTTGCGCTAAAGGCTTTCCCAACAATACCACTGGTGACCTCATCGTCTCCTTCACACCGATACAGAATCAATGCCAATATTTCTGGGAAGCATTTCCGGCACGGGATGGCAGAACAACTTACTTATTCACCTACCTAGATGCCCATCCACAACGCCCTAGCTTGGAGTTTTTCTTCGAGGAGTACCTGCGTCTCTTGCCAGAATACCAGGGCGTAGAATTATCTCAATTAGACTTTCAGCGTGTACTATTTGGTTTCTTTCCCTCCTATCGACAAAGCCCCATCAAGATGCCTTGGAGCCGAATTTTACCAGTAGGTGATAGCAGTGGTGGTCAATCGCCAGTGAGCTTTGGCGGGTTTGGCTCAATGGTGCGGCATCTAAAGCGTTTAACAGATGGAATTCATGACGCTCTAGAATGTGACGCCCTTAGTCAAAATGCTCTGGCACACCTGCAACCTTATCAACCCAATATTGCCGTTACTTGGCTGTTTCAACGGGCCATGAGTGTTGGCATTGACCAACAACTAGCTCCCAATCAAATTAACCAGCTTCTTACTGGCGTTTTTCAGGCAATGGAGCAACTAGGAGATGACGTACTACGTCCATTTTTACAAGACGTTGTGCAGTTCTCAGGACTCTCAAAAACCCTGTTGTTGACCTCATTAACCAAACCTGGTCTCGTGATACCAGTAATTCCTCAAGTTGGGCTGACAACGCTGTTAGATTGGTTAGTACATTACATCAATCTGGGTGTTTACACCAGTTTGTATGCTTTGGCACAACTGATGAGCAATCCAGTAAAAATGCTACCACCAATACCGCAATACTATTGCCGTCGTTGGATTGAAGCATGGAAGTATGGCTCAGGGGGCGACTACCACTGAAAGATGAAGGATGAAAATATTACCAACTTGGTAATTTCTTGTTAGTTGTTAAAAAAACACAAACAACAAACAACCAACAACAAACAACCATCACATCCTTACTTGTCTGAAATGAACTAAACTTCATACTTTGATGATGAATTTATGGAAGCGCTTGATTAGATTTCGGCGCAAACTTAGCATCACCACAAAATTTACCTTAGCAGTTATTGGACTGCTGCTGTTGATTGGAGTGGTTGCGTTGACTGGTTTTGTTTCATTGAATGCTATACGAATTGAGACAGAATATTCGATCGCAACTGGCATTAAGATGCAGAGCCTTGTCTTTGAGATGGATGCGACTTTAAGGAAAGCTCGCCAGTTAGAACGAGACTTTTTTTTACTCTGGCCAACCATCGGTTTTTCCAAAGCCAACCAAGAATATAGCGAGAAACATCACAGTGAAATTGCTAATGTTTTAGATATCAGCAGCCGATTACAAGAACAAATCGGACGCCCGAATGTGAGTGCTGCCCTACGCCAAAGTAGCAAGGATTTGAATGATTATCGGGATATAGTCGCTCAGTATTCCAGCAAATTTATTGATGCTGTTGGATTAGTAAAAGATTTAGGCATTGAAAATGTCGGAGTGCTAGCACAACTTGAAAAAAATGCAACAAGATTGAACGAGAGGTTTCAACTAGCAAATGCTCCTGAGTTAATGGTTTTATATCTGCAAATGCAATCGGTGCAAAAAGAATATTTATCAACACGCCAGGATTCTAAAATGCAGTTGGTATATGAAGCCATACAGGAGCTACGTAAGGGTATTTTAGGTAACTCAAAGTTAGATGCTGTGGAGCGCGATCAAGCGTTTAGGGAGCTGGAGACTTATGAGTCGGTTGCTAAAGATATCGTTAAGCTCAATGCAGAAATTATTAGCAAAATCCGCAATAACGTTGATGTCGATGCGGCTCTTGTTTCCCAAAAACTACTTGGGGTAGCAAACGCTGAAGTCAAGAGAGCACGCTTGGCTATAGATGGAAAAATTCAGTGGGCAAAAGTACTGCTGATTTCAGCGATGCTGGTAGCGTTTAGCCTGGCTGGAGCGATCGCCAAACAGTTTGCCTCGGCTTTAAGGGCGTTGGCCCAGGAACAAGCCAAGTCGAACCGCTTGCTGCTCAATATCTTACCTGCACCGATCGCTCAAGAATTGAAGCAACAGGAGCGCACGATCGCTGATAGTTTTAATGAGGTGACAGTTATGTTTGCCGATATTGTCGGCTTTACAGAGCTAGCAGCTCAAACTGAGCCAATAGAACTGGTTGAGATTTTGAATGTGATTTTCTCAGAATTTGACCAGCTGACGGAAGAACATGGTTTGGAAAAAATTAAGACCATTGGGGATGCCTATATGGTAGTGGGAGGTTTACCAGAATCGAATCCGAATCACGCCGAAGCGATCGCCGCAATGGCTCTAGATATGCAAGCCAGAATTACCGAATATTGTACAGATACCGGGAAAGTCTTGAGCATTCGCATCGGTATCAACACAGGGCCAGTAATTGCGGGTATCATTGGCACGAAAAAGTTCACCTACGATTTATGGGGCGATACAGTAAACATCGCTAGCCGAATGGAATCTCACGGTATACCAGGTAACATTCAGGTTACAGAAGCAACTTACCAGCGATTAAAGGGGCAGTATGTGTTTGAGGAACGTGGCCTTGTCCAAGTGAAGGGAAAGGGACAGATGAACTGTTATCTGCTCAAGGGCAAAAAAAGATTTACTAATATTTAATTTAACTAATCTCCCAGAGTAGATTACTAGGGTTATCGTGTTGTTTGTTGTTTGTTGTTTGTTGTTTGTTGTTTGTAACATCTAGGCAGTGGTCTTCTACTGATTGGGGATAGATGAAGCGATCGCTGTTTTTGATTGTGCTCTTGCTCCTAGCAACGGTGCAGACTGCGGCCTCTACGACACAACTTGACAAATCGGCTAGCAGCGCGGTGGCAGAAACTCCCTCTGTTTATACCGAAGCCCTGGGCATTGGCATGGAATCCTATCCATACCCTTATCCAGTAAAGTTCCTGACGCTGAGCATTGAAGGTCAAACTGCTCGCATGGCTTACATGGATGTGCCACCCTCTGGTAGGGAAACTGGACAAACCGTTGTGCTACTGCACGGCAAGAACTTCTACGGCAGCTACTGGGAGGACACCATCAAGGCACTGACAGCCGCAGGTTACCGAGTAATCGTGCCGGATCAGATTGGTTTTGGCAAATCTGCTAAGCCCGACATCTCCTACAGTTTTGATCTCTTGGCAGCGAATACGGTTAGTCTTTTGGACAGTCTCCAGATTCAGAAGGTAGCGATTGTTGGACACTCGATGGGTGGAATGCTGGCGGTGCGTTTTGCTCGCAACTACCCAGAAAGAACAACGCATCTAGTCTTAGAGAACCCTATCGGATTAGAAGACTATCGCTTCAAGGTACCACCACAGACGACTGAGCGACTTGTTGAAGCTCAACTCAAGCAGACTACACAAGCGTACCGTGCCTTCTTGAAGCGCTACTTCGTGACGTGGAAACCACAGACATATGAGCGTTTTGTGGAAGTGCGATCGCGTATTGCCTTAAGCGGCGAGTTTCCACGATGGGCGAAAGCTGACGCACTTACCTATCAAATGATCTATCAGCAACCAGTACGCCATGAGTTTAGCCTGATTAAACCACCAACTCTTCTGGTTATCGGTCAAGAAGATCGCACTACACTCGGACGTAATTTCGTGACAGAGGATGTGCTAGCCACACTCGGACAGTTTCCTCAGTTAGGCAAAGCTGCTGCCAAGGATATCCCGAACAGCAAATTAGTAGAACTTGACAATGTTGGTCATATTCCCCATTTAGAAGCACCAGAGGCTTTCCATCAAGCTTTACTAGATTTTTTGAAGTAGGCGTTCTTTCGTGTTAAGCGGGTCAAGACGTTGACATCCTCACCAATCTGGAAGGACGGGGTTTCAGACCCATTTTTCTGATGAAGAGGTGAGCGGGTGAGAAAGAAACCCTACAAATAAATAAAGGTGCTTTTAAGTTTTGTATACTAACTTTAATATTATCCAAGTTTTAACATGACTTCAAAAACCCCATCGATTCAATTTTTTGAAGGTATTTCTGAAGAACTGAGTAACGTCAGTTTACGGCGAAATCGAAATTCTGGAGTTCGTACCGTATTGATGACCTTCGACACCATCAAAGCTTTAGAAAAATTCAACAGCTTTAAAAAGCGATTTTCTAATTCCATGCTTCTAACTGACGAGGAGGGTTCAATTAGTGTTGAGCCTTCTTCTGTGCAATTTTTGTTTGGTGGCCCAGAGGGGGATGAACTAAACCGGATGGAGTGTCAGTTTGAGGTTGAGCGGGAAGACCACTGGGAACGTTTCATGCGCTTTATGAATCGCTATGCCGAAGCTAACGGTATGGCTTACAGCGAAACACAAAAATAGACAGAAAATGGTAGTAAATAAACATGAAAGTAGCAATTACAGGAGCAACTGGATTCGTTGGTAGCCGCTTGGTAGAACGACTTCAGGAACAAGGTCATCAGCCGCTAATCTTAACCCGTAACCGAGGTGCAGCTTTAAAAGCCTTCCCAAATTTAGAAATTGTCATTTACACCCCAACGGAATCGGGTTCCTGGCAAAAAGCGATCGCCGGCTGTGACGCTGTAGTCAATCTAGCAGGAGAACCCATCGCCGAGACTCGCTGGACAGCTAAGGAAAAGCAGGAGATTCTCAATAGCCGCAAGCTAGGTACACAAAAAATTGTAGAAGCCATTACCCAAGCTAACCCCAAGCCAACTGTATTAATCAATGCTTCTGCGATCGGTTACTACGGAACCAGTGAAACCGCTACATTTGATGAAACAAGTCCTGCGGGTAACGATTTTCTTGCAGAAGTTTGTCAAGCCTGGGAGTCTGAAGCTCAGAAAGTCAAAGATGCTGGTGTTCGGCTGGTAATTCTACGATTGGGGATTGTCTTAGGGAACGGGGGCGCACTAGCGAAAATGATACCCCCATTCCAACTCTTTGCTGGTGGGCCGATTGGTACAGGTCATCAGTGGTTTTCCTGGATTCACCGGGACGACCTCGTAACCTTAATCTTAGAAGCCATTAGCCGACCAGACATCGAAGGTGTGCTTAATGCTACAGCACCAAATCCAGTTCGCATGTCTGAATTTTGTCAGACTCTTGGGCAAACTCTCAATCGTCCCTCCTGGTTGCCAGTTCCCGGTTTCGCCCTGGAAGTCCTTCTGGGAGAAGGTGCCCAAGTCGTCTTGGAAGGGCAACAAGTGCTGCCCAAGAGAACAACTAGCTATGGCTTTGATTATCAATATCCAACTGTGAAACAGGCTCTAGAAGAAATCTTGGCCTCAAGTTAGAGAAGAACTAACCTTGAAAATTCACTGCGGTGGTGTAGTAATTTTGCTTGGAGCGATCGAGGCTTCTTCAACCTCAGAGTCGTCCTGTACTCGTTGTAGTTTAACTCCTAGCTGCCGCAGCTTCTCCTCCAGATTGTCGTAACCCCGGTCTAAATGATGCAGTCCCTGAATCGTTGTTTTTCCCTCTGCTGCTAGGGCTGCTAGCACCAGTGCCGCCGATGCCCGTAAGTCTGTCGCCATGACAGGTGCTCCAGACAAAATGGGTACCCCTCGGACAATTGCATTTTTACCCTTTACACGAATATCTGCTCCCATGCGGTTTAACTCCGCAACGTGACCTAATCGGTTTTCAAACACCGTTTCAGTAATCACACTGTCCCCTTCGCTCAGAGTCAACAAGGCCATGAATGGCGCTTGCATATCGGTGGGAAACCCTGGATAAGGCAATGTTTCAATATCGGTTGCCCGTAGTCGCCCTGGAACTAACCGTAGACGGTTGGGTTCCTCAGCAATGACCTTGGCACCAATTTCTCGCAATTTAGCAATAACAGCCGTGAGATGGTCTGGCACGGCTGGGAAGATAGTGATTTCAGATTGGGTAATGGCCCCAGCGATTAAGAATGTCCCTGCCTCAATTCGGTCGGGGATAATTGAGTAGTCTACAGAGTGTAATTTGGGAACGCCAGAAATGATGATGGTATTTGTGCCAGCACCGCGAATCTTTGCTCCCATCGCTATACAGAAGTTCGCCAAATCTACCACTTCTGGCTCTTGAGCAGCGTTTTCAATTGTGGTTTCCCCTTCTGCCAAGGTTGCTGCCATCATCAGGGTTTCTGTGGCACCTACACTTGGGTAGTCTAGGTAAATTTTTGCTCCTTTTAACTTGCGATCGCTTCCACTGACATAGGCGTGGACTATGCCATGATCGATGTGTACCTCCGCTCCCATGGCTTGTAAGCCTCTGACGTGGAGGTCTACAGGTCTTGCCCCAATCGCACAGCCACCCGGTAGAGGTACGCGAGCGACTCCCAATCGCGCTAGCACTGGACCGATCACAAAAAAGCTGGCTCGTAGCTGGCTGACCAACTCATAAGGCGCTTTTGACTGTCCGATGTCACGAGCGTTAATGTCCAAAGTGTCACCACTACGTTCTAGCTTGACACCCAGAGCTGAGAGAATTTGACCCATCCGCGTAATATCTACGAGAGATGGCACGTTACGCAGTCGGCAATCTTCGGGACACAGTAAACCCCCCGCCATAATTGCCAGTGCAGAATTTTTAGCTCCGCTAATTTTGACTTGTCCACTTAGGGACGCTCTACCCCAAATCTGCAAAACTGACTTATCTTTTTCGGGCAGAGAGTATGTATCTTTCATGGTCAGAGAGTGATTGATGGCTCTATCCTCCAGAATCAGCTAAATTCTTGGCATTTTTTAAAATTTGGTTCTGATTCTACCTGAAAGATTGCAAAAGTCTATGTTTCTAGTCAAGCTTTTTGATTTTTTGCCGTACTGTATTATACCTTGTCGTGAGTTTCTGCTAAGAAACATGAGGGGGATAGTGGGTGAGTGGGTGAGGGGGAGAAGTCAAGCGTAGTGTTTCTTTCGTCTATAACGGGCAGCAGTTGCAACCCGTAAACCGCTCCTCTGAAACTAAGGGTCGGGAAGAAAAATTTTCATTTCTTTTTGATGGGCATTGTCCGTGGAGTATATCTAGAGGAGGAATTTTGTTGACACATTTAATAATTTACGGCATGATAGTAAATTGTGTCTAGAAAATACAACAAAAGCGGAACTGGCGGAATTGGTAGACGCGCTAGATTCAGGTTCTAGTGTTCGCAAGGACTTCCGGGTTCAAGTCCCGGGTTCCGCATAAAACTTTCAAGCTCATCCCTCGACTTATAGTACGGGGGATTTCATGTTCAGAGTCAACCGTCAACAGTCAACCGTCAACAGTTAACAATTAACACTACTCTCAATGTTGACAAGTACTCAGAATCCTCTGGTAAAGGAAATTAGGAAGCTGCATAACGCTAAGGGGCGGCGGCAGCAGCAATTGTTTTTATTAGAGGGGACACACCTATTGGAGGAAGCTTGCGCGGTAGGTTATCCGTTAGTAGCGGTTTGCTGTACGCCAGAATGGCAGGAGAAACATCAGCAACTATGGCAAGATGCGGTTAGTAAGTCTCAACAGGCTCAACTAGTGAGTCCAGAGGTACTGAAGGCGATCGCAACGACAGTACAACCCGATGGTGTTGTAGCAACAGCACAGCGACATGTTTCTTCTGACTCAGGTTCTTTACCAGGAAACTCTCTACTGACTTCTGTAGGTTTGGCTTTGGAAACGGTGCAAGATCCAGGCAACCTTGGCACAATAATTAGAACAGCTGCCGCTGCTGGTGCGGAACGCTTGTGGCTGAGTACAGACAGTGTAGATTTAGATAATCCGAAAGTATTGCGCTCATCAGCCGGTCAGTGGTTTCGGCTTCCTATGGTAGTTAGTCCCAATCTGACAGATTTGGTTGGTCAATGTCAGTCTCAAGGGATACAAGTCGTGGCAACAGTACCTAATGCTACTTTGAGTTACTGGGATATAAACTTACAGAGTCCAACTTTGATTCTTTTGGGCAATGAGGCAGCTGGGCTGAGGACTGACTTAGCCGCTAGAGCCGATCAACAAGTGAAAATCCCTTTATGCCCAGGGGTGGAGTCGTTGAATGTGGCGATCGCTGCTGCTTTAATCTTGTATGAAGCTCAACGCCAACGTCGAAAGAACAGTTGAAAGGCGAACAGGTTGTTAGGGTAGCCCGGTATCAGGCAAATTGAACGTGTTTTGAGTGGGACGAGCTTACCCCAGATTTGAAAAATGACGTGCAACCTGCTAACCTGCAACGTGCTAACCTTCAACTCTTGTCTCTAATGCTTATTCTTCTAGTGACTCTTGTTCGCCAAAAAAATTATCAAGGTCAGCTGCTGCGTCTTCCAGAAGTTTTAAGTCGCTTGGGTGTTCTACTGAGTGAACATCTGACTCCTGATCCTCAGATTCAGCGGTTGGAGACTCTTGTGCCAAGATATTCTGTAGTTGATCGAGTGACTCTATAAAAGCTTTAGCGGCAGCAGTGCGCTGATTGTGCTGATGCTCATGCATAATGTTTGATTTCCTTACATACTGCTTTTAACGGGGAGAGCACCGGGTTAAAACTTCCACGATACAACAACGCCTTAGAAAAATTTTGAACAACAAATAATGCCTAGAAAATCTAAAACTTGAAGGTATAAACTCAAACCACAGTTATTATTAGTTTTCTTTGACGGGCAGCAAGATATAAGGCCCAATTCGACTAGGGACTTGCGCTCATTGATTAGTCAAGTTGAGAATAAAGAGGGCGATGGGCATGATTGAGATGGAAGTAAGTCAGGAATTTGATTACGATTTGGTAATAATCGGTGCTGGTGTGGGCGGCCATGGCGCTGCCTTACATGCTGTCAGCTGCGGTCTAAAAACCGCGATTATTGAGGCATCTGAGATGGGTGGAACCTGTGTTAACCGGGGTTGCATTCCTTCAAAAGCCCTATTGGCAGCATCGGGGAGAGTGCGAGACTTACGCAACACCCACCACCTCAAGTCGCTAGGCATTCATGTGGGAAGCGTTGAGTTTGATCGAGAAGCGATCGCTAACCATGCTAGCAATCTTGTCAGCAAGATTCGTGGCGACCTAACTAATAGCCTTACACGCTTAGGCGTTGATACCATTCAGGGTTGGGGCAGAATAGCTGGAAAACAAAAAGTAACAATAGCCACAGACAGTGGCGAAAAAACAATCACGGCAAAAGATATTATTTTGTCCACTGGCTCAGTTCCCTTTGTGCCTCCGGGAATTGAGATTGACGGCAAAACAGTCTTTACCAGTGACGATGCCTTGAAACTAGACTGGATTCCAGACTGGGTAGCCATTATTGGCAGCGGTTATATTGGTCTAGAGTTTTCGGATATTTATACAGCACTCGGCTCTGAAATCACCATGATTGAAGCGCTAGACCAACTGATGCCGACCTTTGACCCGGATATTGCTAAGCTGGCGACAAGAATTTTAATTACACCCCGCGATATCGAGACTCATGTAGGAGTATGGGCAACCAAAGTTATACCCGGTTCGCCAGTAACCATTGAACTGACTGACCCGAAAACCAAAGAAGTGGTAAATGTCTTGGAAGTGGATGCTTGTCTCGTAGCAACGGGTCGAATTCCAGCTACTAAAGATTTAGGACTCGATTCTATAGGCATTGAGACAGATCGACGAGGCTTTATTCCGGTAGATGACACAATGGCGGTATTGTCAGGAGGTGAAGTGGTGCCCCATGTGTGGGCGATTGGCGATGCTACAGGTCAAATGATGCTAGCTCACGCGGCATCAGCTCAAGGCATTGCGGCAGTAGAAAACATCTGTGGGCGTCACCGTAATGTAGATTATCTCAGCATCCCGGCGGCGGCATTCACTCATCCAGAAATCAGCTATGTAGGCCTGACAGAACCAGCAGCAAAGGAATTGGGTGAAAAAGAAGGATTTGAAGTAGCATCGGTACGGACGTACTTTAAGGGCAATTCCAAGGCGATCGCAGAAGGAGAGGCAGATGGTATTGCTAAGGTCATCTATCGCAAAGATACAGGCGAAATCCTCGGCGTCCACATCCTGGGCATCCACGCTTCAGATTTAATTCACGAGGCATCAAATGCGATCGCGCTTCGGCAGTCCGTCAACACCCTCGCTTATTTAGTCCATGCCCACCCCACTTTATCGGAAGTCCTCGACGAAGCTTACAAACGGGCAGTTCATAGTCACTAGTAGCCGAGAGGTGATAGGCGATAGGGGTTTTTCCTCGCACCCCCATAGCCGAAGGGCAAGAAGATGAGGAAGTTAAGGAATATGAGGAAGATGAGGAAGATGGGAAAGATCGGGAAGATGGGGAAGGTGGGCAAGGTGGGCAAGGTGAGGCAGAAATTACTCCCCCTGCTCCCCCTCCCCCTTTATCCCCTATCCCTCCATCTCCCTCATCGCCCACCCCTTATAGCCCTTTTATGACTGATAACCAATTGACCAATGACCCATGAGCAATTAATGCAAATTCGCCGACGCCAACCCAATCCAGCTGTTGATGTTAGTACATTCCGCTACCAAGTGGTGCTTCCAGACGCTGAACCACGCCATATTCTGGAAGAAATTGTCTGGTATAAGGAAAAAGAAGTTGACCAGATGCGGGAACGTGTTTCTTTAGGGGAATTACGCAAGCGGGTGCAGACAGCACCAGCCCCCCGTGACTTCAAGAAAGCCCTGCAATCTGGTAAGACTCGTCCAGCTCTAATTGCAGAAGTTAAAAAAGCCTCGCCGAGCAAGGGTGTTATCTGCACCGATTTTGACCCAGTAGCGATCGCTAAAGCTTACAGCAAAGGTGGTGCGAGTGCTATATCAGTACTGACCGATCAAAAATTCTTTCAAGGTAGCTGGGAAAATCTGGCAAACGTTCGAGCAGCTGTTGAGTTGCCAGTGTTATGTAAAGAATTTATCATCTACCCCTATCAAATTTATCTGGCTCGTAGCCATGGAGCTGACGCAATTTTGTTGATTGCGGCAATTCTGTCAGATCGAGACCTTCAATACTTTGTCAAAATTGCCACGGCCTTGTCGATGACACCCTTGATCGAAGTTCATACCTGCTCGGAGTTAGACCGCATATTAGCTCTAGATGGCGTTACCCTAGTTGGTATTAATAACCGTAACTTGGAAGATTTTTCGGTCGATTTGCAAACGACTTGTCAAATCCTGGAAGCGCGGGGCAACCAGCTTCGGGAGCGTGGCATTATGGTCGTGAGCGAATCAGGGCTGCATACTCCAGTTGATTTAAATCAAGTGGCATCTGCGGGAGCTACTGCCGTTCTAATCGGTGAGTCACTAGTGAAACAGCCTGAGCCAGCTGAAGCGATCGCCAAGCTGTTTTCTAGTCCTTGACCCGTAAGCCACGAACACATTATCAATGGCGATCGCACTAACTAGCGTGATGCCCCACGCCAAGCCAGTGCCCCACTCCAGTTGTGCGATCGCCGATTCGTCCATTTGAGGTAAACCAGGTTTCATGGAGCCAATTCCCCTTCCGTCTTATGTTCACTACGAACTGCTTCTCCAACTTCTAGAGCGCCAAACGTCCTTCTGTGTCAGTCAAAAACCAGCAGTTCGAGAGCAAGTTCATCAGCTAATTAGCACTCTTCGCAAAGCTCTAGCTCAGCAGAAGCAACTTGAACAAAGCTGCCAACGAGCCAACTTACCTATTGAGTACCGCTGGTCTCTCAACAGCGTCAGCGTTGAATCAGAAGGCTCTCCCGGTGTTTTTCCCTTAGCTGAGAAACCCGAAGTCAGTAATTAATCGCCATTGATACTGCTGATAATTAGCTCTGGTTTGCTGGTCAGATGTGTTCTTGCCAGTAGCTTGAGTCTGGTTCGCTCCCTTATTTAAAATGCATACCGTTTCCACCCCCGAATTTGTAGCTGGAGATGAAGCGAGAAGATAGAGGAAAACGCAATGGACAACAAGCTCATGCTGATGATTCCTGGCCCAACCCCGGTACCAGAACAAGTATTATTAGCCCTTGCCCAACACCCCATGGGGCACCGTAGCAGCGAATTTAGCGAAATTATGGGTGAGGTGACCCAAAACCTCAAATGGTTACACCAGACTCAAAATGATGTTCTAACGTTGACAGTGAGCGGCACGGGTGCAATGGAAGCCGCTATTATTAACTTCCTGAGTCCAGGCGATCGCGTTTTGGTAGGATGTAATGGTAAATTTGGCGATCGCTGGGCTGATCTAAGTACCGCTTTTGGTCTTGATGTCGAAAAAATTACAGCCGAATGGGGTAAACCCCTAGATACCAAGCCGTTTCAAGAAAAGCTCGTCGCCGACACCGAAAAGAAAATCAAAGCCGTCATCATCACCCACTCTGAGACCTCTACAGGCGTCCTCAACAACCTGGAAACTATTAGTCGTTACGTCAAAGACCACGGCGAAGCACTGACGATTGTTGACGCTGTTACTAGCTTGGGGGCAGTTAATCTACCAATAGATGACTGGGGTATTGATGTCGTGGCTTCTGGTTCCCAAAAAGGCTATATGCTTCCTCCAGGATTGGGATTTGTCAGCGTTAGTGCTAAAGCCTGGGAAGCCTATAAGACAGCCAAACTCCCCCGCTTCTACCTAGACTTGGGTTTGTACCGCAAATCGGCAGCAAAAAATAGCAATCCCTTTACCCCGCCAGTTAACTTGATTGTGGGGCTACAGGCGGCACTGCGGATGATGCAAGTGGAAGGTTTAGACTCTATCTTCGCTCGTCACCAGCGTTTGATGAATGCGACTCGCGACGCGATGAAAGCGCTTTCTCTACCTCTATTTGCCCCTGATGAAGCCGCTAGTCCTGCGATTACGGCTGTAGCACCTGTGTCCGTTGAGTCAGAACAAATCTGTGCTGTGATGAAAAAGCGCTTTGATATTGCTCTAGCTGGAGGGCAAGACCACTTGAAAGGTAAAATTTTCCGTATTGGTCACCTTGGTTTTGTTAGCGATCGCGATATTCTCACTGCCATTGGTTCTCTCGAAGGTACCCTCCGCGAATTGGGTTACGAATCCATGACACCTGGGGCTGGTATTGCGGCGGCGGCTAGGGTATTTGCTCAATCTTAGAGATTAAATATAGACAAAGCATCTAACTCTACGACCAGACCTAAATAACCTACGCTAAAAAAGAGCGGGTCGATCAGCGACTCGCTCTTTTTTGTTTGTATTGACATAAATTGTGAAGGGAAACACAATATGTAAATTAAATTGTAAACATGACCCAGAGTTTACTAAACTCGAAGCCATCAGCGATGCAACACAAAAATGGTGTTTTGTTCGCCGAATTATCTAATCCTAGATTGTTTCTAGCCAATCATAAATTTGATCTAATTGCTTAAGCGTCACCAAGCCGTACTGCCAGAGAATCATCGGCAATGGACCTGGATCTTGCTCCCGATGCCGTTGTGCGATCGCAATTGAATCTGTGGAAATCGCTAACTCTTCTTGAAGAAAGCGAATAAATTTAGAATAGGTTGCAGGTGCCATAACTACTTCACCTCCTCTTGTTTGTTCCATTCTGGAATGTAAGACCTGCGTCCTCGAACCTCTACTAGCCAGTCTTTTATCTGTCTCCTGTTATACGACTTCTGTTATCTATATTGAAGGTTGAAGCCGTTATTACCTGTGTCTGAAATCACTCTCAATTGGTTTTTTGATCAACTGAGTTAGCTTTCTAGGTTTTTCGCCAGAGTTAAGATTAGCTGCGGTAAATGCGTCCTACGCCAAATGACGAGCGGGAAAAACACTAAAAGCCATGTTGATCTCAGCTCATTACAAAGATTTAGACTCGATACTATCAAGCCTGTATTGCTGAATTTCTCTTACTTCAGGCTTTAATTAAAGCCATCTGTAAAATAAAAGATTCAGAATCTGACGCACGCTGTCAGTTACACTCATCTCACACCATGACCTGGCAGCTTACCGCCAAGATAAAGAAGCGTAACGCCCTCTCATTTTTATACTTGGTAGTATTACCTAGTATAAACAGGTCATTAAGGGATAAGAATATCTGAAGTTGCCGACTTTTAACTCTGCCTTAGGAAAGAGTATCCTACTTTTGTCGCAAAACGGCAAAATAATGAATGAAAATTTTAATAATTTCAATAAATTTTAAGAATTCGAGGGGGTAGGTGGGGTTGTATTCTTCTCCAGAAACTTGATACTGACGCGATCGCCGACTTTTAAACCTAGTTCAGCAGCTCTTCCTCCTCGAAGCTCAATCACTTGGTCAATTAGGGTTTGTGGGCCGTAGCTAGGGCAGGGATTTGTAGTACAAGGAGGAACATTTGCCTCTATCGCCTGAACTTCCCCATTCCGTAGAAACACCATGTCCAAGGGGATTTTTGTATTCTTCATCCAAAAGCTGACAGGTTGTGGCGAGTTGAAGGAAAATAACATCCCTCGGTTATCTGCCAGAGATGTCCGATACATCAACCCCATTGCTTGCTCTTGGGGTGTTCGGGCTACTTCCAGAGAAATCTGCTGACCTGCCATCTCAGCTGTAGCAGAAATCGGTAACATTTGACCAGAGTCCTTAGATGAGGATAAGAGCGATGAGGGAGGCGGCAGTTGTTTACCTGAAGTCAAAGGCGTTCCATCTGCAACGTTATTGGGCACCGACGCCGCGCAGCCTAGCAGCAAAATACTCAGAGCTATTTCTAACAAAGTGATGCGACACTTCATAACTGATGACTTTTTTCTTCTAAGCTGCATAGCGTGCCTGATAGTGCTCTACGACTCCCGCAGGACGTAACCAACGCCACGCACCGTCTGAATCAAACGCTTTTCGCCCTCATCTTCTACCTTGAGGCGTAAGTAGCGAATATAAACTTCGATGACATTCGATTCTCCCAGAAAATCGTAACCCCAAACATTTTCCAAAATTTGTTCGCGGGTTAATACTTCGCGGGGATGGGACATCAAATACTTGAGGAGTTCAAACTCCTTCATTGTTAAATCAATCGTGCGCCCTCCACGGATGGCTCGGCGCGTTGTTAGGTCTAAAATCAACTCACCAAACCTTAGCTGTTCGGTAACGCCTGGTTCTGGCTCCAGATAGAGACGCACCATCTGCAAAAAGGGTTCGGTACGATAAGGTTTCAGGAAATAATCATCGGCTCCCGATTCTAGACAAGCCACTCGATCATCCACTGTGTCACGAGCCATTAACAGCAGCAGTGGGACGCGAGAACCTGTACCTCTGATCTGACTACATAATCTCAGTCCTGATTCGCCTGATAGCGCTCTATCGACAACTACCATCGCAGGCTGAAGCTCACAAGCTTGATGCCAACCCATGTGGGCATCAGGGGCAACGACAGGATTGTAGCCAGCTTCTCTCAAATCTAGACTTAGGCGTTCAGCAAAAGTCTCATCTGTCTCTACGAGTAATACACAGGGATTACGGTCAAAGGTAAAGGATTGCATAGGCAGAGCTTGTAATACGATAATACATCTCCGGTATTATACCCGTATTATCTTCCCTGGTTGTAGCACGTCTTGGCAGTAAATTGTCGCTCTGCTGTGCCATTAGCTTAACTGGCTACGAAATCTATTGACGCTGACGTAACAAAAGGGTAGCCAAGAGCCAAAGTGCGATCGCCTCAAGCCAAAGTATATCTATACCTACACTTCAGTATTCCCTGCACACTTGCCACATAATGACACAAGGGATTGAGTAGAGATAGGTACTTAAAAACATCAGGCATACTTTCTCTGGAAGCGATCGCACCATGGTAAGATGAAGCGTTTGAGTTTTCATTGGTTGTTAGTTATTTGTTGTTGGTTGTTGGTTGTTTGTTGTTTGTTAAAAAATACAGATAATGGCTCTTCCGTACTTGTGGTAAAAACCTGTCTTGTTGGTAATGGGGAAAGGGTAATAGATAATTCCTTACCAAGTAAGCGCTTGATTGATTAAGCCGTTGGTCTTTTCACCAGATCTACAGGAGAATCCTACAAACAACAAACAACAAACAACAAACAACAAACAACAAAAAACCCTTGTTTGCTTAATTTAATCACTAGTACTTTCTAGTTAGTGTCAAATCTATTTTCACCTTCTGATAAAACAACGCGCCGTCGCGCCTATGTGTTATTAGCCGCTGGAACCTTCAGCTTTTTAGTGGGCTTAATCTATGGTACTGTCCGTAGATATCAAGACCCACTACAAAATTTTTTAGGAGGGACGACCGTTGAAATTCAGTTAGAGGACAAATCTAACATTTCATCTGAAATAGAATTAGAACGAAAACCACCTAACGTTAATATCAAGATCAAAGCGGTTGGTGATATTGTTCCTGGCACCAACTATCCTCAAAATCGACTTGCTCCACAAAAAAAAGTTTTATTTAAATTCGTTAAACCACTTTTCAAAGGAGCTGATTTCTTATTTGGTAACTTTGAGAGTACATTAACTAACTACCCTTTTTCTCCCAAGGGTGTTGGGGGTGGAATGGTATTTGCCTTTCGCACTCCTCCGAGTTATACCCAGATTTTCAAAGAAGCGGGTTTTGATGTATTGAGCGTAGCCAACAACCATTCTTTTGATTTCTCTACTCAGGGTTTTAAAGATACAATCAAGAATATTGAAAATGCTGACATACAAGCTCTTGGCAGAAAAGGTCAAATTCTCATTGCTAAACGAAAAGGTTTAGCGATCGCCTGGATTGGCTTCAGCTTTTTTGAAGGACACAACTCTTTAAATAATCTAAAAGCTGCAAAATCTCTGGTAAAAGTTGCCAGGGAAAATGCCGATATTGTAGTAATTTCGGTTCATAGCGGTGCCGAGGGAACTGGTGCCATGCGAGTAAAAAACCAAAACGAATATTTCTTTGGAGAAAACCGTGGAAATATGGTGCAGTTTACCCGCACCATGATTGATAATGGTGCTGATCTAATTCTGGGACATGGCCCTCACGTTCCCAGAGCGTTAGAACTCTATAAAGGTAAGTTAATTGCTTATTCTTTAGGCAATTTTATGGGATATCGAACCCTTTCTACTGAAGCAGAACTAGCTTACTCACTGGTTTTAGAAGTGGAACTAAATAATCAGGGCAATTTTGTTGCTGGTAGAATTCTCCCCGTTATCCTCAATCGGCAAGGTATACCTTATCCTGATTGGCAAGGTCGAAGTATCAAATTAATTCGTCAGCTGACTAAGAGTGATTTTCCTAAGACTCCTCTAATCATTGATAACAAAGGTCGAATCCTGCGTGTGATCAAAAAGAAATCTGTGAAGAAACGAGAAGCGATCGCGTCCAAGTGATTCCCCTAGCGTAGCAGAAGTGGTAGCGGTTGTGCGTAAGTCTTAGGCTATTTAAGTTGCAATCGAGTGTTAATTAACGTATCATCAACTTCATCATCAACTTGGTAAATCAAATTCCGCCTCTCCCGTAGATATGGTGAAAAGACAAACTGATTAATCAAGCCAAACGCTTACTGGAGAAGGAATTACCATTACCCAAAACCCAAGAATGCGGTTTTTCACCACAAGTCCCGGAGAGCGTTAGTTTTCGCGAACCCTCTCATTTTTTCCAAAGTCCAAATAGGGAGCAGCTCGTTTTTGTAAATTAGACCTCTTGCAAAAGTCGCGGCTGGGGTACTATGAGGACTAAAATTATGCATTCGCTCTCCGTCAACCATAAGACTTGCTTATTCTT
>DALYIW010000116.1:0-22815 GCA_031970155.1 Coleofasciculaceae cyanobacterium CTOTU46601 | reverse complement strand
ATTATTAAGTTTTGAATACCACAGTTTTGCTACCCGGTCAAAACCTGGTTTTTTCATGTTTAAATTCTGCGGAGTTAAAGCTATAGAATCGTCAGAGGCATTGCTCTTTCGATGAATTGCAACTTAATAAATATTCATGACCCCATCTGTGCTTCCGATCTGCATTACCCTTGGAACCCGTCCTGAGGCAATTAAATTAGCGCCAGTCATTCAACAGTTCCGAGGCTGTACTGCCTTTGACACTCATGTAATTTTAACGGGTCAGCATCGAGAGATGGTCGATCAGGTGATGCAGCTATTTGAGCTAAGTGCTGATCGGGATTTAGAAATTATGACCAGTCAGCAAACGCTTACAGATATTACCAATCGGAGTTTGCGAGGGCTGGAAACTGTGTTCCAGGAAATTAGGCCTAAGCTGGTAATCGTTCAGGGAGATACAACTACAGCATTTGCAGCAACCTTGGCAGCGTTTTACCAAAAAATCCCGGTTGGTCATGTGGAAGCTGGATTGCGTACTGATGATTTGTTTAATCCTTATCCCGAAGAAGCAAATCGGCGTTTGATTTCCCAACTCGCTCAACTAAATTTTGCGCCAACTTCCTTAGCTGTAGAACATCTACAACGCTCTGGGATTGTTGGAAAAATTTACCACACTGGCAATACTGTAATTGATGCTTTATTAACCGTAGCCAAGCGCCAACCCCAATGTGAAATTAAGGGTTTGGATTGGGGGAAGTACCGCATACTGCTGGCAACGGTTCACAGGCGAGAAAACTGGGGTGAACCTCTGCGAGACATTGCTCAGGGATTTTTGCAAATTTTAGATAAGTTTCCTGATACTGCCTTACTCCTGCCACTGCATCGTAATCCTACTGTGAGAGAACCACTCCAGGCGCTTTTGGGTGAACACCCTAGGGTATTTTTAACGGAACCGTTGGATTATGCGGAATTGGTGGGCGCGATCGCACGTTGCTATCTCCTCCTCACTGATTCTGGAGGATTGCAGGAGGAAGCACCCAGTTTAGGTAAGCCAGTATTAGTGTTGCGAGAAACAACGGAACGTCCTGAAGCGATTGAGGCAGGTACAGCTAAATTGGTGGGGACAAATCCTACTGAGATTGTGGCAGCAGCAAGTGAGTTGTTGAGTGATGCGAGTGCTTACGAGGCGATGGCGACGGCGATTAATCCTTTTGGGGATGGCCACGCAGCAGAACGGATTTTGGGAATTGTAAAGGATTATTTTGGTGCTTAGCTATGGGTTGATACGCGCCGCGCTGCCCGCACCCTTTAGGGTGTGGGCAACCGACCCATAAAATGTAATTTCTGTCAAGCTCTAACGCCTACGCCCAGAACCCCGATTTTGAGAGTAGAGTTGATTGAACAATTCAGTTGGAATATCTTCAAAATCCTCCAGTATGAAATCCATCAGGGCGAGATGGCGCTTATCGCAGGCAGAGGGAGGGCGGTAATTTTTACCTGTTTGAAACCAATGCCGTACTGTAGCAGGCGATCGCGCACAAATCAAAGCCATTTGCTCGTAAGTAACGTCCCATTTGGAGTAAAACGTCCGGGGTTCGAGTTCGAGTTCCCAGTAGGCGTAAAGATTAATGAGAGAAAGTTCCCTTTCTCCGAGAGGACGAGGATGGCTCATGAGACTTCCTCCTTGGTTACTTCGATGCGAGAAATAGGGAAGCGATCGCATTGCCTGTTGTCTGACGGCTCCCGATGAGAGCAAACTGGTTTTACCATTGAATAACCTCCATGAGTTATCTGGGGGAACCAGTGGGTGGAGAGTTCCAATCCGTCACCCACTGGCTTTTGATTACCTGCATAAACGGGGAATTTATGCAGTACACAAAAAGTTAACTGTTTAATTGTTTAGAGCTTAACCTTTTGGGTAATACGTAGTTTAGCATGACCCAACGTATGGGGCAATAGGTTTAGAAAAAAATATTTAATTGTTGTTAGTTGTTGGTTGTTGGTTGTTTGTATTTTTTAACCCACCTGCTTTCCTTCGACTGGCACAAGTGGTTTTTACAAGATTGCGAATTGGGAATTGGTAACGTCTCCTACATAGACTACGTAAAAGAACTCCTTCCATTACCCATTACCCATGTCCAAAAATTACGTAGTATGACACCTAGCTGATGCCGAAGATGGCTCTTAACAAACAACAAACAACAAATTACTTCCACTCACCTTGAAGGGTGAAGCCAGCCCAGTAATAAGGCGATCGCCATCTCTCTTCTTGCCACATCTCAATCTGTGCGGCTCTCAAGGCAGCGGCTGGCTGTAATTTTTCTTGCAGCATCTTCTTGTAGAATCGGCTCATCAGCTCAGATGTGCCTTGATCATCGACGCTCCACAAACTGACCAGCACTCGTGGCGCACCAGCATACATGAAGCCTCTTGTCAAGCCCACTAATCCTTCTCCTTTGACCTCCTGACCTAACCCAGTTTGACAGGCACTCAGGACAATTAATTCGGCGGGTAGGTTGAGGTTGAAGATATCGTTGAGTCGCAGGAAGCCATTCTGGGATTTACCTTTCTCATCAACCAAAGACAGCACCACTCCTGATAACTCTGGATTCTTGCTGTTGAGGATGCCGTGGGTGGCGAAATGCACGATGCGGTATTGACTCAGTTGGGGGTTGGTAGCTGTGGCGCGATTGGCAGTAAAATCAAAAGCTTGCATTTCTTCTGCTGCTGGGACTAGCTTCAAGATGCTCTCTGCCTCTGTTCGGGTGTAAGGCAATCGGTCAAATGTCGCACTGATTTCAAAGGCGGATCTTTTTAAGGCGAGGGTATCCACGTCGTCTGAGGATGCAGATTGTAGGGGCGAACGGCCGTTCGCCCCTACCGAGGTTTTGAGGCGTTCATCATTGGCGCTAAAAACTGGATCGGCTAGCACGGCTACTGTCTTCGGGGCAGGTTTACGCCCATTCAGGTCTTGCCTAATCACAGCTAAGGTAGAGGCTGAGGGCAGGTTAACGATTTCGTGCTTCACAATTAGTGGCACGGGATTATTGCCTTTCCCTAAGGTGTCTGGTGCTGGCAAGGCAGCAAAGGGTAAATACTGGAGTGCGCCGTCGCTGACGATGAGTAAGCGTTTTTGTCCCAACTGAGAAGCTACAGGTGATAAGAGCATCTGACTGAGTTGGGTAGTAATATCGACGGTGTTATTACTAGGAACAGCACCAAGTCCTCGACTTGTCGGCAGCTTTTGTTTTCCAGTTTGTTCGTAGAAACTCTGCGCTGCGGCTTCGATATCGGCACGTTTGGGGAGTTCGTAGCTGGTGATGCTAGTCTTAGTGACTGCCCAGAGATAACTGCGCTCTTCACCTAGAGAGTATTGCAACAGCAGGGTGTCGTCGTCGAGTACAGTTGATTGAATCTGTTGCAGGGTGAGTGGCTGGGGATACTTCAAGTTGGCATAGCGGGGGCTATTCTTTCGGATCTGCTTTTGGAGTTGCTCAAGTTGAGTGTTAAGAGATTCGAGTTGTTGCTTAATATCGGCTAACTGTTTGTCCGTATACTGACCGCTAAGGAGTTGTACCCGGCGTTGTTCTGCGGCATCGAGTTGCTGTTGGATGGTGCGCTCTTGTTCTAGTAATTTGGGTTCTACACCTTGCCGAATGTTCGCATGAGCCTCGGTGAGGAGTTCTAGGAGACTACGTGCCCTAGCTCGTTCGCTAGTTTGCAGTGCTTGTGCGTCGTACCCTTTCGAGGGGTTAGTTTTGTGCAACTGCATCAGCAGATCAATCTTAATTTTGTAATAACCCTGGACGGTGGCAAAGTAAGAGGCGCGGAGTTGCTGGTTATCAATTTTGGTGCGGAGGTCTTCAAAAATGTTGAGCGCCGCCTCAATCTGAGTTAGAGCTGAGTTGAGATTGCCTCTGTTACGTTCAAACAGAGCAATATTGCCGAGAGTGACGGCTTCCTGTACTCTGTCGCCTACCGCCCGACTGAGAGGCAGGGATTGGTTGTAGTAGTCGAGGGCTTTTTGCTTTTCTCCTAATGCGTCGTAGACTCGACCAATGTTGTTGAGGGTGACGGCTTCCTGTGCCCTGTCGCCTACCGCCCGACTCACAGGCAGGGATTGGTTGTAGTAGTCGAGGGCTTTTTGCTTTTCTCCTAATGCGGAGTAGACTTGACCAATGTTGTTGAGGGTGACGGCTTCCCCTGCCCTGTCGCCTACTGCCCGTCTTAGAGGCAGGGATTGGTTGTAGTAGTCGAGGGCTTTTTGCTTTTCTCCTAAATCGTCGTAGACTCCACCAATGTTGTTGAGGGTGACGGCTTCCCCTGCCCTGTCCCCTACCGCCCGACTTAGAGGCAGGGATTGGTTGTAACGGATGCACCCGAAAACCTCAACTTTATTCCTCGGACTGAACTGAATTTTCTTCTAGCCACTTAGCAAGCGAGTCTTGGTTTTCTTGGTCTGTCGCTAATCCCTCCATCACCGCTACAACGTCCATCTCTGGAACATCAAGGGAATATCCATTTAACTCAAGAAAAGTTGCCATCACTGCAAAAGCAGCCCTTTTATTGCCATCTATAAAGGGATGATTTTTTGCCAAACCATATCCATAAGCTGCTGCTAAATCAAATAAGGTTGGTTCACCATAAGCAAAAAGATGTCGAGGTCTGGCTAAACTTGCAGAGAGAAGATTTTCATCTCTAATTCCCGAACCGCCGCCATGCTGGGAAATTTGATCAGCATGAATGGCTTTAGCTATATCCTCGCACATCCAAAAAGGTTCGCTCACTTGGCAAGCTCACGCAAAGCATTTTTATACTTCTGACTAACTTTCCTGTAAGCTTTCATCGCTCTTTCAAACTTAGGCTCACCAGCAGTAATTTGAACACCATCAGCAGTCTTTGTAACAAATACGTTATCCCCCTCTCCCACGTCTAACTGTTGTAAAACTTCCTGAGGTAGGGTAATTCCTAAAGAATCGCCTATTTTATGAATTTTGATAGTGTACATGACCAACCTAAAGCTGAAGAATAACTAATGTATAGCAGTTTGGCGAGATTCCCGACTTCTTAGAGAAGTCGGGAATCTGAACCTCTCGCGATCGCATCCTCT
The DNA here is from genome assembly GCA_031970155.1 of Coleofasciculaceae cyanobacterium CTOTU46601. GTDB lineage: Bacteria > Cyanobacteriota > Cyanobacteriia > Cyanobacteriales > Coleofasciculaceae > DALYIW01. Next base: position 17,726 of record DALYIW010000116.1, on the reverse strand, counting down.
AATTTGATACAAGATCAAGTAAGCGAGCCTAATCTAACTCATCTGGGTCAATATTCAACTCACGCAGTTTTGCGGCTAGTCGTTCAGCTCTAGCTTGAGCCGCTTCTGCTTCCTCACCAGGAGTTAGAATCAACTCACCTGAAGCCGTAAACCACCTTAACCACAACCGTTCTATATTCTCAAAACGACCTTGCCACAAGCCTAAACGTAACCCCAATTGAGGAATCAGCAAACCTTCTTCCCCCATCTCAATAGACTCATACTCACCACCAACCAGACGAAATGCCTGAAGTTCATTCGTATAGCGACTGAAAACAATATAGTAAGGAACCCGTAGAATCTGCTGGTAAACTTGCCACTTAGTCGGCGGTTTCCCCAATTTACGAACCGTCTGTCCCAAATCCTCATCTTCTGTACCTGGGGACAATAACTCAACCACCACAAACGGACTAACCAGCTCTTGCCACATTACATAACTATTACGCAAGTCGCGACCTTCATAAAGTCGAGAAACTCCCACCACAGCAAACCAATCTGGGCGTTTGTACCAATTAAGATGGCGCAAATCGTAGTACAGATTAATGTCAGCACCGACAAACACCTCTTCTGGATCACAATCAGTCGGCTTGAACGTGTACCGCAATAGTAGTGGTTGATATCCGTGATACTCGTCAGGCAAACCCGGTTCCTCTGGATCTTCACTCGGAAGATCATACATGGTTGGTAAAGTTAACCGAGGTGAAAGGGGTGGCTCAGATTGGGGGGGTAGACTCTGAGAGCTAGTCACGTTCAACCTCCAGGGCTAGGGACTTCTAAAATACAGGATAACGAGTAGACTGTCTGGCTTGCCTTCTAGGTTACTGCCATCCTAAGCGATGAACAAATTCTCCCCACTCCTCCTCGCCCTTGATTTTGGCGGTACTAAGCACACCGCCGCTGTCATCTCCCCAGGACAGAAGCACTGGCACAGCCATCAACGTGCCTTCTCTCCCCCCAACGCCGATGCCACCATTGACCTCAAAATCATGACTGCTCTAGCTCGCGAAGTGCTGGCAGGAGAAAAACCCACTGCTATTGGTGTCAGCTTCGGCGGACCCGTGGATTTCACAACAGGTACTGTGCGACTCTCTCATCATGTCCCTGGTTGGGAGAATATAAAATTGCGATCGCTCCTAGAAACCGAATTCAATGCTCCTGCCAGCGTAGACAATGATGCCAACGTTGCTGCACTGGGCGAACATCGCTTTGGTGCTGGTCAAAACCATGACAGCTTACTCTACATAACTGTTAGTACTGGCGTCGGAGGAGGCTGGATTCTCAACGGGCAACCCTGGCGCGGTGCTGGTGGGATGGCCGGAGAAATTGGGCATACCGTAGTAGACCCCAACGGCCCAATCTGCTTATGTGGCAAGCGCGGATGCGTTGAACGACTAGCTTCTGGCCCTTACATTGCCCAACAGGTAAAAGAATCGCTACAGGCACAACCCAGCCAAGGACAAATTCTGCGTACTTTAGTCAAAGACAACCTAGAAGTTATTACTGCCCAGTTGGTGAGTGAGGCAGCAGCACAGGGAGACAACCTCGCCAGTCAAGCTTTGGAAAAAGCTGGTTGGGCGTTAGGAGTTGGCATCGGCAATACCGCTAATTTAGTTAATCCACAACGCTTTGTACTGGGCGGTGGTGTTACGAAAGCTGGCGAACGATTTTGGGAAGTGGTGCGCCGAGTGGCTCGTGAAACTGCGCTGCCCGAAGTAGATTTCGAGATTGTTCCTGCGGCTCTAGGAGATGATGCGCCGCTATGGGGTGCTGTGGCGCTAGCTGAAAACCTACTCTAGCGGTTATATATTAGAGAGGTGTTCTTCAGGTGACAGAGCAGTTAAATGCCCACCGATCTGCAATTGAGGTGTTTGTATCGAATTGGTTATCAATTGACCTACTTAATGTTTCAGCCAATTCACCTCATTTGCATCGACGAGCGAACTCACAATCTATTTATTTTGGCAGGGCATAACGAGGAAATTGAGTTTGAAATCACGTCAAACGGAGAGGTGCTGTAATGAGTCAAATTGACTACAGTGCAATGTCTTACCGAGAATTAAGGCGCTACTTTCTCGACCATCGAGAAGATCAAGTTGCCTTTCAAGCTTATTTAGCCAAGCGTCGTGAGCGATCGCCGCAAGTTATCACAACCGTTGACGAACCAGACTTCGATGCCAAAATCCAGGCAGCGATTCGTCAACAAATGAGCGAACAACAAAGCTAATTTAGCTATCTAACCATGCTCTTAATCTAATAGCTAGGTTGAAGCCGTTCGTCTCAATCTCAGCAAATTCTATAAAGAAATATAGGATTGGCATCATACCAACCCTATATTACAAAAACGGGTTTTAAAAGTCAATGACTAGCGAACTGCCTGCGGAGGCACAGGGCTGACATCAATGTGGGGCGATCGCATCAACATCGCTGGAGTATCCTCCGTTGCCACAGCGACTTTCTCCAGCGACGGCACCGAGTCACGCAGTCGTGCTGTTAGCTGCTGTGTCGTAGTGTCGTACATCTGAGTCAGCATCTTCGGATACAGTCCAATACCAATAATTGGCACCAACAAACAGGCAACGATAAACACCTCTCGCGGTTCGGCATCCTGCAAGACTTCGTGCTGGACTAATTCCTTGTTCTCTTGTCCATAGAAAATCTCTCGGAGATTAGACAGCAGATAGATAGGAGTAAGAATTACTCCAACTGCTGCTAGAAACACCACGATTACCTTGAACGTAGAGCTGTAAGCATCACTCGTAGCAAAACCGATAAATACCATCAACTCCGCTACAAACCCGCTCATCCCCGGCAATGCCAAAGACGCCATTGAACAAGTCGTCCACATGGCGAAAATCTTCTTCATCTTCTGACCAACACCCCCCATTTCATCCAACATCAGGGTATGTGTCCGGTCATAAGTGGCTCCCACCAGGAAGAAGAGGCTTGCCCCAATCAACCCATGAGATACCATTTGCAGCATCGCGCCGCTCAACCCCAAGTCGGTAAACGAAGCAATCCCAATCAACACAAAGCCCATGTGGGAAATGGAGGAGTAGGCAATTTTTCGCTTCAGATTGCGCTGGGCAAATGAAGTCAAAGCCGCGTAAACGATATTGACGACGCCCAGAATTACCAACATTGGCGCAAAGACAGCATGGGCATCAGGCAGCATTCCCGCATTCATCCGTACCAGAGCATATCCACCCATCTTCAGCAGAATTCCTGCCAGTAACATATGCACGGGTGCTGTCGCTTCACCGTGGGCATCTGGTAGCCAAGTATGGAGTGGAAAGATAGGAAGCTTAACGCCGTAGGCAATCAGAAATCCGCCATAGAGCAGTAGTTCAAAATTAAGCGGGTAGTCCTTCGCTGCGAGCGCACTCATATCGAAGGTTATGGTATCTCCGTAGAATGCCATCGCCAAGGCAGCAACCAAAATAAACAACGAACCTCCTGCCGTATACAGGATGAACTTCGTTGCTGCATAGAGGCGCTTTTTACCTCCCCAAATCGACAGCAACAGGTAAACCGGAATCAGCTCTAGTTCCCATACCAGGAAAAACAACAGCATATCCTGGACAGCAAACACAGCAATCTGCCCGCCGTACATTGCCAACATCAGGAAGTAAAACAACTTAGGCTTGAGCGTCACTGGCCAAGCTGCCAGCGTTGCCAGCGTTGTCATAAAGCCTGTCAGCAAAACCAGAGGCATCGCTATGCCATCCACACCCACTGACCAATTCAAGTCCAGCGAGGGTACCCAAGAGTATTTCTCTACCAATTGCAAGCCAGGTTTGGCAAAGTCATACTCAGTAGCGAAGGCATAAACCAGCAGGGAAAAATCAATCAGCCCGATAATCAGAGCATACCAGCGTTCCCAAATGCCATTCTTGTTTGGAAGGAACGGGATGAACAGCGAGGCGACGATTGGAAACAGAATAATCGTAGTAAGCCAGGGAAAATCTGTCATTAGTTATTTGTTGTTGGTTATTTGTTGTTGGTTATTTGTTGTTGGTTAAGGGTTCATTTGTTATCTGTCGCTTGCCATAAAGTAATTAGCAAACTACAAACAACGAACAACAAACAACCATTGGTTAGTTCTTGTTGAGCAAGAGGTCATTTGTCATCTGTCGTTTGTCATCAGGTAATTAGCAAACAACAAACGACAAACAACAAATAACAAACAACTTTTTTAGGTAATTCCAGAGACAATCACTAAACCCAGCACAGCCGCAAAGACAATCAGGGCATAGAATTGGGCGCGACCATTCTCTAGGTATTTTAGACCTTCACCACTTAGTAGGGTGAAAAAGCCTGTCAGATTGACCGCACCATCGACGACTCGGTAGTCTACTTCCATAATCTGCCGTGCTATCCGACGCAAACTAACGACGAAGACCTTGTAATAAATATCGTCGAAGTACCACTTGTTGAGAGAAAACTCATACAAAGGCTTAATTTTTTGAGCGATCGCTTTTGCGTCAATCTTACCGCTCAAGTACATCAGTGAAGCTACCGTGATTCCAATTAAGGCAATCCCGACGGAACTTCCACCCATAATTAGAAATTCTGTCCAGTTAAACGCCTCTGGGGTTGCTGCCACTTCTGCAACTGTTTCACCAGCTGGGTGGATGAACTCCTCGAAGTAATTATCGAACGGCATCCCCACTAAACCTACCAGTGCTGATGGCACTGCCAACAGTAGCAAGGGCAATGTCATGGTTAGCGGCGACTCATGAGGAAATTCACTGTGCGCGTGGTCTTCCTCGTGAGTAGAATGTGCTTCTAGTTCTCTGGTGTCCATTGCACCAGGACCAAAAGCTGGTAAAGGTTCACCAGCCGCAGCAGCTTTAAGTTGCTGACGGATGTGGGTGATATTGCCCCGAAATTCTCCCTCGAAGGTTGAGAAATACATCCGGAACATATAGAAAGCCGTGACTCCTGCTGTTAACCAGCCAATCAACCACAGTGCAGGATTGGCCTCAAAAGCATTTCCTAAGATTTCATCCTTTGACCAGAACCCAGCAAAAGGCGGAATTCCACAAATCGCTAAAGTGCCAATTAAAAATGTCAGGGCGGTAATCGGCATAAACCTGCGTAAGCCCCCCATCAAGCGCATATCCTGCGCTAAAACTGGGTCATGACCTACTACACCTTCCATACCATGAATCACAGAACCTGAGCCAAGGAATAGCATGGCTTTGAAATAAGCGTGAGTCATTAGGTGGAATAGACCGGCACTATAAGAGCCAATGCCCATCGCCATCACCATATAACCCAACTGGGAAATAGTGGAATAAGCTAGACCTTTCTTAATGTCATTTTGAGTAATTGCGATCGAAGCCCCTAAAAATGCCGTGAATGCTCCCGTCCAAGCGATGACATTCATCACCAGTGGGATACCATCAAACACTGGGTACATCCGTGCAATTAAAAATACTCCAGCCGCCACCATCGTTGCCGCGTGAATCAGGGCGGAGATAGGTGTCGGACCTTCCATTGCGTCCGGTAGCCAGACGTGCAGGGGAAATTGGGCGGATTTCGCCACAGGCCCTAAAAATACCAAGACGGCAAACAGTGCCGCCAAAGCAGCGCTAAGGTAACCCGATTCTACAAAAGCTTTCAGGTGGGCACCGATGACATCAAACTCGAAGCTGCCAGTTGCCCAGTAAAGCCCCAAAATTCCTAATAACAGACCGAAGTCACCCACGCGGTTGACAACAAATGCTTTTTGTGCTGCGTCTGCTGCGGCTTTACGGTCATACCAGAAACCCACCAGCAGGTAAGAACACATACCCACTAGTTCCCAGAAAATATAAATCTGCACTAGGTTGGGGCTGACCACTAGGCCTAACATTGAGGAACTAAATAGACTCAAGTAGGCATAGAAGCGAACGTACCCTGGATCGTGAGCCATATAGCCATCGGTGTAAATCATCACCAGAAAGGCTACTGTTGTCACGATTACTAACATTAAAGCGGTCAAGTGATCGACCGTGTAGCCCATCTTCAAGTGAAAATTTCCAGCAGCAGCCCACTCCAGAGTGCGGGTAAACGGTTCATGTCCATGAAATTGACTCCAGAGCAAAGCAAAGGAGAAAACCATAGATGCTCCCAGGAGGGAGACTATGAACACAGCGTTTAATTGCCGCAGACGGTTAGTTGCTTCGTTTAGTGAGATTAGCCCCAGACCTACCAGCATCGCCCCTGCCAAGGGCAAGACCGGAATCAGCCAGGCATATTGATAAAGCGGTTCCATGGCTAATGCCTACTTCAGATTTCGTTACTATTCTGGCAAACCCTTTACACTGTTACATATACTTAATCAAAAAAAAAGTTTGCCTAAAACAATCACAAAATAGCCTCTAGTAAAAACCCTTACAAAATAAGAAAACCATCGGTCTATGGCCTCTACCGATGGTTGTATATAGAAAAAAGCAATAGTTAGGCTCTTAGCCAATGAACCTGGCTGTGCCTACGCTGATTTTGGTAGCGAATTCACCATCAGTTTTTTTAGCGCCATTTTCACATCATCCCGCCCTTGGAAGCTGTCAAACCGTTGAATAACCTGACCGCCATCAAAGAAGAGCAATGTGGGTAGGGACTTTATTCGATAAGTAGTAGCAAGCTTAAGATTATCATCAGCATTCACCCGTACAATCTTGACTTGACCATTCCAGTCTGCCTGAAATTCCCGGAGTAGGGGTTGGATAACTCGGCACAGTCCACACCAAGGTGCGGAAAAATCAACTAAAACGGGGATCGGAGATTCTAAAACGTCTTGTTTAAAAGTTGGTTCACTAAGGGATAACACGATCATTCCTCTAAAAATGTGTTTTTACCTCGGATTGGGATCATGCTACAACCAAATGGGATCATTTGAGCAAAAAAATCTTTGTATTACTAGTATTACGGGTTAACTCGTTCTTGTAATACAAATATTACAAGTTGATCTGACTTGTCGCTTGGATTAAGAGAGGGTGTGCCCACCACAGAAGAAAAATGAAAGCAATGACACCGAGGTAGGCAGGACGAATAAACTCTTCCCATTTGAGCGTCTGGCGTCCCTGAAGAATCGCCAAGAAGGGGATGACAGACGTGCGCTCTTTTGCCACCTCAAAGGCATCACCATACCTGATTTGCATCCGTTTATCGCCATGCCAGACAGCAAACAGATGGTGCAGTACCAGTCCTGTTGAGGTCAGTAGTGTGAAGGTAGTACCAATCCAGAGGGTGTGGGCAATACACCAGATTATCTGTCCGACCATTTGAGGATGCCGAGTGATGCGAATGATGCCTGTCTCAAAAAGGTGGACTTGGGGTTTTTGGATGGCGGCTATTTCCAACAAGTTGAACGTAGCGGGGTAGAGAAAAAGAAAGGAAATCCCTGAGAGAATCCATACAACCGACTGAATACCTGGAAGACCCTGAACCTGCCAAAGCTGTAAGCCATCGTATCGATGATTAAAAAAATAAATAATTAATGTAACAGCTAATGGGAGACTAATCAAGGCAAACAGAATGCGGTAAAGCCTCGGACCGATGCGTTTTTCGCCCCAAGGTCGCAAGGCGGCCAAACCACTGTGAGCGATCGCAAACCCCAACAACATCCCCATCATTACAAAGTGGCTAGAACTCAGCCAATCAGAGACCCTCATAGCAATTCAAGTAGATTCCAAACACTCCATACTAGCAGGGATTCTACAGGACAGATCCCGCGTTGTGTTACTGTCGATGTCAGCAGAGGCTTACACTTGCAGAAAGGGCAACCTGTCGCTTGCATTCAAGGAAAACAAAACATCGGCACTCATAGGAGAGTTGAACAGCCGATAGATCACGCGACAAGCGAATAACTTTGATTGAGTCCATCAGATTTCCAGCCCTCTCTTAAAGTCCAAGCCCTGTTTCCGAATTGTTGGTTGCTTCAGTTGCTCCTTTCTCACAGGTTTAGCCGTATGTCTGACCTTCCTTTTACACTAGATCAACTCCGTATTCTCAAAGCGATCGCAACGGAGGGAAGTTTTAAACGTGCTGCCGATAGCTTGTACGTTTCACAACCCGCCGTCAGCCTACAGGTTCAGAACCTAGAGCGACAGTTAGATGTGCCCTTATTTGACCGAGGTGGACGCCGTGCCCAATTGACGGAAGCTGGGTATCTACTCTTGAGCTACGGTGAAAAAATTTTGACTCTTTGCCAGGAAACCTGCCGTGCGATCGAAGACTTGCAAAATCTCCAAGGTGGGACTCTAATTGTCGGCGCTTCTCAAACCACAGGTACTTATCTCCTTCCCCGGATGATTGGCATGTTTCGGCAGAGGTATCCAGACGTTGCTGTGCAATTGCAGGTTCACTCAACTCGCCGCACCTCTTGGAGTGTGGCAAATGGACAGGTTGATTTAGCAATTATTGGCGGCGAAGTGCCTGGTGAGTTACAAGAAACGCTAGAAATTATTCCTTATGCGGAAGACGAGCTGGCGCTGATTTTACCAGCCTTTCACCCTCTGTCGAAAGTCGGCACGGTACAAAGAGAAGATTTGTACAAATTGCAGTTCATTACCTTAGACTCCCAATCAACAATTCGCAAAGTTATTGACCAAGTACTGGCTCGCTGTGATATAGATAGCAGACGACTCAGGGTTGAGATGGAACTTAATTCAATTGAGGCGATTAAAAATGCTGTACAGTCTGGTTTAGGAGCTGCCTTTGTCTCAATTTCGGCGATTGAGAAAGAGCTGCAAATGGGTGTCTTGCACCGTGCGGTAATAGAGGACGTTGTAGTAAAGCGGTGGCTATCTGTAATTGTCAACCCCCATCGCTACCGTTCCAAGGCAGCAGAAGCCTTTAGTCGCGAAATTTTGCCAGAATTTGCTGCTCCAGGATGGAAAGACACCGTACTTGTTCCATCAGTGCTTTCACCACAGACTCTCAAGGCAGCTTCTTCTCATACCGCAGGCAGTTAACCTGAGGGTTTTAGGGACTGAGCATTGCACGTCGAACGAGAGCTTCGAGGCTAAAGTGTGAAGAGGAGGAAAAAATCAGTGGCTTTCTTGTAAAGTGCTTTTCAATGCTGAATGAGAGCCATAGTTCTTAGTGTCGAAGCTCTAAACAATGGAAATTCACTGCACCCGTCCCGGCTGCCCTCGCCCCCAAAACTTCTTTGCTGATCTCGATGACAAAGCGACGCTAAAAACAGTTCAGCAGAAGTATTGCATAAGCTGTGGTATGCCGTTGATTTTAATAGGTCGTTACATACCTTTAAGGTTACTGGGGCGGGGAGGTTTTGGAGCTGCGTTTCTGGCACGCGATCGCTACACCCCGGCAATGCGTCAGTGTGTGGTGAAGCAATTTCAGCCTTCTGGCGACTTGAGTCCTCAACAGCTAAAAATTGCCCAAGATTTATTTGAACGAGAGGCAGAGGTTTTAGAGCAACTGGGAAACATCCACCCTCAAATCCCCGATTTGTTTGCTTTTTTCCCCTTAACCACTCCCAGTATGCAGCCTGGGAAGCAAGACCAGTTTTTCTATCTGGTACAAGAATTTATCGATGGACAAGACTTGGAGGAGGAACTGAAGACAAAAGGAAAGTTTTCTGAAGTAGAAGCTTTAGAGGTGCTTCAGGAAATCCTGAAGGTGCTGAAGTTTGTCCATGAGAATGGCTCAATTCACAGAGATATTAAGCCATCTAACATCATGCGCGATCGCCAAGGACGTCTGCATCTGTTAGATTTTGGTGCTGTCAAGCAAGTAACAACAGGAACACCCCTTGGAGCAACCCCTGGGAAATCAACCGGAATTTATTCGATGGGATTTGCACCGCCAGAGCAAATGAGTGGAGGACAAGTTTACCCTTCAACTGACTTGTATGCCCTCGCTGTTACTGTAATTACATTGCTAACTGGCACAGAGCCAGGGGAGTTGTATGATTCCTACAGCAACCAGTGGAACTGGAGAAACTATGCTCAGGTCAGTGATACTCTTGCGGATGTCTTAGATCGAATGTTGCTGCCAGCACCCAATCAACGCTTTCAGTCAGCACAGGATGCCATTGACGCCCTGACGTTAAAACCAACTCCACCGCCACCAGTTCAGCAGTCCATGCCTCCCACGGCTATGCCACCCGTCTCTCAACCGCCCAGTAGTCAACCGGGAACAGGGGTGTCAATCAATCCCCAGCCGACTGCCCATAACATCCAACCATCTTCCAGACAATCGGCGTTTCCCCTGCTAGAGGTACTCAGTGGAGCAGCATTTACTGGGTTTGAGGGCGCGTTATTGTTTCTTGCCTTGAGCAGCCTCTTGCCATCACCAGGCCTTAGTATCGGACTGTGGGGGATGATTATGGGAGGACTAATCTATGCCGAGTTTCGCCGCTTCATTGAAAAATTCGATTTTTTGATTATTGCTGGCATAACGTTAGCAGTTGTTGTGTTCTTTAAGGGTTTGCAACACGGCTTGCCTGTCGGGTCGATTATCGTGATATCTGTGGTAGCGGGAGCAGGCGCGATCGCAGTAACAGCGATTTTCCGGATAGTTTATCTTCTACTGTCTCGGTTCCTTTAAACAACTCCTTTTCGCAGCAAACTGTTATGCCACTGGTGAAGTTAGTGCGGTTCGGTATGGACAATTTGGCGATCGCAATCAGGCAGTACTGCTGGTTCCGATTAGTCGCAATTTATTTGTGATTGTCAAACCAAATAATCATGGTGTAGAGCAGCAGCTTGGGGACGCTTATGCGAATTTACTACTAACATCTGAGGCTCAAAAGCTTATTGAAAAAGCTGGATTTGTAAAACTTCGTTGATTACCTTTTTTGTCCTACCTCTGACAGCTACCCATGTCCCAGAAAAATGAAACAACAGTTCTGGTTTTAGCACTCCTGATCACACTTGGTTTGGTGGGTGCTGGTGTCTGGTGGTTTACCAGTCGATCGGGTCTAAACTTCGGTAGTAGACAGCAAAATCAATCCCAGCAACCTCAACAATCTAACTCGGCTGAAAGTTTCGCCAAGGTGCAAAATGTCCCAACTGGATTGTTTAACTATGGTGGCAGTACGACTTGGGCACCCATCAGAAAAGACGTAGATCCAGCCATTCAAACCGTCTGGCCTCAGTTCCAGCTACGCTATACCTCACCGACTATCGGCGCACCTGGTTCTGGAACTGGCATCAAAATGTTATTAAATAACCAGTTGGCTTTTGCTCAATCCTCTCGTTCTGTTAAAAATGAGGAATACCAGCAGGCGTCACAACGAGGTTTTACACTCAAAGAGATACCAGTCGCTATTGATGGAATTGCGATCGCCGTTAACCCAAACCTTAACGTACCTGGTCTAACTGTCGCCCAGATTAAAGACATCTACACTGGCAAACTAACAAACTGGAATCAAGTTGGCGGCCCTAACTTACCGATCACTCCCTACTCTCGACGCAAAGAAGAAGGCGGCACAATTGAATTTTTTGTAGAAAACATTCTAGAAGGTGGAAACTTTGGGACTAACGTCAAGTTCATCCCCACAACAACTCAAGCGCTGCAACAATTGGCTAGCAATCCAGGCGGTATTTACTATGCTTCAGCACCAGAAGTAGTACCGCAATGCGGCATTAAGTCTCTACCAGTTGGGCGTGAAGCTAATCAACTGGTACCTCCCTACCAAGAACCCTTCGTCCCTATTTCTCAGTGCCCAGGCAGGCGTAACCAGCTGAATGCAGAGGTCTTTAAAAGTGGTCAATACCCAATTACCCGCCGATTATTTGTAATTGTCAAACAAAATGGTCAAGATGATCAGCGAGCAGGCGAAGCTTATGCCAATTTGTTACTAAGTAATCAGGGTCAGGATTTAATTACTAAAACAGGATTTGTTAGGATTCGCTGAGCCACGATTAGTGATTCCACTTTGATCAAACTTCTTTGCGTTCTGTTTGCAGTTGTAAGTAAACCAGCACAAACGTAAAGCCTAGCAGTACTGTGGCGACAGCAGCAGCATAGCCAAAATCAAAGAGGGCAAAGGCTTGTTCGTAAATGTAGTAAACCAGCAAGTTCGTAGAGTTTAGCGGACCGCCACCTGTAATAATATAAACTTGCTCAAAACTTCGTAGCGTAAAAATAGCTGTGGTAACTGTGGCGAAGATTAGTGTAGGTTGCAATCCAGGCAGAGTAATGTGCCAGAACTGTTGCCAAGAGTTAGCACCATCTAACTCAGCTGCCTCATAACGATTAGTAGGAATAGCCTGTAGCCCAGCCAAAAATACCACCATATTGAAACCTAGCTGTTTCCAACTGCTCAACAAAATGATTACTGGCATTGCCCAGGTGGTGCTACCTAGCCAGGGAATTGGTTCAAAACCCAAAGAATCCAGTAGGGCATTCACAGGACCTTCTGTTTGAAATAGCCAGCGAAACCCCAGTCCAACTGCAACCAGCGAGGTAATGGAGGGAATAAAATAAGCGGTTCGTAGTAATCCTCGCAGAGCAAGCGATCGATTTAATAGCACGGCCAAACCTAAAGGGATAACTAAACTAGGAATAACTGTGGCGAGGGTGAAGTAGAGAGTATTGCCAAGAACTTGCCAGAAATCTGGGTTAAGTACCAGGCGTAAGTAGTTTCTCAAGCCTGCCCATCTGACACCTTCAGCCGTGAAGCTACCAGTAGTAAAGCTGAGGTAAAACAGGTAGACAATCGGCCAGAGGAGGAAGACGCCTAGTAGAATAAGGGCTGGTGTTAAAAATATCCAGGCGGCGATCGCATCATTATCCAGTAACGACTGAGGGGATGGTCGAAATTTGATTCCCATGTAGGTTCGCGGTATAATATCGCGCTAGAGTTAGTTTACTCTTAGGTAGTTAGAGCAAAGAGGATTAGCTAGAACCTTACCCCTAACAGTAATCATGTCTTCAAACGCTACCAAAAAAACAAAAAAGAAACAGAACCCCAGTACTACTACACCGATTAATAACTTGCCGCCTCTGATTCCCGGCACAGCTGAAGGTTTACAACGAGCGATCGTTCTGCTAGGTAGTCGAGCCAAAGGTGAGTTAACGAATAAGCCAAAAGGTGAGTTAGTAGAACTGATTGGCACTTATCCGACTCCTGAGCAAGCCGTTGTTTGGAAAGCTCATCTTAAGCAACTATCAAAAGGGCAGTAAAAGGCGATCGCACAGTTCAATTTGCCTGAGATCACGTCAGTGATAACGCCAGCACCGTGAGGATACGATGAAAAAAACTCAACCAATGGCGGTTAATCATGCGACGGGATGAGGCGCTAGCTATTCTGGCAGCACATCAGGAGCAGCTAAAGGATTACGGGGTAAAATCACTTGCCTTATTTGGTTCCGTAGCGCGCAATGAGGCTAGACCAGAGAGTGATGTAGATCTATTAGTAGAATTCTCCCAGCCAGTGGACTTGTTTGAATTTGTGCGTCTGCAACAGTACCTAGAAGCAATGCTGGGTAGACCCGTAGATTTAGGAACTCCAGACAGCCTGAAACCGCAACTACGCGAACAAGTTTTCAAGGAGATTGTACTGGCGATGCCACCTAGGGACTGGAAGCTGAGAGTTGAGGACATGTTGCAGGCCATTACAGAAATTCAGAATTTTACAGACGGCATGACCTTTGAAGATTTTCAGGCGGATACCAAGACGGTAAGAGCAGTGATTTGCAACATTAGCATTCTGGGCGAGGCAGCTTCGACGCTACCACCTGAAATTCAGTCCCGTTATCTTGAGATACCTTGGGGTCAGATGCGCGGTATCCGCAATGTCGTTGTTGACGAGTATTTCCAAGTCAACCTGGATATTCTTTGGAAAACTATTCAAGAAAGACTTCCCCTACTAGTACCGCAGCTACACGAGTTATTAGAAAGTTTTGATGAATCATCAGTACTATCCAACAGATAATAACCAAGTAGCGTTCTAGATTAAGCGATCGCTCCTTCATGATTTCCAATCTTGCATCTGTTGATTCCACACCCTACTTGATTTCTCCAACTATTCCTGCCAACTTGATGGGAGAGTCTCAATCTGCTAACTCTCCACTGAAACTCGGAATCATGGCTTCCGGGAATGGTAGTAACTTTGAGGCAGTGGCTAATGCGATCGCATCCCAACAACTCCACGCCCAAATTCAAGTTTTGATTTACAACAATCCAGGTATCAAGGCAGTAACCAGATCAGAGCATTGGCGTGTTCCATCTGTATTGCTCAATCACCGAGACTACAAGCGCCGTGAAGATTTGGACGCTGCCATCGTCGAAGTGTTGCGGCAGTACGAGGTGGAATGGGTGGTTATGGCTGGTTGGATGCGCGTTGTAACACCAGTACTCATTGATGCCTTCCCCGATCGCATTATCAACATCCATCCCAGTTTATTACCAAGCTTCAAGGGTGTACGAGCTATAGAACAAGCTCTTGAGGCTGGGGTAAAAATTGCTGGCTGTACTGTTCACCTGGTACGCCCAGAAATTGATAGTGGCCCGATTTTGATACAAGCGGCTGTACCCGTACTGCCGGATGATACGCCAGAAACTCTCCACGCAAGGATTCAAGTGCAGGAACATCGAATTTTACCGCAGGCGATCGCATTAGCCGCAACTCAATATACAAGTTGATCAGCTACTGCGCGTTTAACTTGCATGACATTAGGACAGGCAAGATACCTGTCCCACAATAACTAGAGTCAATATCAACAAACTCATTAGATACAAGGGCAGCTGACAAACCAAGTTAAGCTTCTACTTGTTTATTTCCCAGCTTCCACAAGTAGCTAGAAAGCAAATTGGTGCAAACATGAGCCACAATCGGCACCAGCAAATTGTCGGTTGCCAGGGCACTATACCCCAGTAGCAGACCGATTATTGATGCCCAAACCACATAAGGCCATTGTTGTGGTCCACTTAGGTGCAAAATGCCAAATACTAGACTTGTGGCGACAAGACCTATGGCGTTCAACCCAATTGCTGGTAACATAACTCCTCGAAACAATAATTCTTCACTCATCCCAGGCAGCAATCCTAGCCAAATTATGTCTGGTAATATCAGAGGCTTAAGCACCATTTGTAGGTAAAAGTCTGCGCTCTGGCGGTAAGCAGACCAAAGACGATAGAGCAAACTACTAGCACCAGTAATTCCTAATGCTATGCCCAAGCCTAAAAGTATGGCTTGAGGGGTTCCGTGTATGGGAAGGAGAGTAACCGAACCAAGGTGCAGCCATAGCTTGGCAACTACTAGCAAGACGACAGCAGTTACACCCATTGCAATTAAAACTTGGGTGCGTGTCAGGGGTTCAAATTCGGGTTGATCAGGGAGCTGTTTTGCCACTAACAAATAAGCGATGCAAGGAGGATAGAGATGGGCTGAGACTCCCAGCACTAATACCAGCGCGATGAGCAACCAGAACGCCAAGAGCCTCTAAATACGAGTGTACTCTTATTGCCTTAATCCCTAAAACTTCTGGGGGAACTTGCATGGAGGTCTGGTTTTCCTCAACTGCAATAATCTGCGCTTGCGACTGACTTAAACTCAACACTGCACTACCGCCACAAGCCGTTGCTGGTATGACGACGGCATCCACTTCTGACGCCCAGATGTCTCCAGTTAAAGAGCTAAAATTTTGTGTCTTGACTAGGGATTTAGTTTGGGGTGAGAGGGTAAATTGTTCTGTGTCTCCCCTTTTGTGTATTTCTCCATCTTCTTTTATCCCGACTCCCGACTCCCGACTCCCGACTCCCTTCTCAACAAACTGAGGGGCGCGACTTAACCCAACCAGAACACAGGGTAAGAAAGTATAGCCCAATTCCTCAGCAGCTGAACGAGGAGACAAGTCTGGGTCGAGGGGTAGAGGCATCAGTGCTGGTGCGTGGGCACAAGGTACTTGAAAGGTGCGAACGACGAGGTGGCTAATTACAGCTTCGGCACCAGCAAGGGGGTCTACTCCCTGTCCATGACGGTATGCTTGCAAGGCGTTAGTGCCAGGGTCGTCTGGAAAACGAGCCACAACTGCGATCGCATTTGCCTTTGCCTGATCAATCAGAACTTCAGCTGCTCGCAACAAACTATCAGGATTCCCAATTGTCCCCCAGCTTGCCCCGGATGCTGCGGTTCGCAGTTCTACATTTAAGGGCGCGTCTGTTACCACGTAATCGGTCAGATTTATCCCCAGTGTTGCTCTGGTAGCATCTGCTGCTTGTAGGTGCCGCACCCGTAAGTCGGCTTCAATGCCTTGGTCGAGGATTAACCCTACTCGGTTTTGATGCACAGGTCGCAATCCCCAGCATCCAGCGGCAAATTTGTCAAGTCCATAGCCTTCTACATAGAGGGCGTTAGGTAAATTCCAGTACAGCTGGGCACCATTGAGGACGTTAGGGTGGGTGATCAGGCGATCGCTGATTTGTGCGATCGCTCTTGCTACAGGCATTGCATCCCCGGCATACCCGCCAATCGCCGCGCCAACACCCGTCGGAACTATTAAAACAACGGTGTAAGGACGTTGAATCACACTGAGGTTGCTTTTTCAGATTCTACGGTTACAATCGCTTCTACCTGTGCTTTTTGGCGATCGGTATCTACACCAGTGACTGCCCAACGTAGAGGTTCTCCACGCTTTTCCAACTCTGCCTCGATTTCTTGTTGCAGCTGTACTGGGGTTTCCTGAAGATCAATTTCTGCCGTGATGAAGTGAGTTGTCATGTTAGCTATTTAAACGCTATGCCTAATATCACTCTTTATTATCAACTAAGAAAGACGAAGTAACTGGAGTATGAGAAAAACTTGGATAAAAACAATTCTACTGGCGATCCTGGGACTAGGATTGGCTTTACTGTCAAATTGGGCACAAGCGGCGATTTACGATCGCAGCGGAAACAAGATACCTGATGCAGATGTTAACTCTTCACAAGTTAACTGGGAACTTTTGTCTGCTGAAAAAAGTAGAAAATACAATGGTATAGGTTTGCTTGAACAAGAATCAGAAGGCTTTTGCACCGCCTTTTTTTTGAATACTGGTGGTGATGATAATGCCCCAGCTTATGCTGTTACCAATGGTCATTGCGCTGATATTCATACAGAACCAGCTGCCAAGGAAATTCTAATTAATCGACCCTCTAATAAAGTTTTTAAATTAAATTATTTTGTCAATGCGAAAAGTAGTGTTCGTCCTGTTCATGTTCGTCAGGTAGTTTATGCGACCATGAAAAGCACTGATATCTCCATTTTAGAACTAGATACTACCTTTAATCAGTTAGTAAAAGAGGGATTTACTCCTTGGAAAATTGCCGAAGTTCCTCCCAGTATTGGAGAACCTATTGAGGTAATTGGTATTCCGATGACTGGGGTTAAGTCTTCTTTGAGTTATCTTCACAGAACTAACTGTCAAGTGGGACAAGTAGTTAATCTTCGAGAAGGTGTTTATCACTGGGAACAAGCGATTCGCACTCGTTGTAGTGTGGTTGGGGGCATGTCAGGGTCGCCTGTAGTTTCTCTTAGAAGTAATCAAGTTGTTGCGATCGCGAATACTGGCGTAGATGATAAAGCCTTAAAACAACCTGAGTGCAGCAAGAATCGCCCCTGTGAACTATTCAATGATGGTAGGGTTGCTACCTTTCCTAAAGAAAATTACGCGCAGAGAGTGTACCCTATTCCATCCTGCTTTGATAAGAAGGGAATATTTAACTTAAATCTCCCGTCTTGTGGTTT
>DALYIW010000115.1:18101-22991 GCA_031970155.1 Coleofasciculaceae cyanobacterium CTOTU46601 | reverse complement strand
TTAGTTGTTAGTTGTTGGTTGTTGGTTGTTGGGGTTTTATTAAAACTAACAACTAATAACTGATGGGAGAATCGGCGTACTGGTAGGACTTTTGGATGGTGGATTTTAAGGTATTAGTATCGCCTCTGTTGGATGGTCTATTTAATGGCATTAGCATTGGCGCTGTTTTATTAATAGCAGCACTGGGATTAGCTATTGTCTTTGGGCTGATGGGCGTAATTAATATGGCTCACGGCGAGTTGATGATGTTGGGAGCCTATACGACTTTTATAGTCCAAAATGGCTTCAAACAGCTGGGAGAGCAGTGGGTTCCAATCTATATCTTTTTTGCTCTGCCGTTAGCATTCCTCGTTGCTGCTGTGATGGGATTGATTTTGGAGCGAGGGGTGATTCGGTTTCTCTATGGACGCCCCTTGGAGACGCTACTGGCAACTTGGGGTGTAAGCTTGATTTTGCAACAGTTTGTGCGTAGCGTGAACTGGGTGCTAATCATTGGAATCGCTCTGTTTTCTCTGCTATTTTTTGGGGCGTTGTGGATTTTGTCTCGACGCCCAGATAATGAGCGCATTCACAAGTGGGTAGTAGCAGTAATGTTACCGTTGTCACTGGGCATTGCTATTGCCACTGGGGTATTCTTGGGACAAACTTACAAACTAGCAGTTACTCAGCCTTGGTTTGGCGCTCAGAATGTAGATGTCACAGCACCTAAATGGTTGCAGGGTGGTTTGCCAGTCTTAGGCTTTCAAATGCCCTACACACGGCTATTCATCATCGGGTTAACCATCCTTTGTGTGGCTGGTGTTTACCTGTTTTTACAACGTTCGGCTTGGGGATTGCGGATTCGGGCTGTAACGCAGAACCGTACTATGAGTGCTTGTCTAGGGATTCCTACAGCCAAAGTTGATGCTATCACGTTTGCCATTGGTTCTGGCTTGGCTGGGGTGGCTGGGTGTGCAGTGAGTTTGCTGGGTTCTGTCGGGCCAAATACGGGACAGAACTATATCGTAAATACGTTCATGGTTGTGGTGGTAGGTGGAGTTGGCAAATTGGTGGGTAGTATTGTTGCCGCGATCGCGATCGGTACAACTGACTACCTCATCGGTTCTGGTACCCTAGCTCTCATGCTGACTCCAGTAAAACCGCTAGCTGATTTCTTTACCTTCTTTGCTACAACCAGCATGGCAAAAGTCATGGTATTTGCTCTGATTATTGCCTTTCTTCAAGTACGACCTGGAGGAATTTTTCCCCAAAAAGGTCGTGTTGATGCATAGAATGCCGCTTCCAAGCACCAATTGAAATAGAAAGTAATAGCGCAGCTGTTATGACATCTGATTCTGTAATAGGAAATCCAAGGATTGAGCGACAACATCGGCGTCGGTTACAGCTGATCGAGGTGGGGGTTGTTGTTGCGATCGCACTTTTGCTAATTTTTCTCATGCCAGCTGTCCTACCCAGTGTTCGCCTCAACCAGTTGGGGCGATTTTTGGCATTAGCGATCGCCGCCCTGGGCATTGATTTAATCTGGGGATACACAGGGCTATTAAGTCTTGGTCATGGCATCTTCTTTGCTCTTGGCGGTTATGCTCTAGCCATGCATCTGCAATTAGCGCCGATAGAAGCGGGGCGTCTGCCGGAATTCATGAACCTCTATGGCGTTGATAAACTGCCCTGGTTTTGGCAACCGTTTAATTCTTTTGGTCTTGCCGCCATTGCTGTGATTGTAATTCCCTCTCTATTAGGAGCAATATTAGGCTACCTAGTATTCCGTAATCGGATTCGAGGAGTCTATTTTTCCATCCTCACTCAAGCCGCAACTATTGTCTTTTTCAACTTCTTCAACGGTCAACAGAAACTCTTCAACGGCACAAATGGTTTAACAAACTACAAAACTCTGCTAGGAGCAGATGTAAATGCACCTCAGACGCAGTTTGTCTTCTACACTTTCACCGTATTGTTTCTAGTAGCCGTCTATGCTCTTTCGCGCTGGCTTACTATTGGACGCTTTGGCAACCTGTTGATTGCAATTCGTGATGATGAAAGCCGAGTACGATTTACAGGCTACAATCCTACGGGTTTTAAAGTCTTAGTATTTGCAATTTCGGCCGCGCTTGCGGGTATTGCTGGGGCAATGTATACCCTGCAAACTGGCATCATTTCACCTAAAGCGATGGATATTGCTTTTTCAATTGAGATGGTGATTTGGGTCGCGGTAGGAGGTCGTGCCACCTTAGTAGGAGCGGTATTAGGGGCAATAGGGGTAAATTTTGCCAAGAGTTTTTTAAGTGAGAAATTCCCTGAAATTTGGCTATTTTTCCAAGGGGCACTGTTCTTAATTGTCGTGACGGTGTTACCTGATGGGATAGTGGGCTGGTTGCGATCGCAAGGTATCGAACGACTGACAAGATTAGGACGCCCCAAGCAAGTCTTTACCTACCCCAGCCTAGAAGAAGACCCAGAAGTACAGCAGGAACGAGAAAATCTAGGAGCCAATGAGTAAAACTTGCCCAACTTGGGATTTCACATTTTAAATCCAAAATCCAAAACCTAAAATCTGGAGCTGTGGCGTGAAGGAAAAAATTTTAGAAACTGAAAACGTAACAGTTAGTTTTGACGGCTTTAAAGCACTCAACAACCTGAACTTTAGTATGGATGCTGGAGAGTTGCGGGTAGTAATTGGCCCCAATGGTGCTGGCAAAACTACCTTTTTGGACGTAATTACTGGAAAAGTACAGCCAAAACAAGGGCGAGTGCTGTTTAAAGGGCGAAATGTGCGACGCTTGTCTGAACATCAGATAGCCCTTTTAGGAATTGGTCGTAAATTTCAGACCCCTCGTGTTTACCTTAACTTGACAGTCCGCGAAAACTTAGAGCTTGCTTGTAATCGGCACAAAAATGTCTTTGCTACTCTATTTAAGCGTTCTTCGACATCTGAACGTAGCACAGTATCCGGTTTACTCGAAACGATTGGCTTAACAGTTAAGGCAGCTTTACCCGCTGCGTTGCTGTCTCATGGAGAAAAGCAACGCCTTGAAATTGGAATGTTAGTTGCTCAGTCGCCCGATTTATTACTGGTAGATGAACCCGTTGCTGGTTTAACAGATGAAGAGACGGAAAATGTTGGAGAGTTACTTTTAGCTCTAGCAGAAAGTCATTCGATTTTGGTCATTGAACATGATATGGAATTTGTCCGTCAGATTGCTCGAAAAGTAACAGTACTGCATGAGGGGTCAGTATTGTGTGAGGGCAGTATTGAAGACGTTCAAAATAATCCGCGTGTGATTGAGGTATATCTGGGAAGCCCACAGGAAAACCTCGAAAAGGAATCTGTTGAATCATAGTTCAAAATTTCCTTCTAGATTATGAGGGCTAAAAAATAAAAACTATTGGATTTAATTAGGCTTATTTAAAGCTGAAATGTAATGAGTAAAATCAACAAAATTATTCCTTCAGAAAGTTTCGCTAACACCTCAGAAGCCAATGCTTCTACACCGCCAATGCTGCAAGTCTCTGGACTGAATGTTTACTACGGGGAGAGTCACATTCTCTGGAATGTTGATTTAAGTGTGCCAGCAGGGCAGATGGTTTGCTTGATTGGGCGTAATGGTGTAGGTAAAACCACCTTGCTGAAAACAATTATGGGGTTACTTAAACCTCGCACTGGTACTATTACTTTTGCTGGTGAATCAATTACGAGTAAATCACCTGATCAACGAGCAAAATTAGGGATTGGTTATGTTCCCCAAGGGCGCGAGATTATTCCCCGTTTAACGGTGAAGGAAAATCTGTTGCTAGGTTTAGAGGCGCGTCGCAGTGGCAGAAGTGGTAATCCAGAAATTCCAGAGGAAATCTTTGGGCTGTTTCCGGTTTTAAAATCGATGTTGTCTCGCATGGGCGGTGACTTGAGTGGGGGACAACAACAACAACTGGCGATCGCACGCGCTTTAATGGGACGCCCTCAATTACTGGTTCTTGACGAACCTACCGAAGGCATCCAACCCTCAATCATTTTAGAAATCGAAGCCGCAGTTCGCCGCATCATTGAATCTACTGGTATTTCTGTCTTGTTAATTGAGCAACATCTGCATTTTGTCCGCCAAGCTGATAAGTACTACGCTATGCAAAAAGGCGGCATTGTCGCATCTGGAGCCACTAGCGAGTTGAGTCAGGATGTAATTCAAAGATTTTTGGCTGTCTAGATTTTTTCCTCACGGAACTATCCTATCGCTCAATCGAGCAAATGGTAGGAGCCTGAGAATCCCCCGTCAAACCAGAGCAGATATAGCATTTAGACAAAGTGAGCCAGATCGAAATGAGCTTTCCCCTTTAACTGATAACTGGAGCTTGTGATTGACATCTTCTTAGCCAAAGAGATAAGAGTTGAGAAACTAAGCTCTCCGCTCGCTCCGCACAACACTCTTAATCATGTGGAAACCTTCTAACAAAACTGGCACCTGGATTGCTTTATCAGGTATTTTAGCGTTGGGTAGTGTCGCCTGTAACAGTGATACCCCTAGCAATCCCCCGAATCAACAGGCTCGCCAAGTTCCTACATCTCAAACTTCCCCCAGTCCTGTGCCGCCACGTCGCCCGAAGCCAGCCGTGAAGCCAACGGTGTCGTCGGCCAAGCAAAACCCCTCCACCACATCTGACACTTATACACAAGCGGTTGATATTGCCAGTGGTGCTCTTAGCATCAGTCAATCTGCTGTTTGTCAAGATGATTGGAAGCTAGTTGCCAAGCGTTGGCAACAGGCAATTAACTTGTTGAAAACGTTACCCGCCTCCAGTCCTAACCAGGCAAGCGCCAAACAAAAGCTCCCTATATACCAACGCTATCTCGCTACAGCCCAAAAAAAAGCCGCTCCTCCCCCCAAAGCAAAACCGCCTCTT
>DALYIW010000115.1:0-18091 GCA_031970155.1 Coleofasciculaceae cyanobacterium CTOTU46601 | reverse complement strand
AGCAAATTTAGGTGCCCAAGCTAAGGAAGTTTCTCCTCCAGCTGAAAACAAAGCTTTTTTCAAAGCGCCAATCAAACGCTTAAGAGGTGGAACACCCGTAGTTGAAGTCACTTTTAATGGCAATCAAAAATTTGAAATGCTTTTAGATACTGGGGCTACAGGTACTCTGATCACTCTACCAATGGCTTCTGCTTTGCGATTGCAACCGATAGGAGTGACCAATGGAACAGTTGCCGACGGGTCGGTTGTGCAATTACCTGTTGCTTATGTCAAGTCGATGGAAATAGATGGGCGCATTATGAAAAAGGTGCTAGTGGCGATCGCACCAGCCTCCAGAGAAATGGGCTTACTAGGACAAGACTTTTTTGAAGGCTATGACATCACGATTAAACAAGATTTTGTCGAATTTAGCCGACGCTGATTGAAGAAGACACTGATTAATTAATCCTCCGATTTTTGCCGTCGGGGGATTTTGTTGTTGGTTGTTGGTTGTTGGTTGTTGGTTGTTGGTTGTTGGTTGTTGGTTGTTTATAGCCTTTCTCGTAGCTGTGAGGTACACCTTAAATTTATCAGTCATAATTGTACCCTAACAGAAGAAACTCTTGTGTTATTTCATGAGTCTGAGAGCCGCTATATGTTCTTTGCAAACACCCAACAACCAACAACCCAAATCATTTTTCATTGGTTATTTATGCTCTTTACAAACAACAAACAACAAACAACAAACAACAAACAACCAAAATTAACTGATATCCCTAGAAGATAAATCGTACTCATTGAGCAGGTCTGTAAAGACTTGATTTAGCTGATCGGTGCAACTATCGGCCTGTGTCAGCATTTTTGTGGAGGGTAAGAAAAAGGATTTAATAGCACTGATAGAGATGTCGTTGATGCTAGGCAGGCGTATCGCAATTTGCTGATTGCCAATGGCTAAAACTTGAAACCAAGTTGCCATTGTTGATGGTAATTCTTTGCTCATTCGTAAAGCCATTTTCGGCGTAGAGAGAGATTGAGCGTAGGCAGGGGTCAAAAATGATGTGTAGGTATTGGCCTCTGGTGTTAGCTGTTTGAGGAAAGCTAAACTTGTACCCCGGACGAGTAACCGCAGAGAATCAGCTTCTTTGCCGATGTGTTCTTTAACAAGAGTGCTGTGAGCTAGAGCCTCGTTGAGATTGGCGCGATCAGTCACACTCAAGTGAGTAGCACCAATGGCTGAGAGTAGGTATTTCGGACTACGCAATTGGGCAAATGGGCGTAGTTGATGGTCTAGTGACGGTGCGATCGCATCTTCTGTACTAGTCAATACTAGAGTGGGAATAGTCACCTGAGCTAACCCTTTGGTGCCAAACAACAGCCCTGTCATGGGGTTGAGGGCGATCGCCTGTACCACTCGTCGATCGCGTAGCTGCACTCTATCACCTGGTAAGTCAGCCGCTGAACACTGAAACCAGTCGGCTGGCGATCGCCCGATGGGACTGCGATTTTTACAAAACTGCCGCAATTCCTTTAAGTTCAGCTCACCTCCTGCTAAAGCTAAGGCGGTGTATCCCCCTAGAGAGTGACCGATAACACTAACTTGTTTAGTATTCAGTTTGCCTTGCAAAGGACCGAAGTCCTCATTGAGTTGAGCGAATCGGTCTAGTAAAAAGCTAATATCTTTGGGGCGGTCAATAAACTCCGAGGCTGCTAATAAATCGCCTGGGTTGCCGCCAAGGGAGACACCATTAAGCCAGGTATAGTTGCTGCCCGGATGCTCTAGAGAGGCAACAGTAAATCCGTAGGAAGCCAGATGACGTGCAAGGTAGTTTAAGAACTTGCGGTCAGAACCAAATCCGTGAGAAAACACGACTAGTGGCCCTTCTGTCTTCCTTCCCCAGAAGAGATCTACAGGTATAGTGCGCCGTCGCTGTTTGTCTTGTAAGACTACAGTGTCTTCCCGAACAAAGTGAGGGCCACGGGTGGCTGGGTCAAAGTTAGGGCGGAATGTGGCTCCATCAGCAACTGTCAATTCTTGCTCTAGCATCGGACCGATCGCAATGCTCTTCCAATAAGAAGCGTTGAGCTGGAATGCGATCGCCACTGCTGAAGACGCATCTACTGTAATGTTCTGTTCCGGGTAAGCCCGCAAGAAACTCAGCACCGAAAGACCTTTAGCCTGCCTTGCTGCCAAAAATAGCGCTCCCTGTAATTCCTCTATGGTGCTATTGGGGAGAGCCTTGGCAATTGTGTCAAGTAAGCGTGCCCCATCAGATGAACGGAGTAGGTCATTAATGAATTTCTCTGTCATGTTGGGGTCAATTTGTAGGTGCTTGGTGAGCAACTGCCGCACCTGTGGTGTTAGCACCATACCGAAGGGTTTGAGCGCTGGTGACAACTCGCCAGTAGTCGCAAAGTTTTCTAAATCTTTAAGTGCGACAGATTGCTCAAATGGTCCTAATCGCAGAGTTAGGCGTTCAGCAGCTCTTGCTGGTACAGCGATTCCCCAAGAGAGAGCAACTAAGAGCGTACAGACAGCGCTCTGTCTCATTGCTTTGAGTGGGCGTCCCGAAACTACCAGTTGTTTGCTTAGAAAATTCCGAGATGCCCTGCTACCAGACCAGTTGAGCTGAAATTTCATAATGATTGATTTCACTGTGATGTGAGTGGAGCTGTTATTTAATGTTCCTCAAAGCGACCGAATTAAGGCTTTACAAGTTTCCTATGCTTCTTCGCCCTATTTTAGTTATTGCCATACTTGAGTAAGCGCTCAGGACTGGGTAGGCATAATCAACAGAATCCATATTCGTAACCATTTGAGAAAATTAAATCAATTGGAAGGATGCTTTATATTTAGTCCGCGCAGGCGGACGAGAGCTTGTGTAGCCCAATGCTTCCAGCCTTTGGGCTTAAGTTGACACCAATGGGAAACTGTCTACTAACCCACCTTTTAAAGAAGTAGACTTGTGGCGTCCCTGCTGTCAAGTCCGAGAAAAAGACAAGTTGAGTTGTTGTCGTGGGTTGCATCGCACCTCAGGGATTTTAACAAAGTAGATTATCTCCTATGTAAGTTAGACGCCCATGAGTTGTCACTCACAAAGAAGGATTGAAAATTTTTCTCCCCCTGCCTTTGGGAGCTTCCGAGAGCGTCCCTTACTATTTTCAGATTAGACACCATGAACCGGGAGCGCACAACGAGCGCACAACGAAGGTATGAAAATATTTCTTCCCCAACTCCCGACTCCCAACTCCCGACTCCCTATTTTCAGATTAGATGCCTGCCTTACAGACAATATTGAGATACATTTTATTTTTAATTGTCTTAACCGCTAATTAAGAAACATATGTTACCGAAGAAACATCTACAGAACTTAGGCACAGACACGACAAACGGGTAGGGACTTATAGCTGTACGCCCCTACAGATGGTGGTTCACAGCTCAAGAAAGCGTATGTCCTAATCTAGAAAAAAATGGATGTGGGTATAAGCCAATGTAGATAATAGTTACCCGCTACCCGTGTAAGTGTAGTTAAGTTGTTGCTTAGTTTAAAAGGAGTGCTTGCCGCGATCGCTAAACACAACTGACTCTACTTTAAATTTTGGTTTTCACAGTAAAACGCATGATTTAATCCAGAAAATCTAAATTATTAAATTTTCTTTAAGTTATTATTACAAGCTAATTTAGTTGATGTTATTAACTCCATATAAGTCGTCATAGCTTTTTTTATCACTGCCTAGTTATATTAGCTCCAGAAGATCATAAAAGTTGCTGATTTAGGCGGAATTAACAAGAGTCAACGTGAAGCTGAAAAGTCTATGAATGTTCATCAAATCCATAAGAGTCAGCAGTTGTCAACTCTCACAGCTTCACTCCAGTCCTGTTCCAGAAAAGCCAGTGTTATCGTCGCCCTGATTGGCGGTGTCGTTATCCTGGGTTGGATATTTGACTTAGCAGCCCTCAAGAGCGTTTTTCCTGGGCTGGTGACCATGAAAGCCAATACTGCTATCTGTTTCATCTTGGGGGGAGCATCTCTAAGACTGTGGCATTGGCAACCAACAACTCTCATGAGGCGTCGCGCTGTCCAAGCTTGTGCCCTGGTTGTATTTCTAATTGGTTTAGCAACCCTAATTCAGTATGGCTTTAACATAAACCTCGGCATCGACCAACTTCTGTTCAAGGATATCCAAAACGCAGCAACGCCTATCCCTGGTCGAATAGCTCCTAACAGCGCGTTGAATTTTTGCTTACTTGGCTTGAGCTTACTGTTATTGAGTAGACGCCGCCCGAACTATCTACAAGCTCAATTTTTGGCAATAGCAGCTTTCTTGATTGGCTTTCTAGGTTTGTTGGGCTATGTCTATGGCAACGCTCACTTTTACACCGTTGGCTCCATTACAGGAATGGCGATACATACAGCTATAGCCTTCCTTATGTTAAGCTTGGGCATTCTGTTGGCCCGTCCAGACCAAGGGTTAATGGCGGTTGTTACCAGCACTCATGCTGGCGGACTCATGGCTCAACGTCTGTTACCAACAACTATTATTATCTTGCCAGTTGTGGGCTGGCTCATCTTATTAGGTTACCGTCGGCAAATTTACAGTGCTGAAATGGGAATATGCCTCTTTAGCATTGTCAGCGTTGTGATTTTAGGAGTTTCAGTTTGGTGGAACGCACGCGCCCTTGGCAAGCTTGATCAGCAACGAAATCGCGCAGAACAAGCGCTTCAACAAACTCTTGAACAGCTAGAGCAAAAAGTAGAGGAACGCACCGCTGAGTTACAGCAAGCTAACGAGCAATTGCAACGCGAAATTAGCGATCGCCACTTGACCGAATTAGCACTGCAACAAAGCGAGGAGCGCTTTCGAGCTGCTCTTCAAAATTCACCCACTACTGTCTTTAATCAAGACACCGAATTACGCTACACCTGGCTTTATAACACCCCCTCTGAGTTGAACCTTGAGGCGTTTTTGGGGAAACTTGACGATGACATGTTCACTGCTGAGGAAGCTCAACAGCTGACAGTAATCAAGCGTCAAGTTCTCGAAACTGGTGTCAGGGCACGGCAAGAGGTGTTCATTACCGTAGACGGAGAAATTCGTTACTACGATTTAACAGTAGAACCATTGCGTAATCTCTCTGGAGAAATTATCGGAATTACCTGCGTAGCTGCGGATATCACTCGCCTCAAGCAAGCAGAAGAGGAAATTAGAAGACTCAATGAAACCCTAGAACGCCGTGCCCGTGAAAGTGAAACGCGATACCAGCAAATCGTC
This sequence comes from Coleofasciculaceae cyanobacterium CTOTU46601, assembly GCA_031970155.1. GTDB lineage: Bacteria > Cyanobacteriota > Cyanobacteriia > Cyanobacteriales > Coleofasciculaceae > DALYIW01. The sequence goes on along the minus strand of DALYIW010000115.1, from coordinate 12,841 downwards.
GAACTATCAGAGGAAGGAATTTGGGTCATTGACTCTGACGCGAAGACAACTTATGTCAATCAGGCATTAACTAGAAAGCTGGGCTACACCGAGTCAGAAATGTTGGGGCGTCCGATTTCTGACTTTATCAGTTCAGCAACACAGAAGGCATGTTGTTCTCTCATCGACTTTGGCAGCCACAACCAAGTTGAAAAATGCGAAATGAAGTTAAAAACTTCGTCAGGTCAAGACTTGTGGACTTATCTGTCTGCTAGTCCAGCACTGGATGAGAATGGGCAGATGCTATGGTCTTGTGTCTTAGTTTATGACATCACCAGTCGCAAACAAGCCGAAGAACAACTGCGCCGAAGTAGCGCCAGCATCAGTCTAGCCAATGCTGAATTAGCTAGAGCAACGCGCCTTAAAGATGAATTTCTAGCGGGCATGAGTCACGAATTACGAACGCCTCTCAATGCGATTCTCGGTCTTTCCGAAGCCTTACAGGAAGAGGTGTATGGCGAACTAACACAGAGGCAGCGCAAGTCACTCGTCACAATTGAGCAAAGTGGTAGGCACTTGCTTGAACTCATTAATGAAATTTTGGATCTCTCGAAGATTGAATCTGGGAAAATGGAGCTTCAACTTGCCCCGGTTTCTCTAGAAAGTCTGTGTGAGTCGAGCTTAACTTTGGTTAAACAGCAGGCACATCAGAAAAATATCAAGCTCAACTCCAAGATTGTTGATAGTCAATCTTTAGAGAGAAACACATCGAAATTGGATGAAATTGAAGTCGATGAACGCCGCATTCGGCAAGCTTTAGTGAATTTGTTGAGCAATGCAGTGAAGTTTACCCCAGAAGGCGGCGAGGTATGGCTAGAAGTTGAAGCAAACTCAGACAGTGAAACTATACAGTTGAGCGTCAGTGATACGGGAATTGGGATTGCTCAAGAAAACCTCGATAAGTTGTTTAAACCGTTTGTGCAGTTAGATAGCAGTCTTTCTCGCCGCTATGCGGGTACGGGTTTGGGCTTGGCACTAGTGCGACGATTGGTAGAATTACACGATGGTAGCGTTTCTGTAGAGAGTGAGTTAGGTAAAGGCAGTCGATTCACCATTATTCTTCCTTGGAAGGACTCCGATCTGATAACGTCAAATTCTAGACACAGAGAACAGCTTGAGCTGGAAATACCGACTATTCGCAGGGCTTTAATTATTGAAGACACTCAGCCTGCTGCTAAACAAATTGCTCGCTATATGACTGAACTCGATGCGGCTGTCGAGATTTATCCTCATGGCGAAGGTGCACTCGAAGCGGCGCTAAACTATCAGCCAGATGTGATTATTCTGGATATTTTGCTGCCTAATCTATCTGGCTGGGAGGTTCTGGTTCAACTCAAAGCGAACCCTCAAACCCATAATATTCCAGTGTTGATTGTATCAGTAGTGGATGAGCGATCGCGTGCCTTATCCTTAGGAGCATCTGAGTCTCTACTCAAACCCATCTCTCGCCAACAGTTGCAGTTTGCTCTGGCCCGAATTTTACCCGCATCGAGTCCCAATAGTGAAGGAGCTTCGTTCCCGCTTAACTCGGCTTCCCCTGTAGAGATGAAAGCTTCAATTGAACAACAGTCCCCTCTGATTCTACTGGCAGAGGACAACGAAGCTAATCTTTCTACAATGATGGATTACTTGCAAATCCAAGGATTTAGGCTCAGCGTAGCCAGAAATGGCATTGAAGCCGTCGAAATAGCCAAGCAGCAAAAGCCGGATTTTATTTTAATGGATATTCAGATGCCAGAAATGGACGGCTTAGAAGCAATACAGCAAATTCGTGCAGAAGCTGACCTTGCCACCATTACAATTATTGCTTTGACAGCCCTGGCGATGCCAGGAGACCGAGAACGATGTATAGCAGCAGGCGCAAATGATTATATGAGTAAGCCAATTAGTCTAAAAAAGCTGAAAAGCACTATGGCTAAATATATGGGCATGTAATCTAAATCACCCTGGTTTTTTGGGAGTTTAGCTTAAATTATCAATAAGGGCAACTATAAAAATTCTATAAGTTGTCTTCTGTCGCCATACCAATAAATCGCTCATTGTCAGCATCAAGGGCTATTCTACTATTAACGATTAAGTAGTCACGCCATGTCACACTTCCACCCAAGTGAGCTATTTGTGTATCAGACGCATCCTGCATAATGAATCCTGATTCGACCCGATATCGGCAATCTCCCTGGCTCAATTTGTTAATTCAGCAGCGAGGGCTGTTTATCCTTGCCATTCCAGTTACTTGTCTGATCAGCTCATTGTTAGCCTTTGGCGGGTTGCAAATTAAGACCGCACAAGCTGAATATTGGGTGCAACATACTCAGCAAGTCCGCCTAGAAGGCAAACGCCTACTTACAGCTCTGCTGGATGCCGAAACGGGAGTTCGGGGATATATTCTTGTGCGTCGTCCAGAATTCCTGGAACCTTATCAATCTTCTCAAGTAGCCATCCCTAATTCCATCAAGAAACTCAAGCAATTAGTCGCTGATAATCCAATACAAGCTCAACGACTCCAGCAAATTCAAACGCTAGTAAAAGCAAGAGAAAAAACGCTACAATACAACATTATACTTGCAAATACCCGTCTTCAAAACGTCACTGAGTCACCACAACTAGAGTCCTCTCTGCTTGAAGGCAAGCAGATGATGGATAGGACACGAGCGCAAATCGATCAATTCATAGCAGAAGAAGAACGCCTACAAACCAAGCGAGACAAAACCTTAAAGCAACAGCAACAATTAACTTGGATTGTCTTAGGGGTTTCGGCAGGGATTGGGATGATTGGTTCGCTGTTCGCCGCTTGTCTACTCAACCGTGTGGAGCGGAAATTGAGAGAGCGCGATCGCAAATTACGAGAAAGTGAAGCTCGATATCGCTTGTTAATCGAACACTTTCCCAAGGGTGCAGTCATCCTAGTTAATCATGAACTACGCTACCTAGTTGCAGATGGAGCCGCCTTCAGGACAGAGGGGTTATCCAGAAAACAATTAGAAGGCAAAACGATTTGGGAAGTATGGCCGCCAGAATTTTGTGCAACGATTGAGCCACTTCATCGACGAGTTCTGGCAGGAACAGTGGTAACTGATGAAATTTCTTATGGCGATCGCTTTTTCCAAATCAATGGTGTTCCCCTTAGGAATGAACGTGGCGAAATCATTGCAGGAATGGTGGTGAGTCAAGACATTACCGATTACAAACAGGCACAGGAGCAACTGCGCGAGAGTGAAGAACGCTACCGCCAATTGGTGGAATTATGCCCCTATGGAATTTTTATCCAAACACAGGACAAGTTTAGCCTGGTTAACCCCGCAACAATGAAGCTCTTTGGTGCAACTACCGCAGAAGAACTCATCGGAAAATCTATATTTGACTTGCTGCACCCAGAGAATCGAGAAATTGTCCAAGAACGAATACGACAACTCCGAGAAGACAGGAACGCAGTACCCCTCATCGAAGAAAAGTGGTTTCGGTTGGATGGAACAATGTTTCATGCAGAAGTAGCCGCCATTCCCTTTAACTATCAAAATGAACTGGCCGATCAAGTTGTAATTCGCGACATCACCAAGCGCAAGCAGTCAGAACAAAAACTTAATTTACTTAACCGCTCACTCAGAACCCTCAGTGAATGCAACCAAATCTTAGTACGTGCAACCGAAGAATCCGCCTTACTGGATAATATTTGCCGAATTATTGTGGAATATGGCGGCTACCACTCAGCGTGGATTGGTTTTGCCGAACAAGATGAAGCTAAAACCGTGCGTCCAGTGGCTGAATTTGGCTTCCCAGAAGGTTATCTCAATTCCTTAGAAATTGCTTGGTCTGATACACAACAGGGGCGCGGTCCTGTAGGTACAGTAATTCGGACTGGTCAACCCTACATCAGCCAAAACATCTTAAATGACGAAACTTACGCTCCTTGGCTTAATGCCGGAACCCAGCGAGGTTATGCGGCCTCGATTAGCCTACCGTTAATCCTCGACGAGCAACCTCTAGGTTCATTAAATATCTACTCCGTGCAACCGGATGCCTTTAACGAAGAAGAGGTCAAGTTACTCACAGAATTAGCAAATGACCTCGCCTACGGAGTTACAGCTTTACGTTCCCAGATAGAACGTCAAAAGGCAGAAGCAGCCCTGCAAGTCTCAAACGCCGCCTTAGCAGCCAGGGAAAGACAGTGGAGAACCATCATTGATGCAGAACCAGAGTGTGTGAAGTTAATAGCACCAGACGGTACAGTACTAGATATGAACGCTGCTGGTCTAGCCATGATTGAAGCAGATAGCCTACAGCAAGTACTTGGGAAGAGTGTATATGCGAGCGTCGCACCTGAGTATCGTGAGGATTTTATCGCACTCAATCAACGAGCACTTTTGGGAGAACCTGGTGTACTAGAGTTTGAAATTATTGCACTTAAAGGAACTCGTCGATGGCTAGAGTCTCATGCTGTGCAATTGCTTAATGAAAACGACCAAGTGATTGGTGTTCTTAGTGTGACTCGCGATATTACCGCTCGAAAGCTTGCAGAAGAAGAGATTATTAGACTTAATAAAAGCCTTGAACGTCGTGCTGTAGAAAGTGAGACGCGATACCAGCAAATCGTCGAACTAGCTGAGGAAGGAATTTGGGTAGTTGATAGTGAAGCCAAGACAATTTATGTCAATCAGGCTATGGCAAAACTGCTTAACTACACCGAGAATGAAATGCTGGGGCGTCCATTTTTAGACTTCATTAGTGAGACAGATTACCAGAGTGCTAACTCTTATATCGAGCGTCAAAAACAAGGAAAAGCTGAAAAACATGAAGTTAAATTAAAGACAAAAGATGGTCAACTTGTGTGGACTTATATATCCACAAGCCCAGTATTAGATGAAAGCGGTCAGATGTTATGGTCTTGTACCTTAGTCTATGACATCACCGAACGCAAAAAAGCAGAAGAGCAACTGCAAAAAAGCAGTGAAAGAATCAGTCTTGCTAATGCTGAGTTAGCTAGAGCTACGCGCCTCAAGGATGAGTTTCTAGCTAGCATGAGTCACGAATTACGAACCCCTCTCAATGCGATTTTAGGTCTTTCAGAAGCATTACAAGAAGAGGTGTATGGTTCATTAACTCCTAAGCAGCACAAGTCTCTAGCAACGATTGAACAAAGTGGCAAACACTTGCTCGATCTAATTAATGACATACTTGACCTCTCCAAGATCGAATCCGGAAAAATGGAGCTGCAAATGGCTCCAGTTTCCATAGAAGAGCTTTGTCAGGCAAGTTTGACTTTTGTCAAACAACAAGCGCATTACAAACAAATTCAACTTAATTTCAAGATAGGAGATAGTGTTAACCTAGAGATTCCGGATGGAGCAGCGGTAGCGACGAAAAGAGAGTCAGCGCTAGAACGAAATACCTCAAGCGCCGGAGAGATTGTAGTAGATGAACGCCGTATGCGCCAAGTTTTGATTAATCTATTAAGCAATGCGGTGAAGTTTACTCCAGATGGCGGCGAAATCTGGCTGAATGTTGAAGCTGACACAGAAGATGAAGTTTTACACTTCAAGGTAATTGATACGGGTATTGGGATTGCTCCAGAAAATATCAATAAACTGTTTAAACCGTTTGTCCAACTCGATAGCAGTCTCTCCCGCCGATATGCAGGAACGGGTTTAGGTTTGGCATTGGTACGGCGAATTGTAGAATTGCATGGTGGCAGTGTTTCTCTCGAAAGTGAGCCAGGAAACGGCAGTGAATTTACCGTCACCCTGCCTTGGCAAAAGTCATCGCAGATGGAGGAAAGCTCTCTAGACAGAGAACAGGCGCTTGTTCAATTGCTAGACATTCACCAAGCCTTAATTGTTGAAGACTCAGAGACGGCGGCTAAGCAGGTGGCTCGTTACCTGGCTGAACAGGGTACTGCTGCTTACATTCATCCTTGTGGTGAAGGTACAGTTCAAGCCGCGTTAAAATTTAAACCAGATGTGATTATCTTGGATCTCTTGCTGCCTAATATTTCAGGTTGGGAAGTGCTGCAAGAGTTGAAAGCCAACCCAGCGACGCAGGATATCCCGGTGTTAGTGGTGTCGGTGGTGGATGAGCGATCGCACGCTTTGGCTTTAGGAGCATCAGAATACCTGCTCAAACCCTTCAATCGTCAGGGATTACAATCAGCCTTAGGTAAAATTTTTTCTAATGTGCCCCAGCATGATAGTCAAAGCGCTCTAGTTGTCATGCCCCAAGAGCCGCAACAGCCCCCCCTGATTTTACTAGCAGAAGATAACGAAGCCAACATTTCTACCTTAGTAGAATACTTGCAGCTTCATGAGTTTCGGGTGAGTTTAGCGAGGAATGGTTTAGAAGCTGTTGAGATAGCCAAGCAGCAAAAGCCAGATCTAATCTTGATGGATATTCAAATGCCTGAGATGGATGGTTTAGAAGCAACTCGTTTGATTCGTGCAGAAGCTAACCTCGCTACCCTGCCGATTATTGCATTGACAGCACTAGCAATGCCAGGAGATAGAGAAAGATGTCTAGGCGCAGGTGCAACGGATTACCTAACAAAGCCAGTTGGCCTGAAAAAACTAACGAATTTAATTACTCAATATATTAATCCAGTAGCTAGTGGCTAAGAGTTAGTATAAATTTCAATTCCAAGGATTTTTTTATGAACCATTAGTAATTAGCCAGAAACAATTAGCAATCAATAATTAATAATTAAATATGAATGAAAAAAATTCTATCTTCGTTGTTGATGATGAACCGATGGGGTTTGATGTTATCGAAGCGCAACTGTATCGAGAAGGATACGACTTAACTTATGCCTCTAGTGGTATTGAAGCATTGAATCGTTTAGAGAACATCAAACCTGATGTCATTTTACTAGATGTAATGATGCCACAGATGGATGGGATAGAAGTTTGCCGTAGAATCAAGACCGATGTCAACTGGAAACACATTCCCATTATCATGGTGACGGCACTCAGTTCTAAAGAAGATCTAGCGCGATCGCTTGACGCAGGTGCCGATGATTTTTTGACTAAACCTGTAAATGGCGTTGAACTACGTGCCCGTGTTCGCTCTATGCTGCGGATCAAGAATCAGTACGATGCTTTACAAGCAACGCTTACCCTGAGAGAAGACCTCTCTAATATGATCGTACATGACTTGAGAAACCCGCTAACACGAATTATCGCCAGTAGCAGCTTTCTGCTTGATGATAGCGAATTAGAAGAGGAGGACATTAGGACTGTTGAACTGATTGCTTCAGCAGGACGCCAACTCAATTCAATGATCAACGACTTGTTGATTCAGGCAAAGATGCAATCAGGAAAAATGTTACTGAATCGATCATGTATCGATTTTAATGATTTAATAACAGAAATTTTGTCAGAATTCAAGAGCGTTGCTCAATCAAAAAATATTCAGTTAACGAGTCAGTTACCAGAAACCAGATCAAGAGTATGCGTCGATGCAAATTTGATACGTCGCCTCATCGATAACTTACTCTCAAATGCGTATAAATTTTCTCCTAAAAACAGTACGATTACTGTAAAAGTTGATTATCTGGAACAAAGAATAGCCGGAGCAGAAACCCAAGATAATCTCTCAGGAAGTACTTCTAGTAATATCTCGTTCAAGAACTCTTCTCTTGCTTCTTCGGCTGTTCTTCCAGGGTCAGATCAGGTAATAATACGGTTTGTCGATCAGGGCTATGGAATTAGTGAAGAACTAAAGCAACGTATCTTCGACAAATATGAAGTAGGCAAACTGATGCAAGGAGTCTCTCAACTAGGCTTAGGTTTGGCGTTTTGCAAAATGGTAGTAGAAGCTCATGGTGGAAAAATATTTGTAGAAGACAATCTACCTAAGGGGTCAATATTTACTGTTGTTCTATGAATGGTTGTTTGTTGTTGGTTATTTGTTGTTTGTGCTGATCCAAATAACTATTCGGTGGGCGGAAGGACTTTCCCATGCATCGCTGGGAATGGGCTTGAGTCCGCTTCTTGTGATTTATCATAGTGGTTTGCCGATCTGGGTGCGATCGCGACGCTCAAGAGCGTCAGCGCAAAGGGCACAGCATAAAAAAAACAAAATCAGGACTTACGCAAATTTCCGGTTAAACCGCTACTTGTAGGGGTGAACGGCCGTTCACCCCTACTATATGTGGTGTCCATGCGTAAGTTCTGAAAATCAATCGCATGTTTACAAACTGCAACCAAAAACGCCTTCATAAAGGTTGCGAGTAAAATAATTCCAGAGCTACACCCGCCAACAGCTTCCCGCTAAAAAATGAGTTCTCCTCAACCACCACAACCGCCGAAAACTCTGCTTGGGCAGCTGACTCAGGCGGTACAGACAATTCACGCGAAAGTTAACTTTCAGGCACTAAAGCTCAAGCCTAATGCCAGAGTACCAGAACTCTGGGTGCAAGATGCTGGTGCCGATAAAGCTGACGTCTATCCGCTGCTGGGCGATCGCTATTTATTAGGACGCAGCTCCAAATCCTGTGATATCGTCGTCCGCAACCCAGTAGTCAGTCAGCTTCATCTGTCCCTAGAACGTTATGGGCGGCGTCAGAGAGACTTCCTCATCAAAGACGAAAACTCCACCAACGGGATTTACCGAGGAAAACGCCGCCTTTCGTCCCTGGTTCTGCGCCACGGTGACGTCCTCACCATTGGACCACCGGAACTAGCCGCAGCCGTGCGACTTCAGTACGTCGATCCACCACCGTGGTACATCCTTGCCATCCGTTACGGACTCTACGGGGCTGGAGGATTGACCGCCTTGTTGGTATTGGCGATTTGTATTGAGTGGCTAAAAGTGCCCGTGCGACCCTTACCATTAGGCGTTCAGGGGCCAGTCATTGTTTATTCAGATGACCAGACACCTCTGCGGCAACCCCGTACAACCGCTCACCGAGAACTCAAGCGATTATCAGACTTTTCTCCCTATCTACCTAAGGCACTGGTGGCCTCAGAAGACAGCCGATATTACTGGCACTTTGGAGTAGACCCTTATGGCATTTTGCGGGCGTTGGTGACCAATTTCCAGGGCGGAGCGATTCGTCAAGGGGCTAGCACCATAACGCAGCAGGTGGCTCGAAGTCTGTTCACTGGCTATGTAGGGAGAGAAGATAATGCCGGAAGAAAAATTCGGGAGGCAGTGGTCGCCCTAAAGCTAGAGACGTTCTACAGTAAGGACGAGATTTTAAAGACCTATTTAAACCGCATCTACTTAGGGGTTGAGGCGTACGGGTTTGAAGATGCGGCCCAGTTTTATTTCGACAAATCAGCGAAGGATTTAACCCTCTCAGAAGCCGCGACGTTGGTAGCGATTTTGCCAGCACCCAATCGGATTAACCCGATTCAGGACTATAATACGGCACTGCAATATCGCGATCGCGTGATCACTCGCATGAGGGCAGCAGGGATGATTAGCGATACGGAGGCTAACCAAGCACGGCGATCGCGCATAGAAGTTAGCCCTAAAGCCCGTCAATTCCTCTCTAGCACCAAAGCCCCCTACTTCTACAACTACGTTTTTGATGAACTACGTGAATTACTGGGTGAAGGGTTGGCACAAGAAGGTAACTTTATTGTCGAAACAGCTCTAAATCTTCAGACTCAAGCTAAGGCAGATACAGCTCTACGTAGTGTTGTGTACACACAAGGGTCTGCTTCGGGATTCTCTCAAGGAGCTATGGTTACCCTTGATACGAGTACAGGTGAAGTCCTTGCTCTCGTCGGTGGTGTAGATTATCAGAAAAGCCAGTTTAATCGAGCGACTCAGGGTCTCCGACAGCCAGGGTCTACCTTCAAAATCTTTGCCTACGCCTCTGCCATTGAGAAGGGAATCTCACCAGGAAAAGGTTATTCCTGTGCGCCTCTAGTCTGGAAAGGTCAACAGTTTCGGGGCTGTGAGCGTTCTGGTGGAGGTGGTGTGAGTATGGCGACTGGTTTGGCTCAGTCGGAAAATGCGATCGCTCTACGAGTTGCACAGGATGTCGGTCTAGATAGTGTGGTGCAGATGGCTCAACGTCTAGGCATCACCTCTAAACTTGTTCCTGTCCCTGGGTTAGTGCTAGGTCAAAGTGAAGCCACTGTCCTACAAATGACTGGGGCCTTTGCTACCTTAGCCAATAACGGCGTTTTTAACCGTGCCCATGCCATTAAACGAATTCTCGATAGTAGTGACTGCAAGGATTTTAAAAATCGCCAGACTTGCCGAGTCATTTACTCAGACAAACAAGATTCTGGGATGAATAGGCAAGTGCTACAACCAGCCGTAGCCGACACCATGACTTCCATGCTGCGCGGCGTCGTGCAAAGCGGCACAGGACGTGCGGCGTCTCTCGGACTGGGAGAGGCGGGTAAGACGGGCACTACAAACGATTACAAAGACCTCTGGTTCATTGGCTATATTCCCAGCCGCCAGATAGCCACGGGGATTTGGTTAGGTAATGATAAACCCGCTCCAACTAGAGGGAGTAGTGGTCAAGCTGCTCAGTTGTGGAGTAGCTATATGCGTCAGATTGCCCAATGAGTGAAAGGATGAGCAGACTTCTGGCATAAATAGCCAACTCAACAGCGATAAGTACTATAGCTACCTAGCCAACATGAGTTGACTGGTTCTTGCCTGAGGAAATTTGCGATCGCGTTATGATTCAGCAAAACTGGTCGATTTTATAGTGGTTTTCAATTGTCTGAGGTACGGGGTAGGGGCTAAGGCACTGCCCACTGGTGTCAACTTAAGCCCTAACGACTGGAAGTCGCGGCTAAACAAACAAAGCCTGCCTACGCAGGCTAGAAATTCAGTCCGCGTTAGCGAAGCGAGCCGTAGGCCAGGCGGACTTCGTTTGTGTAGCCCCAGGCTTACAGCCTGTGGGCATTGATGGGAAATGTTTACCACGCTTGAGTTTCACCTTAAGTTGACACCAATGGGCACTGCCGTGCCCTTACCATCCCTGTACTCCGCTGGCATGAAAACCGCTACAACCTGCCTACCGGTTTTCCTCCCTGGCGTAAAACCGCAGGGTTTCTAACGAGGTTTTTGATGAAAACAGCAGCAATTCTTTATCAACCAGAAGGGTTCAACACTAGCGGTCAGCGCATAATGGGGCGTCAATCGGCGGGAGAGGGATTCCTCAGAGCCTTAGCGCGTTATGGCAAAGCAGAATCTCTATATTGTTGCACCAACGAGAAAACTGCATTTGAAGACTTTACACAAAGGGTTCACCCCTGGCTATCAAACTCGCGTCACATTCGTTGGGTTCCCAGTAGCAATCCCTTAGCCCTAGCAGAAGTAGGTACTCTCTACAGACCCGACCCGCTGATTGGCGAACAGGCTTGGCAACGGCGTTACACAAACCAGCAGGCATACAGTATTTGCGGTGTTATCCACACTCTAGTGAGTAAAGGAGCAATGACAGGTATAGGTGACTTACTCATTGCACCCGTCCAGCCGTGGGATGCCGTCATCTGTACTTCCAGCGTTGGTAAAACTCTGATTGAACAGCTACTAGAGACTTGGGCAGATTACTTGGCTGTGCGCCTTGGTGCTAAACCCGCCATCCCGATTAAGTTACCAGTAATTCCCCTAGGGGTCGATTGTGACGCTTTCCCCCAAGGTCAAGAAGCCAAGGAAATCCGAACTCGGCTACGCCAACAACTGGGAATTGGTTCTGATGACATCGTGGTTTTGTTTGTTGGTCGGCTGATTTTCCATGCCAAAGCCCATCCCATACCCATGTATCTAGCAGTAGAACAGGCCGCCCAAGCTACCAATGCTAAGGTGCATCTAATTCAGGCTGGTTGGTTTGAAGACCAGCAACAGGAGTCTGCTTTCAAAAACACGGCTCATCTTTTTAGTCCCACGGTCAATCATATTTTTATCGATGGACAGCTACCGGCGATTCGCGAGGGCGTCTGGTCTGGTATCAGGTCTGTGGCGGATATTTTTGTATCCCTTGCTGACAATATTCAGGAAACCTTTGGGCTAACCCCAATTGAGGCGATGGCATCTGGTCTTCCGGTAGTGGTAGCGGATTGGAATGGCTATAAGGATACGGTGCGCCACGAAGTAGATGGTTTTCGGATTCCTACCTTAATGCCACCTCCAGGAAGCGGTTTGGATTTCGCGGCTAATTATCATGATGACAGCCTGAACTACAGCACCTATATCGGTCATATCAGCTTGATGACGGCAGTAGATGTTGACGCCTGTACCCAAGCATTAATCACTTTGTTTACCCAGCCAGAACTTCGTCAGCGTTTGGGAGAGAATGGTCGGCAACGTGCCCGTGAAATCTATGATTGGTCGGTCGTGATTGGTGCCTATGAAAACCTTTGGCAAGAATTAGCCGAAATACGGGCTAAAGCGACAACATCAGCACCTGTGACTCCAGGAAAATCTCCTTATCCTCTGTGTGATGACCCGTTTCGACTGTTAACTCACTATCCTACTGACAGCTTGAGTCAGGATATGGTTTTGGGTTTGGGTTCGATGGCAACTCCTGAAAAGTTACAAGTACTTCGCAGCACTTGGATGACGAACTTCGGAGCAGACAAGCGATCGCCCAATAGTATCATTGATGCCGTGCTAGATGCGATCGCGTCAGCAGGTTCTTTAAGTGTCAAAGAAATTCTGCAACGCTTTGCTAGTTCTGATCTTGGTTCTGTAGTCTATCTGTCCCGAACTCTGGTGTATCTGTTGAAGTTTGACGTATTGCGGCGGGTAACCTAAAACAGGACTTACACATGGACACCACATATCGTAGGGGTGAACGGCCGTTCACCCCTACAAATGGCGGTTTAACCGGAAATTTGCG
>DALYIW010000114.1:0-23360 GCA_031970155.1 Coleofasciculaceae cyanobacterium CTOTU46601 | reverse complement strand
GATCGTGTTTCTGAAAAACCCGATCGTGTTTCTGAAAAACCCGATCGTGTTTCTGGAAAAAAAGATTGCGCTTTTGCCGAAATACAAATAGGCAAATTAGCAAAAGTTTGTGCAGATATTCCCAGCCTTGAACCCTTAAATGGAAGACAAGGAGTCATTGACCTGATCGGTAGCGGCGTCTGTCGCCTTCAGTTTGTGGACGGTGGAGATTTTCACTACGTCCCCCACCGATACTTGATTGTGACTGGGGAGGGTGAGATAACAGAACCCATACAATCACTTGTTTTTTCTGACAAGATTTCGACTAAGACAGGTAGTCGTCGCGGACGGGTGTCTAAGGTTCGCCGATTCAGGAACGGCATAGAAAAATATGAAATAACCTGGGACACGGAAGAAATTATCACTTACACCATTGAGGAGATGCAGGTAGCTGGATTTATGAAGATAAAAAGAAAGGTGTCGAATGAGGGATGAATGTTTTCCTGTATAGGAAGAGGGAGTTTTTGTCTTGCCAAAAAGTCTTAAAAGAGAAAAGCTTAGAAAACTAATTCCCCTCATAAACTCAGAGACAATCGTTGATTGCTTCGAGTCGGACATGAGGCTCTCTGGCTACTTTGTCGAAAAGTTTGACAAAAATATCTACAGCCCTACGGACTGGCTGGAAGATAACATTGACGACCTGAGCGAGGAAACAATAGAGCAAGTCCTGGAAGAACTTACTGATGACGATCTGTGCGGCAGATAATCTGTTTTCTGTTACACCAAGACTTAAGGAGGGAAAGATGCATCGCGTTAAAAAATGGTGGCAGTACTCGTCCTGGAGATTTTTTCTATGGGCTGTGACGAGAGATGATAGTCGTCAGGTTACGGTTCAGATTCATCCTGGCTTTCTTCGGTGGGAATGCCACAACTTTTACGGAGAAGACAGGACGGCTACTATTCGTCAGATTGAGGTTTTCTTTCAGCCGCCTTGTCTCCGAATAAAAGCGCCCAGCAGTTTGTGGCGCAGCTACTTCGATCAAGTTCCTGACTCTCTGGATGAACTCCCTTTCTAGGGGATTTCTAATCCCTTGGTCGTAGGTTCAAATCCTACCGAGGGCGTCAAAAACTTTATAAAAGTGTAGTTATGACTTAGCACGTCTCGGTTCGTGCCAAGTCATGACTATCACTTGACTATCTTTTGACTATCAGGTGACGATCGTTTTGATGTTCAACTAAAAAGACATGGTTCGTCGTCAGAAAGGATCTGTTGGTATTGAGGTCGTCCGGGGTCGGCTGCGGCTAAGACTGCCTCGGCAGCTTTATACAAACGGGAAGCAGTACTACATCTCCTTGGAGCTGCCAGACGGTCCAGACCATAGAAGGTCTGCTGAAATGAAAGCTCGGCAAATCGAACTCGATATAATATCCGGGCAGTTTGACCCCACATTGAGCAAATACCGCTTCTATCGCTACGAGGCTCCAGAGGTGAGCAAAAGCCCTCTCGCTGGACAAACCCTCGTTCAGGTAGAAGAGCTTTCCTTAATCGAACTGTGGCAGCGATTCACTGTTTTTAAAAGACCTTCATTAAGTCAATCAAGCTTGGCTACCGACTACGAAAAAACCAGAAACTTGATAGCTTCCCTACCAACCAAATCTTTAAATGATGCTGTAAAAATTCGAGATTTTATAATAAGCAAGTATTCTTCAAATGCTACAAAAAGGTACTTAACAAAATTGTCCGCTTGCTGTGAGTGGGCTGTGAGATCTGAGCTAATTCCTTCAAACCCATTTAAAGGGATGCCTCAAGAAATTAAGTTGCGTCGAGCAGACTATAAAAGAATTGATTTCTTTACAGTCGAAGAACGTGATCAAATAATCTCGGCGTTTAGGGAAAATCGAGATTATTGTTGGTATACAACTTTTGTAGAGTTTTTATTTCTTACTGGATGTAGACCATCTGAAGCGATCGCTTTAGAATGGTCGAACATATCAAAAGATTTTAAAATAATAACCTTTGAGCAAGCAGCGACAGAATCTTTAGAAGGACTATCTGTAAAAGCTGGACTAAAAACGCAGTCCAAAAGGAAATTTCCTATCAACACTCAAGTACTGAACCTCCTACACAGGGTCAGAGATGTCAAAACTGAAGTTGAATTACAGGGGTATGTTTTTCCTAGCCCACAGGGAAACCTTATTGATTTTCACAATTTTAGTAATAGGGGATGGAGAAAAGTTTTAAAATCTCTAAGTATTCCTTATAAAAAACCTTACGCCATGAGACACACGTTCATTACACTCTGCTTAGAAGCCGGAATTGATGCAAAAGATGTGGCTTCATGGGTAGGGAATAGCTCTGGAACAATTTACAATCACTACGCAGGGATTAATAATGACCTAGCTGTACCTGAACTATAAGAACGTTTATATACAAAGAAGACTTCCTGCGATAGGGAATCTTCTTTCGGTGAGCTTAACCAAGAGGTTATTTTTCACCGATTACGCCGCTATTTTCTGTTATTTTATACTCAAAGCTATAACACTTTATTATTCTTTCTTAGGAATAGAAAGTGCTAAGTATCCGCCTACACCAGCACTCACGATATTTCCAAAGCTGGGGCGAAAAGCAGGGTCTTTGACGGCTAAAATAACAGCCCCAACAGACAAAATTATTACTACAGAAGAACGGGTATTAATTCTAAAAAGTAGTTTTTCTAACATTATTTACTTACATAATGAATCCACAGATCGCCATCATGCCCGCATACTCGGCGCATCAGCCCATAAGAATAAACTAAGCCAGCGCCGCTAACCGTTGTATCATAGCCGCTTTCCCAGTATTCCCCATAGGGGTCGTGAACGACGAATCCTTGGTCGTTAAAGCCAATGATCACAATAATGTGACCATCGCGAGTGAACCAGCCGTGAGTGATGCAAGGTCTACCAGCTTTTAGCCAGCTCTTCACATCTTCCCATTTGGCATCCTCTTGAAAATCGTCCTTGTATCCATATCTTTCAAGGACAACCTTTAAATCGTGTGGGGAATGTCTACTTAATTTGTGTTCAAAACAATAGTCGGTTAATTCGTCCTCTAGTTGATTCCCGTGGACATCGATCTTTTGATGTCCAAAGTACGCCATGCACATCGCCAAGCTTGTCGTGTTACAGGTGCCGTAGGGTCGGTAGCTGTTGTCCAATTGAGATAAATAGGGTACGTCTAACCTGATTTCTTTGCTCATATTACTCATATTCTTTTAGCCTCTTTACCTGCTCTTTAAGATTTTGGATATCAGCGGCTTGCTGACCAAATCGATAGGAGAACTCAGCCATAATTTTTAGCTGGCTTATCTCGACAAAAGTACTCTCTCTTAACTCTTTGAGTTCTTTCTGTAAAGACTCATTTTTTAGATTTACCTCTTTCAAGAAATATGATATCAATCCAATTGGAGCAGAAAGATATCCCAAATATTCAAAAAGATTTTTTAATCTTCCTTCTAGGGTTTTCTCAATCGCTTGGTCAATGAAAAAGTAAATCCCTGCGCCTATCAAAATAAGAATCAAGGCGTTACAGAGATAATCTTTCTTAAGTAAGGGTTGCATTTTCGTCAATCAAACAGCCCTCTTTCCCTAAAGATAAATATTCCACTGTTAAGCCTGGGATTGTTACTATATCCCCGTGCTTAAGTTCTTGGCAAATAATTCTTCTGCCATTAACTTTGCATCCATTTGCAGATTTTTGCCCATTTATTTCTCCGTCCCAAAGATTGAAACAATCTTTGCTCCCCTCAATTAACTTATCAAAAAATATTCTGACAAATGTCGCGTGGTGACGAGATACGCTGCGGTCATCGATTTGGTAATCACAATAAGTATCAGAGGTTCTTCGTCCCAATGTAACCGTTTTGCTCAGACAAACTTCTTTGACTTCTTGCCCCAGTTTAAGTAAAGTTCCATCAATGACTTTCAGTTTTGCAATTGAAGGGATTTCTTGGGGGGCATTCAATTTGGCAGATAATTCTAGGGCTGATTTTATTGAAGAGAAAAGGGCATCTGTAGATACTGGTTTTGCCAAATAAGAAATTAGTGATCTTCCTTTTGCTGGCTTCAATAAATTTTCATTCAATTTACTAGCAGTAAAAATAATTGGCACGTATCCAAACAGCTTCGTTACCTCGTTTTTTAGCTGAATTCCATCTCCATCGGGCAACACAGTTTCAGAGATGATCAAGTCATACTTGAAAAGTTTTAAAGACTGAATAGCAGACTCAAGAAAGACCACGCAGTCACAGATATATCCTCTCCGCTCCAGCAATGTCTTGTGTAATTGCTGTTGGTGTATATCGCTGTCTACTATCAGTATTTTTAAGGTTTTCATAAGAGGAAACGGCTCTAAAAAGTAGAGCCGCTAATTTGCTTTTAAAAATTCCAGTGTTCTCCGTGTGAGGAGATACTAGGAGGTAGCGATACAGCGTCATTTGTTAGTGTATATCGAACAAACTGCCCATCCGAAAGTTGAGCCATGAAGCCCGTGGCGCTGGCTTTTACGGTGTCTGGAAGAAATACGCCTTGTTGTTCCTGAGCTGTCCCGTTTGCCATTCGAGGGCTAATAGTCCAGTCGTCGTTGATAGTGATGCTGGCGCCATTGGGGAAGGCGTAACTAGAATTGTTCGACAATAACTGGCTTTGATTTGGCAAGGCTGGCTGTGTGGGTCGGCGCTGCACAATCAGAGTGAATTGCCCGTCAGGGATAACAGGATTAGCAGAGGCGCTACGGAATTCAACAGCAACCACACCTGGAGAAACTACTTTGAAGTCGTAATAGGCTGGGTGTCGCCAACCGTGAGCGTCTAAAAGTCCATCATCCGTTAAGCGAGTTGTCTGCCATGCAGGAATGCCTGTTAAAACGGGCAAATCCAATTCAAAGCGAGTATAAAAGTACTGTTCATTTTCAACTAGCCGCTGGTCTGTCACCCCACCAACAAGTGGGGCGTCACAGAATAATGAAGCTATCGCCCGTTCCATCACAGCTTCATCAACAAAATTTGCAATTGCGGATTGAAGCTCCGACCAGGCAACAGCAGCTTGCGGCTGGGAGCCCCCAGAACTTCTGACAAGAAGTGGCTCAACTTCAGTGAAATCAATCGATGCGTAAGCTTTATCCCGTCCCATAATAACAAACGAAGTAATACACAACAACAAAAGATATGTCAATTCATAAACCAATATCAACTGATATTTTTCCAGAAGGAACTGGACTATCACTCGTAAAAGTGAGTATCAGCAAATACGGGTTCATTTTGATGATTGGATCAGGCAAAAACTTACCTGTATCTATTTCCCGAAACCTGCCAATTCGATATCTTTCCATCGGCACATCGACGGTAAAAATCGAGTCAACAAGGCTAGGATCTTCTGAATTTCTGGCGTAAGTCACTCTCTGAAGAGTGTAATTTTTGCCGCTAATCTCCTCAGCCAAATCACTGATGTTTTCATCAAGGTATCTGCCACTTTGGTCGATATAGCACTGCACTTTTAAACGCAATACTTCTAACCAAAAAGGAAAATTTAATTGCAGAACATAAGGAATTGGTAAGTTGAAAGTTTTGAAATGGTACAGGTTCGCAGAGTTTAATCTAATTGGCTTTCTATCTTCCAGTCGGTGATTTTTGTTCTCAAGGATTTTAGAATAAATTTCTACCCATCCCCCAATTCTCCAAGTGGGGCGAACCTCTTTGAGAGAAACAATGTCGATTGAGACTATCGGACTAACCGTTTGGACTTCTAGTTGCTTCAGTGGGATGTATCTACTGAGTTCCTGTGTCTCTAAGAGGTAATCAACGCTCCAAGTTCCCTGCCAAATAACCTGCCAATTCAGGTCGTTAGAAAGCTTCATTCTTCATCACGATGATAATAGTCCTAGCGGATCGTTCAGATCAGGATTAGGATCTTTGCCTGCTGGCAAAAGCCCTACCGCTCGCTTTACACCAGACATGGTAATGAAATAGGTTGGGACATGAGCCTTGCAGTTAACAGCTAAGAAGTTGCTAATGGCTGCCAAATTTGCGATAGAAGGAAAACTGATTCGGCAGGTACGAATACTGCCTCTCGGTGTTCTGAGCTCCGTTGGCACAACTATTATTTTTCCTTTGCCCTTGCCCCCCACCCTTCCAGGAAGAAGGAATTTGTTAGTGGTTGTTCCCTGGCTATCAACCGGCGTCGTGTCCAAGAGAGATGCATAGACCGCTCTCGCTGTCCTAGATTTTTGCTTTTCTACGAAACCCCCAGATTGAGCTGTTGTCGCGGAGGTCATATTGAAATAGTCCGCAATATCAGCTCTGACTGAAACTGTTCGACTTTTCCCCGCTCCCACCAAAATAGGTAAAGTCACGAATTGCACTTTTTTGGGATCTCTTGGGTTTAAGGGGGTATATATCCCTGTCGCTGGGTCTCTTGGCATAAGTTATGGATTCTTGAATTAACTGTTGATTATTGAAACTAAGCTGTTTAGTATTACACCTTATTCAACAAAATTGACAATTTTGACCAATTCGCCGTCAGGTGTTTCGATGCGTTCAATCGGAAAGGTAAATGTTCCAGTAAAGAAATCCCCTTCATACCGATAAGAAACACCCCCCCTAGGTTTGTCCGGGGATTGTTCTTTCTGAGAGATAGTCTTCAGAAGTTTGACCATTTCATGAGGAAGATTTAATGAACTTTGATTTGCAGCAGGAATCTTTGTCGCATCCATAAAAATAAGAAGTTAAGATGAATTAAACTTAGCTGTTTATAAAAGTTTATTGCAATAGAGTTTTCAGAAAATATTGCAAAGGGGTTTAACCCTTCTGCAATATTTTCTAGACTGAAACAATAGCTTCACCGAGGTTAGATGGACTAATGTTACTTGAATAGAGAAGAAAATGCTCGTCAATCGTAGGGAAGTACAGTTTTGCCCATTGAAATTTCACAGATACCACAGGGCGCTCATTTTTGAAATATTTTTTCTTCCCTAGCAACATGATTGAGTCACGAGACTCTGGATACCGAATATTCTCTGCTTTGTTCTCAACCAAGTTAAAAAATTCCTGGTTAAAAGTGTACCCCCTTACATCTAGGCACGCATTGATCACAGTGCGAGCCGAAGCTTCATCTTTTGATAGCAATTGGAATTGCAGTCCTCTCTTCCAATCACAATAAGAATATAACTTCTTTCCTTTATTCCAAATTACTGGTGGGGTAGCTAATTGTGCTTTGACTTTTTCCCCTAAAGGAACAAACTGCTCTCTGGTGTAAACTATTTCATTCTTTCTTGTAGGTGATTCCAGTTCCATTAACCGCATCGTGATAGTACCAGAGACCTTCCTACTTTTGTCAACAAAAACATCCTTTGATGATTTTGGGCGCTCCTCCAAAAAGTAGAGTAACAAGGCAACCTTGCCATCTCTTTTTATCCCTCCAGACCTTGAGATTATGGAGGGGTTATCATCATTTGCTCCGTACCATTTAACTATTTGCTGAATAGCTTTCATCTGGAAAAGCTGAGTAGACAATTGCTCGTAAGTTCCACTGAGAATTATTTCCCCTTCTTGATTTGGCATATGATTCATAAGAATTGCTTACAATATTATTGTAAGCAGTTAAAGGTAAAAGCATGGGAGTGCAAGTTGTTCCTTTTTATGATGAATTCAAGATTGATCGGCAAATAATAGCCACATCAGCTCCAACCGTTCTTTTAGCCAACAATCCTAGTGATGTTGAGCAAAGAAGAAAATATTCTTTCCTGGAATGCAACACAAGAGCTA
The DNA here is from genome assembly GCA_031970155.1 of Coleofasciculaceae cyanobacterium CTOTU46601. Classification (GTDB taxonomy): domain Bacteria; phylum Cyanobacteriota; class Cyanobacteriia; order Cyanobacteriales; family Coleofasciculaceae; genus DALYIW01. Next base: position 15,582 of record DALYIW010000114.1, on the reverse strand, counting down.
TACTTTCAAAACTTATTTTAAAAGTAGAAATAAAGCCTAACAGTCTTCCAGAAATAAACCTACCTAACTATACGATTGAGGATACGGAGGCTGAACAGTTAGCTAAGACACTTCAACTTCAGTGGAAATCCCCAAGATACCAAGGAGTAATCTGGGCAAATGAAAGTCTCACTAGCGAGCTTTCTTGGGCTAGAGGAGATTTTTTTTCAATCTTAAATAACAGTGGAGTACCCTATGTTAACTACAACATTTTAAATATGTTAACCACCGATATTTTTGAAGGATTGGGTAAACAGGGTAGGTTAGGAATATCCTTTGAAGATGTTGGTTGGGGATTACCCAAAAATACCGACATTTTAACTTTAAAAGGCACTTGGGCGCAGCAAGGAAATTGTGTTGTCAACGAAGACCCTCCTTTATTACTAACAGGGGCAACTGTCCAACAAGTCGTTGGCTATGGATTTGAACAGAATAGACTTGTTGGAACCGTAGCGACACAAATTCTTGCTGCTAGAGTTGGCAGAAAAAGCGGTTCTATAAGGAATGGTTCAACAGCAAACACGGTTTCCTATAGCTATACTCAAAACTTCGCGGTGACAGAAGGGACAATACCAGCAAATGGAACAATCAATCTGCCTACTGGGAATACGGGAGAAGTCTGGGCAAGAGCCAGTGCAGCAGGAACTTCTGTTACTGGATCGGAAACCTATAATGTTGTTTTATGAAATACTTTAATTTTGCTTCCAAGATAGGGGGGCTAACAGTAATTACAAATTGTGAAAGACAATTCTCATGCCCGATTAACAATCCCACAAAAATTGAATACGAGTTTTGGAAAACTCGCTACATGATGTTCTCAAAACGCATCAATTATTTGGACTACAAAGGTCTTCAAGGGATATATCAAGATTTCAACGAACCTAGAACATACATGAGATGAACGTAGATTTTCAAAACCAAGAAATTTCTCTTTACGACTCAGAAATAAGTGCTGCAGGCAAAGGAGCCAAGGGATTAAAAAAAGCTCTTAGCCCATCGATAGGATTTGAAGCGAAGGCTAGTTGGAAGCCAAATATCCCTCGACCTGAAGGCAGCATTCCATTAGGTCCGCAGGGCTTTTATCATTCGCCCCCACCATCGAGGCATCGATTTTGGACGCAGGATGAGCATGGGAATGAGAAATTTAACAGCCCTTTTACTAGTGAATTTTTGGGTATCAAAGTTAGCGCCACCGTCCACGAGTGTGGGGTGGATGTGAGCGTCTCCGCAGCAGTGACGTGGCTGCAATTGCCAGAGCACGGACTGCATTACAGGCGACCTGGAGAATGTCGGAGAGACCCAGAGCCACCAAAGCAGCCAGCGCCACCACCAACGGATTTGGATGGGTACAACCCTCCACCATTCAAAGCTCCTTCTGGTTTTTTGCCAGACGATCGAGTAATTGCCGTGATATTTTCTCGCCGGCTCTCAAAAGGGTCTGAGTTTGATAGGAATTATGAAAAATGGTATGGATTTTCCCATACAGAGGAAAACTCTGTTGAAGATATAACTTATCCAGGAAAAAGTTTAGTTACGAAACCGCCGCTTTATCCAACTTCTCTTCCAGCCTTTGTTGAGGCAGGAACCAAATTAAAAGTTACTTCCGTGAGCGAACGCAACAAAATAAATCGCTCTGAAACTCTTGAAGTCAGAAAATTTATACATCCCCAACAACAAACTTATCGGCAACAATATGGAAGCAATGGGTGGGACTATAGAGAATCAGAGTTGAGTACGGGACCAACAGGAAATCAACCAGATAGCTTTATCCGGCATGGGCGCTTTGGAGACATCTTTTCAGAGGGAGATTATAAATCCGAAAAAATAGTTACAAGCACACAGAATCTCAATAGAGTTGACGTGATTGAATACCAGGTGGCTTGGTGCTATAAAGTTGATGATTTAAATAATCCTTGGCGCAAAAATCCGCCTATTAATTTCAGGAAAAAGAAAAAAGAGGAAGAATGTTGTATGACCTGCTGTTCTAGTAATAAAGACCAAAACAACGATGCCTTGCTAAGAGAGATTTTACAAAGGGTTAAAAATACAGAGAAAAGACTGGGTGCTAACGACTACCCATTCTCTCTTCCAAAATCTTTAATAAAGCAATCAGAAGGATGGCTAAGTTCCTTACTGCCACCGGAAAAGAAACAGATAAACAATACCCAAGAGTTCATTCGACATCTATTTCTAACAGTAGATGAACTATTCGGGGAGTTTGAGATTCCCATTGAGATAAAGGATTCAGATCCAACGACCCCTGGAGAACAACCAAAGGGAATAAAAATATTCAACGTTGCCGAAGGTATTTCAGAGCTAGCTGGGCTTGGCATAACCAGCTCAATCAACAGTGAAACGGCAATTAATATGCTAAGTCGCATCCTGTACGAATTAGCTGCATTAAGACAAATGGGCGCAGATACAAATAGTAAATCTGGCACTTTAATTGACTTCTTTGGATTTAAAACCAAGGAAAGCCAGGAGAATATTAGGTTAACATTCACCCCTGGGAAAGATAGGCTAGATGAAACTTTAAAAGAGACAGAACATCCTATAACGGTTACGGTTTTTGATGACAAAAAGCAGACATACAAACACGACTTGGCAAAGCTACTAGAGGCTGCTGCAATCATTAAGGGAGTACACACTCGAAGGGGAATTAACCTTACTGACTCGACCACTGCCGCCGCAGGAATTGCCAAGATTGTTAGAGAGCTTAAAAAGAATAAAGAGAAGCAGGACGAAACTCTCAAGAAGGACTTAGAGGATATGCTGGACAAAGCCATCCAGGACTTCGAGCAAGGGTATATCTCTTTGCCAGGTATCGACGATAGTGCTAATCCCTACGGTGAGCCTTACGGGAATCGACCAAGAGTTATTCGGCTGGACAAGCAGCAGCCTAAAGGAGATTAAGCCATGCCAGCTGCCGACATAGATTGGGGACAACTAGCATCCAGGGCTAACCGAACAAAAGTTACACCAGGGGGTATTAAGCGAATCGCCTTGAATCAATACAAGTCGATGCAATCCCAAGAGGGGGGTGTTTTAGGGTGGCTTAAGGACTTGGCAGGCGGTTTCGCTGGGTTTGCAATAAAAGCCATTTTTGGAGCAATCTCTTGGGGGCTTTCAACGATTTGGGGATTTGTTTGTGCTGCGCGCCAATTTATCTGGACTTTTGATTGGAATCAATCGGACGAGGCGATGGACAAGTCTCTACAGGCTTCCTGGGATTCTTTTGGGGGAGTTTTGGGCGGAGCTTTGGGGGGGACTTTGGGATGGCTACTGACTGGAGCTGTGGGGGGTTCCGTCCTATTCATGTTCAACGAGGCCCTGGCAATTCACGCCCTCAAGGAGTTTGGAGAGGAAGCCCTAGAGGAAATCTCCCAAAAAGCTGCATCAGTCCTAAATTCCGCATCCAAGCTAGCTGCTCGTGCTGCTTTTAACTGGGCCTATAAGTGGGCGCGGAACAAGATCATGGGGGGCGATGGAGATCATATTTACTTAACTGACGAGGAAATTCAGAAGAGGGTTTTAGACGGGACGATGACGCCAAGTCAAGCAGTTAAGAATAAAAAAGGTAGAGAAGCATATAAAGCCGAGAATCAGAGAAAGCCGTGGTCTTTTGCGTTGAAGTTTGAGGAATGGAAAGAATCGTTCCCCGAAGGTTTTTGGCAAAATTTTATAGAAGAGTTTTTCGAGGAATTTTCGGAGGCTGTTGATGAAGGTGGGTATCTAATCTGCAATTCAATAGATAGTTTCTATACCCAGCAGTCAATGTCACAAAGAGCGGCTATTGAAGCTCAACAGAAGCAACACGCGCTCCAAATTCAATTGAATCGTCCAGACTCGCCGTCAACTTAAAACTTGAACACAATAAGGAAGAATCTCTAAACAAAAACCTAGCAGTTACGCTAGGTTTTTTGTTCTTAACAAATACCTCTATATTTACCCTCAAAAAATCTGTCAGGTAAGTTGTCAGGCGTCTTGTCGGGTTGTCAGGTAAATCTGTCAGGTAAGTTGTCGGGTAGGGTTGTCAGGTGGCTGTCAGGCTTGTCGGGTCGTACCTGACAGCCCTCCTGATAGCTAATTAGCTTTGAACCTGACAGAGGAGTGTGCCTTACCTTCCTCATCGATCTCACCATATCCGCTATCAGCAAGTAGCCCTAGGCACTGATGAATTTGTTCGCTATTTTTGTGTTTTAAAACTGCAAAATCTTTGCGCTGAATATCGCGAACTGTTACCCAGTCTGCACGCTCTTTAATGAATAAATAGATGGTCTTCAGTGGCTCATTAAGGCTATCAGCTAAAACATCAGAAACTGTCAAATCATTGGTGTTTTTTAGAGTGGCACTCGCTTTTTCAGCGGCAGTTGCTGGCTGTTTTGCGGTAGTAATCTTCCTTGATTTGAATTCCCTCAAATCAGGTAAAAGTGCTAACTGTGCAGGCGATAGCCCACTAAAAATGATGGGGCGACACTTTGCTTTGCTGATGGGTTGCAGATTCTTAAATGTGGCATTCAGAACTGCGCGTTCTGATTCGTCAGCCACAATATAGCGATCGCCTATCAAGTTGTTCAGCACACCGTAACTCTCGTTAACCATGCCCAATTCATCAACTGAGTAGTTACCTAAACCGATTAGGTTAAAGTTTCTTCGGCTATTACGATCTGCTTTCAGTCCTACAGCCGCGAGGTTATAGCTTTGCAAGTCAACTAACAGACAAACGTTTAGCTCACGCCCGTTGTAGATGATGTCTGCGAGTTTTGTCAGATACCTAGAACCTTTAACTGGTTCTTCTCGGCTTAAATCTTCAAGTGCCTGATTGATACTGAGCCAATCTGCAAGGATAAGCCTCACAGGGGATAAGTCAGGGCGATCGCTTTCTGAAAGTCTACGGCGCTTGTCGTAAATTCTCCAGATGTTGGTGATTAGCGTTAAAGCCTGTTTTGGTTCGGTTGGATCGAACAGTGTCACCCGTCCCTTCTCTGCCAACCCACAGAAGGAATCAGCTTTCTGAGATAATGCCCACGCATCAGCGTCAGGGTGCTGCTCAAATAATTTATTTAACAGATAAGCTTGAGTAACCGACTTTCCAGCCCCTGTATCGCCTATGAAGAGAGTGCTTCGTCTCGTTACGACAAGGGCATCAAGAATCATTCGCCCTGTTTCATCTGTTGCTGGGTCAATCTCTACGGGCTTTCCCAGGCGCTGCTCACCCTCCTTTATAGAAGCAGGAGCATCAGTAATAGGCAGCGTATTTAGTGGGCGTCCGACAGGAATATGCTGCCCCCACATATAAGCACTAGCTTGATTCATGTCGTTGGAACGTTGAGCTTCAGCCTGTTCTAGCTGCCTAAAAGCTCCCATCACCCACTCAGGCAAGTGATTACTGTGCTGCCTAAGCTTGAGGACAAATAGCGCGAGAACTGGGTCTGAGGCGTTGTTTTCTAAGTGTTCGCCATTTGTGATAGCAAAGACCGTGTGTTCATAGGCTGCGACGATGTTAGTTGTGTTGAGAGCATCTGATTGAAAACTAGTTGAATCAGCAGCAAAATCAGTTTTCCTGCGAGCCTTCAGCTCCTGCGCTAACCATTTAATAAATTGTTCTAACAGCACCGAATTTTTGAGAACTGCATATTCAGGCTTGAGCCGGTCTCTCATAGTGCCCAGTTCCTGCCAAGTAAATGCCGATGCACCAATTGCCCCAGCAATTAGTAGTGAGCTAATACCAAACGGGAAGAAAACAGGCAGACTCAAAACACCAGTAGCAACCATTCCAGTTATCAGCTTTTTCTGATCAGAGCGGTATCCTTGTGCAAACTTATTGACAGTTTTGTAAACCTGCTCAATTGCTACCTCTAAAGGCATTTGTTTTGATTCAATTAAATATCTCAAAACAGTATGTCCGTCTGGGTTTCCTGGTTCGAGATTATTCTGAAAGTCGTACATAGTTCCTCCTATTTAAAAGGGCATCTGCTTGATGCCCTTACGTTTGTTCTTGAAGCCTACCTACTAGTTGAATCTACGGTCTTTATCAGTCTTTTCGGAATTGGATAATGTCACTGCCTTGTATCCTCTGTAGAGGATTAAAGCAAACTCAATACCCACCACGGCTAAACCATTCCAGATAACATTTATCCACAAAGGATTACCGAGATTATCAATCCAGGGACGAGTCAGATGCATTGCGTAAGCATCAACAAGGTAAGCGACAAATCCAAACAAAGAGAGCCATCTGAGTATTGTTACCGTTTCCTGATTGACCATTTTGTAAGCTTTTTTCGTGCCAGGATTATTGTTTGCTGGCGATTCGTAGCGCTTGCGATTTTGCTTGTAAAGAAGATTCTCTGCCGCGCCTTCAAAATACAAATTGAAACGTCCAACAATCTCCAAACCTTGAATACAAAACCAGATAGCGAAGGCTCCAATTAAAACAAAGATTCCTCCTGTTAACTTGTCAAGCCACTCAATCAGGTTTCCCAGAATTGGTAGACGCAAAATTGAATTGATAAATCTGGCATTCAGTGGCGCGCTCACTGGCAATGTTCTGCCGTACTCATCCAATCGGGTTGTTAATACTTGCCCAATCAAATCGTAGTAGCCTACCAGGTTGATTGCTATACACAATCCTGCAAACATTAGCAGTCCGAATTTAATGGTGTTGGGATTGAAAATAAAGCCAAATACTTTGTCGCTGAAGTTCCCAAGTTTCTGTGAAACTGGTAATTCTTCATCTTCAAAATCAAAGTTTGGTTGACGCGAACTTGAAGGCAAGATTAAGGGTAAAGATTCACTAGATGGAACAGAAGAGTTAGAATTTCTAGTTTTCATTTTTGTCGTTTAGCGAAGGGTCTTTTGCTAGGTTTAGGGGTCAAACCTCTTTCCGTAAGTATTTCCGTGATGACTTCCTGTGGCATCTTTTTAATGTCGGTGATAATGGGGGTTCCGTTAATATCAGTTTCAACGATTCCCGTATTACCAAAGGCATCACAAACTGTTGTTCCGTCAGGAAAAGGGCGTTTTTTGTCGATAATTATTCGCCCATTTTTTGCCGACGAAAAATAGCCAGAGACTCCATCTGTTATTGGTAGTTCACTTGCCATTACCAAGCAGGTTTGCGCGCGAGACATGGCTTCTTGGCGCTCGAAAGCCGTTTCTGTTTGTTGCTCACGAATTGTTGATTGTCGCTCGGCTGTAGCAGATAAATCAGGGGCTTTTAAGATGTATCCAGTTACCAAAGTCACTGCTTGTGCACCGAGAAGATAGGTGACTATTTTTTGCTTCATGACCTTTCAATGAGCTGGTCTAACATAGCTACGCACAACTGAAGTTTTGCTTTATACGTTAACTGCAAGGCGTAGTACCAAAAAAGACTACCAGTCCCATCTATAAGGACGTCTTCTTCCACATACGCTTGCTGAACGTCATAAACAGACTCAACCAGCAAGATGACAAAGGATGCTAGGTCGTCTTTGTCGAGAAGTTCAAATCCATAACGGCAAAGCTTTTCAATTTCTTGGAGAATACTGGCATCATTGCTACCAGATTCAGCGTTTACGTAATACGTGATTGGCTGTGTCACTGGGCACCTCGTGAAGCGTAGATCTTATTGCGAAGTTGTTCACTGAGTGATTCGATCAATATTTCCATATCGCTCTCGTGCAAGACTCGACACATTCTGATTGCTTCCACAAGACGCTCGTTGTCCCACACTTCCCAGCAGACCCCAGCTCCCTCAATACAGGTGTCAATCAGATCGTTGTCATCCGCACTGCCTTGCTCGTACACATGAACATTTGCAACGTAGTTTGATAATGCTGCCCGGAAGATGATTTTTTCCTCATAAGACAGTTTTTCAAGCTGGCGGCCAAACTGCCCCTGGATAACGCTTATGGTTACTTCTGTCCCTGGAATATACGTGGCGAAATAGTCTGTGCTTGCCATTGTCTGCATCCAATCGTGGTTAATTTTGTACCCTTGGTCAGCAATCCAGTTGAGAATCCGAGTCCGCTGTTCAAGACTTAGTTGCCCATCAATGCTTTCATCTGGCTCTAACACGTCGGCGTGTGTGCCGATGCGGTACAGCAAATCGTCAGAAGGGTTCTCGTTGTAGCGCCTTACGCGCTCCTGAACGTAGCCCCAGTTAATACTTGAATTCAACATAAAATAGTGTCAGTCCTAAAGATGGTTCTCGTTTTGGACACCACCACTAGCAGGGTCATCAGCTTTTGACTTGGGATGATGACCCCACCCAGTGGTTTGGATTACAAATCGTAATCCCTATCCATCGGGTTGTAAGACCAGATAAGTCGGCGAGTGCTTTCCCACTCAAGATCGTTTTCAGCAATATCTGTTAGCGCAGCTTGCTTTAATCGGTCAAGAAAATCTTTATGTTCAGTTGCTAAAGCACTCATTTTGACAAGGGAAACTTCAAAAGGCGATTGCTTCCCAAGTGAGTACAAATCTAATCCCAAATTCTCTGCATTATTGTAAAGTCCTGCAAGAGTCAATGGGTCTATTTCATGATTTAAGACTAAACAAAGGTTAGCCGAAAGATTAGACGGGTTACTGGCTAATGCCATCGCTGCCGATTTTCTATAGTAAGGCTCACAGTCCGGGTTGATAGATATCCAAGCCATTATTCATTTTCCTCATCTTTACTAAGTCGAATCAGTCTTTTGATTTGCTTTGAATTTTTGCTAGCTGAAGACTGTAGATTAAGCCAAATGCCAAGTGTGAGCGAATCAAGAGTTACTTTCAACTTCTTTTTCATTAGGCGAGAGACATTGAGAATAGAGTATTTTGAGAAAAACTTCTGTGTCCTGCCCTCTCAGAATTAAAGAAGGTTGCTCGTACCTGTGAACGAGCAGAATGTGTTCTCCTTTGTTAGAGAATTCCTCCTCAACAAGGGAAACAAACTGTAAATTAATGAAGCCTTGGCTAGTCCAAACAAAATTAGGTGTCATCTTCCTGTTCCTCTTTCGTCGTCCATTATCTATGCGGCTTCATCAAATTGGCTTGCAAAGTCTGCTGCAAAATCTAAATCTTCACTTGGCAGTGCTGGCTGTGAAATAGCCACAACTTTTTCATTACTAGAACTGCCAGGTAACACACCTTTTAACCATCCCAGCAGTCTAGGGATAAATTCCTGCCGCATCATGGATTGAGCAAGTTTATGTTCGTAAATGATGCGGTTGGCAAGTGTCGTCAGGTCAGCGGCGCTGGGGTTTTCAGTTCCCAAAACACGATCGCTCTGTGTCCTCAAATAAGCCTCAATATCAGGCTCAAGCCTGATTCTGGTATTAGCCATCCCTAGTTCCTCCGAGCAAGCAGCGCCGCCGCAAGAGTTTGCAATCCAATCGCATTTGCCCACGCCCCATTAGGGACGCTTTTGATGTGCTGAGTCGAAAGCATGGCAGAAACACCTGACATCTGCGTTCCACCACCCCAAGCCACGGTGGACTGGGCAGCATCGCGCCATTCTTCGGTGGCTTTGAGCGACAGCCGTAAGCGGTCAGTCATCCAGGTCTTCAGCAGTCGTCCGTAGATGCCCTTGAAGTTAAAGCGAGTACCGTATTCAAACTGAGCAGACTCAATCCCTTTACGAATAAGCTCAATATTTGCCGCTTTACCTGTTCCCAGAAATTGAATAAGTTCCGGGTCAGAAGCAATTGCTTCCAGCAAATCAATACATCCCCCCACTTCCAAAGGTTGGTGATGAATTAACTTACCACCAGGACTAAAAACTTGAGGAATTACTGTTGAGGTTCCGAAGTCATAAGCTATTACATGGGCTGATGACTCAATTAAGTTGAAGCCCCTGGCATAGGTGTAGGAGCCTGCACCTTCAGGCGCTACTGAGCCAACAGTAATATTAACCTGAGTCTGTGGTTTATGTTTACCACCAAAACTAACATTATGTGAGCCATTAGTTAGTTCTTTAAGTTTGACGTTGAACAGGTCACGACTATGGGTACTGATAACAACAAATAAGTTCCATTGTCTCAAGTTCTCCAGAGTCGCCAAAGCTCCAAGTAAAGCGTGTAAGGCATATTCAGCCTTCAGCGCTGGGTCATCACTTAGTTTGATGTGAGTGTGTGGAGACTTCCACGCCGCTAATTCACCTGTTAGGAATTCACGCCCGATTAAGTCAGTTCTATCACCTGAGTGGTAATAAAAGTGTCCACCGTTTTTTGACACTAATTCCTCAATTAATGGTGTCTTTAATTCAAAGACTTTAGAAGGGGTCTTAATTTGAATTTGGCTGTCACTTGAATGCAGACATACCTTAGTTAAACCCGCCCCACAATCGACTCCCGTGGGTATGTACGGGAGGTTTTGGACTACTTCAGCCCGTGTTGGTTGAGTCAATATTTTCATGATTTGGCTTTAATTTGTGTGCGTTTGTCCTTTAGTCGTTGCTGTGTCTTGATTTGACTGTTGTTGCAGTGATTTTGGCTCAAACCCATTTCTACCGAGTTTGGTCTACCAGTTCTCTCTGGTGGGTTGCTTTGGGCTTGATACCTGTTATGATAACGCATAGAAACAAAACGGACAGAAACAAAAAACATTTTGCACGGATTCCTTGTTATCTTCCTTGCAGACGCAAGCGAGAATATAGGAATAAAACGCGAGTGTGTGAAAGTGCCGAAACACAAAAAAGACAGGATGAATTTAGCAATAGATCTCGTGCTAAAACTGCAGTTCACCTCTGTGTGTACGCTCAAAGGTCTGAACATGAGTAGTGTCGCGGAGGAACTTATAAAAGACTGGCTCAAAGAAAACGCAAGTCCTGACTTCCTAGCAGCTATAGAGAACGAAGCCTCAGAGTTAGCAGTCCCAAGTAAAAACTAAACAAGGAGGAAGCGATCGCAAAAAGTGACAAAAGATGACAGAGAAAACATTCACGCAGCAACAGACCCAGACAAATGCAAGGAAATGGAGCGCAGGTATGGATGGGAACTAAAGGAGATTAAACGAACACAAGACCCGACACTCAAAGTTAACTGCGTGTTCTACGGTAAACAAACATCATTTGAGGATGAACGTTATGACTAACCCTGAAACTTGGATTGTTTACAAAGCCCAGACAATGAGCGCTCCTGGATGGGAAGACCGTATGCTCTTGCCTGGAGAATCACTAACAGATATTCTCTGGGAAAACTGGAGCTCGTCTGGAAGAGAACCCAGCATCGGCGATCGCATTCGGGAATACACAAACCTGGAAGACCCCGGCAACGGCATCACACATGGTCGCGATGGGGATTGGGTGGTAGAGCGTATCTGCCATTTCACATCAACTGACATAGACCAGAAGATCATCGTCTGTTACTGCTCTTACCAGCCAGTCGAAGTGAACTGGGAAAAGTTACACCGCGCGTGCCGAATTTACAGGAAGCGTAGAGGGCAGAAAAAAAGCGGCTATCGCTAGCCGCTCGTCTCGTTAACCTGTCTAGTTGAGAGGAGGAATATTACAGATTGTCTTTCATTCGCTTCAGTTCAGCTTCCACTGGGTCAATCGGAACCGATGGTTTAACTGGTTTCACCGAGGATTGAGCATCAAGCTGTTTTTGTACCTGTCTCAATTGAATGTGGACAGGCCAAGGCAGAAGCATCATCCCCAGAAAGACAAACCAGTTAACAGGGGGAATACACATTCCCACAAGTAACAGTTTTCGGATAATTCCCCGATATCCAAGCTTGTAAATGATGTGCCCCCAAAGAAAGACCCAGAGGATGGCTGTAAGAGCGATCGCAAAAAACAGCGTAATCTGCTCAGAAGCCGTGAGTTGATAGTAGTAATTTCTTGACATGATTGAAAGGTTCTAGAGAGCTAGTCCGGCGCTCTCTAAGAACCGGACTTCTCTCTAGTATCCCCATCAAGCATGACCCAAGGTACATAGGGGGCTTACCTCACTTCAAATTCTAAACCCTGAGTGAGACAAAACTGTTTAACGAAGTAAAGCACCCGATCTCTTTGCTCAACTGTTAACTCACGAATCACAACATTTTTCTTCTCTAGCAAACCAACGTGTATGCCAATTGCAGTAAGAATTGCATCCTTCTGAGTGACACGGCTCACACGCCCATACTTCCGAATTTGCCTCAATACAAAATCTTGGTTCATATGTACTAGTAATCACTAATAAGTACATTAAAACCACAAAACTTTATCCTTCTTCAACTACTTAGCAATTACCAAATTTTAGTTCTAAGTAGTAACACGGAATTTTTGTGTCAAAAACTGCGTTACAAAAAGGATTGAGGTATTGAACGTTCGTCAGCTCACATACTATTTGTGAGCTTTTATAACCTCCCTCATGGAACCACTACCAATGAATAAAAGCACCGAGATAGAACAGACAATTCAGATTCTGGAACTCAAGCTTGAGCAAATGAGAATCCTGCTTGACCAGCTCAAGAAACAGGTTGGTATGACCAAAGCCCCTTCGGTAACGAAAAAAGGAGGGCGGTCATGAGTCGTCTAAGAATTGATGTAGATCAAGCGCGAACCCAGTTAGAGCTGCTGGGATATAAGCCTGGGGATAACGTGTATATGCGGTTCTTCGTCCCAGATGGCGACCCCAGACACGGCACACCAGCAGCAGCCAGAAAAGCCAATAAACTGAATTGGGAAGAGGTTGAGCGCTACCAGAATGATGGATACGGCGTTTACTTCGTGGTGAATGGCGGCGGTCACACTGATAAAGATGTTCAGCAGGGTCGGTCTTTATTCTGCGAATGGGACGATCGCCCAATTGAAGATCAGCTTTTTGCATGGCAGAACCTCAACCTACCTGAGCCATCACTGCAGGTCGGAACTCGCAAATCAGTTCACAATTACTGGAGAGCTGACCTAAACATAGAGCAGTGGATTGAATTACAAGAAGACCTACTCGCTTACACTCAATCAGACCAAAAGCTGAAAAATCCCTCTAGAGTCCTACGTCTGGCAGGGGCGTATCACATTAAGCCAGATTGTGAACCAGTCCGGTGTGACATCATTCATCAGTCAGACAAGGTTTTCGCCTACGATGAGCTTCGGTTTGCAATCCCCCGTCGTATTCAACCCGAATCTTCAACTATTAAATTTTCAACTATTAACCATTCCCCATCAATCAATGACGATGTACCGCTCTACCAATTCCTGACCAAAGATGATCGCGCCTTGATTGATCAGGGTGCTGGTCAGGGGTCAAGAAACAACAGCGGGGCAAAGTTAGCTCGAAATCTCATCGGCACGAGAGAGCGGTTAAATCATCTGGGTATCCGGTTCGGTGACGATCCTCGCCACTTATTCCACGATTACTGCTACCGATGCACCCCATCGCTCTCAACTAGAGAAGCTGAGGCGATATGGAAGTCTGCATTGAAGGACAATCCAACCCCGTCACTAAGTGATGACGCCTTAGAGAATTGTGCGAAGGCTTGGCAGAGGAACCAGGGGAGGGAAGTTTCAGCAACTACAACTACTAGCAAAAAGCCTGAAACTATTACCAGTAGTACAGAAGGGCTACTGAAATGTATAAACGAGCTAATCGATAAAGAGCTTTCTGAATCAGAACTTCAACACGAGCTGATTCAATTATCCAAGCAGAAAAGCCAGCCTTTTAAAGACTTGTGGACACTGCATAACGCTCTGGCTCAAGAGAAAGACCGAAGCTCTATTCTTCAAGACAGTTTGCCCCAGTTGGAGAAACTAATTCAGTATGAAGCTAAAAAGGATATTGAATGGGAAGCGATTCTTCCAAGTCCGCTATTTAAAGCTCTCAAAACAAAAGCTGATGCAGATCGGATTGACCCGATTTTTTTAATTCAAAGCCTACTTCCCGCAATCGGTGGATTGATTGGCTCTGGTACAGGAATTGTATGCAAAGAGGGTGAGACTGTTGATGACCATTGGATTGAATACCCCATCCTATGGACTACGATTATCGCTCAGCCCAGTGCTGGAAAATCCAACGCTGACCGAGCCATCTTCAATCCAATTCTAAAAATGCAGAATGCCGAAGCGGATAGGTACGAAAGGGACAAGACAGAATTGGCTCGGCTAGAGAAACAGTGGGAAAGAGAATCAAAGGATGGCAAGGCAGAGCTTTTCGACACGCTTGACAACCCAGCGAACTTTAGAGAAGGGATGAGTCCTGCCCGTAAGTTCTTTATTGATGAGGGCGAAATTGAGGCAGTCAAGCGGCGAATCTCAGAGCAGAGTCCTAGTACTGGTATCACGTGGAACAGTGACGAATTGTTGTCGATTTTCAATGGACTCGACCAATACAAGCACGGTAGGGGGAATGGGCGGCAGTTTTTGCTCAAAGCCTGGAATTCACCTTTGAGCGGTTATGTAGACCGAGTAAACGAATCTGAGAGCTTCCGGTTCAAAGGACAATGCTTAAGTCTTTGCGGAGGTATTCAGGTCAAGCCAGCAGCACAGTTCTTCAACCCTGACGGGCAGAATCTTGACGAAGATGGTTTAAGGTCTAGGGTCTTGGTAGCTATTCCCCAGCTTCATGCAGCTTTCGATGAGTGGAATGACACGAAGGTCTCGCTCAACATACTACTGACCGACCTTTACAAAAAAGTCCAGAAGATCCCTAAAGGACTCATCTATCTTAGCCCCGAAGCTTCAAAGCGCTGGCATAAACAATGGGAGAAGTACCGGAAAGGATTGAGGCAAAATACCAGCAATAATCCAGCCTTTGCTTATTTTCTTGGGAAGATGTGCAGCAATCTGATGCGATTGGCATTAGTGCTTCATTCCATTGAGCACTGCTACACTCCCAAGTTTGACTTTTTCCTGCTTGATGACGAAACGATGAGCAAAGCTATCAAAATGGCTGATTATTACATCACTCAGTTCCGGCTAGCTCAATCGATGTTCACCAGTTGCCCAGACCAGGGCATGGGAGAGTTTTTGCTTAATATCCTCAATCTCTGCCTCAAAGAAGGGTCATTAGCACCTTACCAAGTCGTTGATCGGTACAGACGACATAAAGGCAAGCATGGCAAAGCAATTAGGGCTGCTGAGGTTAAAGAGATGTTTTTAACCATCGCACAAGCTCGTCCTCAACAAGTGACTTTTGATGGCAAGAAATTATTCGCCTTAGAAAAAACGCGATCGGGTTTTTCGGAAAACACGTACAAAACACGATCGCCCGATCGTGCCAATAAACCCTTACAGGACGTACATTTGGATGAAAAACACGATCGGTCCGTACACTTTTTAGAGACAAAAAGTGAAAATTTTGATGATTTTTCCTCTCCGAACCGATCGTGTTTGTACGGGAAACACCCTCAAACCATTGCTACTCCAACCGAAAATGGCACGATCGCCCGATCGTGTTCCGATCGTGTTTTGGAAAACCCGATCGTGTTTTCTGAACCCCCCTTAACAAGGGGTGAACAAGCGGAACCTGCTTACAATCGAGTTCAGGTATCAGTGGTACAAGGGCTTGAGGGGACTAGCAGCTCCCTCGATGCGATGGAAGAACCCGATCGTGTTTCTGAAAAACCCGATCGTGTTTCTGAAAAACCCGATCGTGT
>DALYIW010000113.1:8226-23365 GCA_031970155.1 Coleofasciculaceae cyanobacterium CTOTU46601 | reverse complement strand
AACGGCCGTTCACCCCTACATATGGCGGTTCAAACGAAAATTTGCGTAAGTCCTAATCCAGCCAAGCTAAGAGCAGATTACCCGATGAAATACACAATAGGCACCATGGGCCGTCGCTTACCACTGGTGAAATGAAAATATTTCTTCGCCAACTCCCGACTCCCTAATTTCAAGACAAACTAGCTATTACCCAGAGCAATTGGCATCAAAACTGGCACTTTCCTACTACATGTGAGGTTTACTTTGTCACGCTACCCCTACAGGTAGTGGCAAGAGATGCCAATTACCGATATCCTAAGAACAACTCTTTCACCAACACAGAACTTGAACAGGCGCGTTGGATCGGGGAAGCATTATACCCCGGTTTTCAGTTGCGTCAATATCTGTGCTGAGTACATATAGGTGCCCGATCAGGGTGATTTTATCCCTAGCCATGTATCTATGGAAAAAACTACAAAAACTATGTAGAGTGCATTATGTTAGCCAAAAGACCCAACCTTGAGCCAGAAAACAAGGAGCCACCACACAACCCAAGAAACTTTACAGCTGTTGAGCCGGTTGCTGAGTCTCACTCTTACCTAGCGCCTGAAGAGTGTGAGCAAATCCAGAGGGAGCTGCCGCCGGATAGAGCCAAGATAGTAATTTTTCCCTCTCAACCCTCTAGCACACAGCCGACGTGGAGCGACTATGAAGAATTATTTCCTACAGACCAAAATGAAGCCACAGAACCACTTAGGGAGCTGACTAGCGCTGTTATTGAACGCCGTTGCTACTACCATCAGTACTGGCCTAAAAATACAGTGTTCCGTATCAAAGACATTGATGCTGACAACCACACAGTTTATCTGAACCTGATATACAGGTGGGTGAGTGCAACTCAAGTTTTGCTCATTAAAAATCTAACGCCCCAACGACCTCCGCGAAGCTTAGAACTCAACTACATAATTGACACAGACGATTGCTCGGACTTTTGAGTGATTAATCTCAAGCCAGTGTAAAGTTCTACTCATTAAACGTAAGCACAATTAGCACAAGTAGTACCAGTGGTAACTGTTGGCTTGTTTAAAAGCTGAGCAACTGTGTTGATTAGTTCTTGGGGCTGACATACCTTAGAGAGGTGAGCATCAGCACTAGAGGTGTTGCTTTTTTTTAAGCCAAATTCTTTGTCTTGCCCAGAGTACATCACTACAGGTAGATTATGGGTTTTTTCATGAGACTTGATTTGCTCACAAACTTCATAGCCATTCATCCGAGGCATAAAAATATCTAGAATCACAAGCACTAGACAAGATGAATGAACTTGTTCTAGTGCTTCAATGCCATCACTGGCAATAATTGCAGTTAGCCCAATTTTTTTAAGGAGTTTGGAGATGATCAGTTGTTGTGTTGGATCGTCGTCTACCACTAGTGCTACACACATAAATAATTTTCTCTGCGTTCTCTATCACTTAGTTTTTGTGATCTGATGACGCCTTACTGTTAAGCTTCGATGAAAGGATGTCAAGATTTTGCGATCGCATCTCCGTACAACAGATTTAACACAGTTGCGTATCGTTAGCCGTTGTTGGCTGCACGCCGTCCTTTTTTGGTTGTTACATAAAAATTACAGCGTTTGGGAAACTGGCAGCAGCAATGGAATCTTCACAATCAACTCTGTCCCTTTTCCTGGGGTAGAAACACAAGTGAGTTGACCTTTGTGTTTTTCTACTACAATCTGATGGCTAATCGATAACCCCAAACCCTTACCACTACCTACGGGCTTTGTAGTAAAAAACGGGTCAAATATCTTCTTTTGCACGGCTTCACTCATACCAGGGCCATTGTCGGCAATCCGAATCACAATGAAATCTGTTGTTGGTTGTTTGTTATTGGTTGTTTGGTGTTGACTATTGACTACACTTGTGCTAATGGTAATCACTCCTGGGAGAGGTTGACTTTCTAGGGCATCGATGGCGTTACTCAGCAGATTCATAAATACTTGATTCAACTGACTGGCATTACAGATGACTGGAGGCAGCTGACAATACTCTTTAATTACCTTAATTTCAGGTGGAAAGATTTGCTCGTCCTGAGGTTCGTTGGGGTGGAGTAGGCTTCGAGGCGTTGATACTCCTAATGTCTGTGACGTTAATGCTTGTTTCGATGCTAAGGGTGTGACTACCACTTCGCTTTCGCGATCGCTAATACTATCCTTTTGTGCCCTGAGTCTGTGCTGCAAAAGTAGTAGCGTGTGGTCGATGCCTTCATGAATATCTACAGGTTTTCTGTCTGATTTATTGGCGCTGGAGAAAATCTGTAGCGATCGCACAATTTGGTGGATGCGATTTGCTCCTACCTCCATTGAATTCATTAATTTTTCCCAATCTTCCCTGAGAAACTCTAAGTCCATCTCAGAAGTTCGTTGCTGAATTTCTGGCGTGGGATGAGAGTAAGTTTGCTGATAAATTTCAACGAGACCCATCAAATCTTGAACGTATTGACGAGCTAGAGCAAGATTACCGTGGATAAAGCTAATTGGGTTGTTAATTTCGTGAGCAACTCCTGCGACCATTTGCCCCAAACTCGACATTTTTTCTGAATGAATTAGTTGAGATTGAGTGCGCTTCAATTGCTCAAGAGTCTGTTCTAGCTCTTGCGCCTTTTCTCGTTCTCGCGCTTCTGATTTTCGCAGAGCTTCCTCCACTTGTTTACGCTCATGAATTTCTTGAATGAGCCGTGCATTTTGTTCACTCAATTGCTTTTGCAGCGAACGTAAAGTCAATTGATTCTTGACGCGAGCTAAAACTTCTTCACTCTGAAATGGCTTGGTGATGTAGTCTACGCCACCAACATCAAATGCTTTAACTTTATCCCACACGTCATCGAGAGCACTAATAAAAATTACCGGAATCTCGGAAGTTTTCGGCTCAGCTTTGAGATGTTTACAGACATCATAGCCATTCATCTGAGGCATGTTGATGTCGAGCAGAATGAGATCGGGTGGAGCTAACGACACAACCCTGAGAGCTAGCTGTCCGCTTGTTACTTTCCGAACTTTATACTCTTGTTCACTAAGCATAGTGGAGAGAAGGCGTAGGTTGTCCGGTGTATCGTCAACAACTAGGATATCTGCCAAAGGTGTTGATGCATTGTCGCTATTCATGAGCAAAAGAATTATGAAAAATGAAAATTATATACAAAAAATCGGAGGCTCTTCTGTAATGGTGGTGAAAAAACGCAATTTGGGTAATGTGTAATGGGAGCATTCCATTTTTAGCAAATATATCTACTGTAAGGGCGAACGGCCGGAAAGCCCTTTCAATACCGAACATACGAAATTTGGATGCTCCTATGGGTAATGGATTAGGAGTACTATCAATCACCCATTCATTGGTCTTGCAACACTAATGCAACCGGACATAATATAACTTGTTTTTTCCTTTGGTCGTGCATCCCCAGAGTTTGACCGGATAACTGGTGACTGTTTGAATCTCATTTCCGGCAGCCCCAGCCTTCATGGGTGATGTTTACTTTCACTCACTTACTAATTGATGAAGTTTCTATTGCATCTTTTAATCTTCAGGTAACTCAGCTGATTGAGTTAAATCGATTAATTCCTCTAAACGAAAGTTATTGAGCATGTCTTTCAAGGCTAGACGCAAAGAATCATATTCTAGGGGAATTTGCTCAGCTAGCTGGTTGATCAATTCATCATCAGCCCACAAAGCCGCTTGATGTAGCTGTGTCACCCAAGATGCAGGCATTACGGCTAAGGACTCTACAGTCAGATAATTTTCAGGAGTTGGCGGCTGGTCTAATAGGGGCGATCGCGACTCTTCATAAACATAGCGTACCCCCAAGTGATGAGCGATCTTTTCTAGCAGTACCTCGTGCTGGAAGGGTTTAGGCAGAAAGTCATCGCAACCTGCTCTTAAAATACCTTCTCGCTGCTCCTCAAAAGCACTGGCGGTCAGAGCAATAATAACTGTATCTTTACCTTTTGGGGTTTGCTTAATCTGGTCAGTTGCGTCATACCCATCCATCACAGGCATGAGTATATCCATACAGATAAGATGCGGCGACCAACTTTCCCATATAGCTACCCCTTCTTGACCATTGGTGGCTTCACGCACCTCAAACCCCACTAATGTAAGCATCTCAACTAACAACTGGCGGTTTTCTGCAATATCTTCAACGACTAGGATGCGATAGGAAGGTTGATTAGGCTCTAAGCTGATTACTTGTCGTTGACTCGATAGCGGCTTTTCATCAGCCGCAGTTACTAAGGTTACCTGGATATCAAATGTAAAAATTGACCCTTGACCTAAGGTACTTGTAACAGCGATTTCTCCCCCCAGCAGTCGCACAAATTGTTGGCTAATCGGTAAACCTAAGCCAGTTCCTTCCATCGACTGGCGACCCGTTTGGGTTTGCACAAAGGGATTAAATATGGTGTCTAGTTCTTCGGCGGCAATGCCTAAGCCAGTGTCTTCAATCTCAAAGAATAGGGAGTAGGGAGTAGGGAGTAGGGAGTGGGGTGATGAGAGTGACGGGGAAGACAACACACAAGAGTGGTGATCATGAAAATCTTCTTGTCTCCGTTGTCCTGATTCCCTACTCTCTCCTCTGACGCGAAGCGTAACACTACCTGTTGGAGTAAATTTGATCGCGTTTCCTAATAAGTTAATCAGGATTTGACGTAATTTACCTTCGTCAGTTTGAACATATTGGGGTAAGTTTGGAGGTCGTTTAAATATCAGCTCAAGACCGTTGGAAGTGGCTTTAAGTTGCAGCATTTCTTCTAGTGAATCGAGCAGATGATACAAGTCAAAGCAACTTTCATTTAGGGTGATTTGACCGGCTTCAATTTTGGACATTGACAAAATGTCATTGATGAGGTTTAGCAAATGTTCACCACTTCGATTGATGATGCTGAGATGATCCAGTTGCTCTGTTGTCAGAAAAGTGCCACGAGCCATCACTTGGGTAAAGCCTAGGATGGCATTGAGGGGTGTACGCAGTTCATGGCTCATTTTGGACAGAAATTGACTTTTGGCTCGGTTAGCGGCTTCTGCCTCAAGTTTGGCTTGTTGTAGGGCATGATTTTGGACAGCTAGTTCTCGGCGCTGTTGTGTCTCTTGCTCTAAGAGGTTAGCTTGAGCGATCGCAATTCCCATTTGTGCCGCCACTGATTCTAATAGTTCAATCTCTGACTCGCTCCAGTGGCGTGAGCGATCGTACTGATGAAGACAAATCACCCCATTTGGTTTTTCTTGATAAGAAGTACGAACGGCCAGCATTGACTTTAACCCAAACTGCTGATATAGGGATGAACAGGTTTCTAGCAGAGGGTCAGTATACACATCATCAGAGGGGATCGCACCGTCTTGGATTAATAGTAACTGGGCATGGGGATTACCAATCACTGGAATTTCCATATCCAGAGTAGATTCTATGCCAGCTTGGTTATACTGGGCGACTAAGGGAATTTCGGGCTTTGGCTGTTCGATGTAGGTGTGAATCAGGCAGCGATCGACACAAAAAGCTTGACCGATTTGGGTGGCTGCTGTATCAAAGATTTGCTGTGGGTTTAAACTGGAGCGAATTTCTTGAGTAATTCTCTCTAAGAGCAACACCCGCTGAATTTGTCGTTCTAGGGCGGTTTTGGCAGTTGTAATTTCGATTTCTGCCTGCTTGCGTTCTGTGATGTCGATACAAGAGCCAATATATCCAGCAAAGCTACCATTTGGGGTAAACCGAGGTTTACCGAGATCGACAATCCAACGATATTCACCATCAAAACGCAACAGGCGGTATTCTACCTCGAAATTTTGGTGAGCCTCAATGGCTTGGAAGCAAGTTTCCCAGCAACGTTGCTGATCGTTAGGATGGACATTATCCAGCCAGCCTAGGCCTAATTCTTCCTCTAAGGTGCGCCCAGTGAAGGCTAACCATGTTTTATTGAAAAAGGTAGCCAAGCCCTCTGTATCAGACATCCACATTAGTACCGCTGTGCTGTCAGCCATGGTTCGGAAGCGCTCTTCACTCTCGCGTAAAGACTCTTCTGTTAAGATGCGATCGCTGATATCTAGATGCGTACCCGTCATCCGCACAGGCGTACCGGATGCATCGCGCTCCATCACTTTACCTTGAGACAGAACCCACTTCCACTCGCCGGATTTCGAGAGCATCCGAACTTCTATTTCATAGATGGGGGTGCTACCTTCAAAATGGGCGTTTAGCGCCGTGAGCGCACTGGGGAAATCTTCTGGATGTAGCAGTCGTTCCCACGAGCGAAAGCTGTGTTCAATCTCCTTGTCTTCATAGCCCAGAATGCTTTTCCACTGTGAGTCAAAATAGACTTGTCCTGTGCTGATATTCCAATCCCACAACCCCATGGCACTTCCTTCAAGTGCTAGATGCAAACGTTCTTCGCTAATCCGCAAAGCTTCTTCTACCTGTTGGCGATCGCTAATGTCAGTCTGAACACCAATAAAGTGAGTCAAGCGTCCTTGAGCATCTCGAACTGGGGTAATACACAATTCATTCCAAAAGAGAGTACCATCTATCCGAGAGCTACATAAAGTGACTTGAGTTTCTTTACCTTCTGCGATCGCACTATGCACTTGTTCAAGAGCAGTTGGCGTTGCACCTAGTTGCACATATGAGCTGTATGAGCTACCAATCACTTCCTCTTTTGGGTAGCCTGTCATGCGCTCAAACCCTGAATTAACGTAAATAATTGGGTTGTCTATAGATAGAGCATCGCTGATGACAATGGCGTTTCCTGACGCGGCGATCGCTCTTTCTAGTAAACGTAAACGTTCAGTTGCCTGTTTGCGATCGGTAATATCTTCGAGTATGGCAACGGTATACTGAAATTCTCCAGCTAGATTGCGGACAGCCGAAACCGTTAAACGTCCCCAAAATATTTGACCATCTTTACGGATATATCGCTTTTCCAGTTGGAAGGAGTCTCGTGTACCATTGATGACGTCAGAGGTAAAGGTGAGGTCAGTTTCGCGATCGTCTGGATAAGTAATATTAGTAAAATCTTGACCGCGCATTTCGGCTTCGCTGTAACCTAAGAAAGCTTCTAAAGTTGGATTAGCCTTAAGTAATTTTCCATCAGCTCCTGTTAACCCAATGCCGATCGCTGCATTCTCAAAGATTCCTCTAAATTGTGCCTCACTTTCGCGCAGTGCTGCTTGCGATCGCTTACTCTCCGTCACATCTCGCACAATCCGAATTGCTTCATCCGCACCACTTTTAACACAGCGCGATTCATAGGTATGAACTCCATCAGACATTGGTAGTTCATACTCATAGATCTGGAGTTTCCCTGTTTCTACAGCGGCTTGGAGATGCTGAAAAATCCCCTGTTTAACTGCTTCAGGTTTCCCCACTGAGATGTCACGCAAATTTTTGCCAATCGGCTCAGCTGGGATGATTGAGTTCTTTTCTTTTATCCGGACATCTAAATAAGTTCCATCCACACGTTGACGGAATATAGTATCAGGAATCGCATCCAGCAAGGCTTGATTATGCTCGTCCATTTGCTTACGTTGTGTAATGTTGCGGAATGTCACGGCGAAGCCATCACCTAACTTAACAGCAGCAACTTGAAACCATAGGTGAGTAGTTTCATGAATGTAACAATGTTCTGTCTCTAACGCCTCTCCTGTCTCAACCACAGAGACATACTGTTCAAACACCCCAGCTTCAAAAACCCCCGGCATTTCCCCCAGAAATTGCTTACCAACTAACTCTCTTTCTGTTCGTCCTGTTATTTTTTCTGCTGTTGGATTTAGCAATAACCAGATAAAATCGATAATTTTCCCGTGACTATCTCGGAGTGCCGAAAAAGCTGCAACTCCATCCAAGGAGCTATTTAACACACCGGCTAAAAGGCGGCGAGAGTTTCGTAGAGCTTCGAGTGTTGTCCTTACCTCTGTAATATCTGTGTAAGCATTCACCATGCGGCTTACCTTTCCGTTAGCATCTTTTAGGTGCAGGGCACGTACAAGGATGTGGACAATGGAGCCATTTTTATGCTGGAAGCGCTGTATAGACTCGTAGCGAGAAACCTTGCCAAAATTGTAATCTTCAACAAGTTTTAAGGCAGCCAATCGATCTTCAGGAAAAATGTGGTTTCTCCAGGTTTCTATGTCGTTAGGCAGTTCCTGTTCAGAGTAACCGATCATTTCTTGGCAACGGGGGGAAATGTATAGTTCACCAGAGTCTAAATTCCAGTCCCAGAAACCATCGTTGGCAGCCTTAATCACCAGTTCTAAACGTTCTTCTATTTTCTGGCGATTACTAATTTCTTGTTGCAGTCGTTGATTTTGTTCTTCAAGTTGCTTTTGCAGTTTTCTAATCTTCAGTTGATTCTCAATCCTAGCTAAAATTTCTTCTTGCTGAATCGGCTTAGTAATGTAATCTACGGCTCCGGATTTTAACCCTTTAATTTTATCCTTCGTTTCTGATAAAGCCGTCATCAAAATTACAGGTATATCTTGAGTTTCTGGCGCAGATTTCAAGCATTTACATATTTCAAACCCGTCTATACCTGGCAGCATTACATCAAGCAAAATCAGGTCTGGTACCACCTTTTTTAGTTTGTTGAGGGCACTTTCACCTCGTTTTGCTACCAAGATTTTGTAGCCAGATTCTTGTAACAAGCTAAACAACATCTTGAGATTTGTCGGTTGATCGTCAACAATCAAGATGATGCTGGATTGAGCAGTTAACATTTCTATCGCTCAGAACTATAGTTTTCGACCAGATTCAGAAGTTCTTCTGCTTCCAAGTCTGGTATGAGTTGTAGCAGCTGCTTGGCAAAAGCAACATATTCAGGAGCCATGTGCTTTCAACGGGTACCTTGTACTTCAACGCCTTTAATGTCTCCGATTTGAAAGGCTTGATATTTAAGGTAACAAGTTCTGAGGGTAGGGGTAATTAGTTTATCGGTGGTAATAGGTAATAGCTCCATAGTTCTAGTTTTTATGGACAAATTTCCCCAATAGAGGGTTTAACTTTCCGTGAGGACGAACTGCAATGTCCCCTATCCCTCGGTTAAAAACACTTGGATTCTTCCCCATTACCCATGCCCCATGTCCCATGCCCCATGACCCATGACCCATGACCCATGACCCATGACCCATTTTTGCGAAATAATACCAGTAACAAGACCCAAATGATCAGCGAGGTTGCTGTGACAGCATTTTTATTCGTAACTGATTTGGACAATACTTTAGTGGGCAATGACAACGCCCTCAAACAACTCAATCAGCAACTCAGTCAGCATCGTCAGGAACACGGCACAAAGATTGTGTATGCTACAGGGCGATCGCGTAGTATCTACCACGAACTGAAAGCAGAAAAGCAACTTCTAGATCCAGATGCTTTAATCGCGGCTGTAGGTACAGAAATTTATGATGATGATGGTCAAGATACACCCGATCCAGGCTGGTCAGAAAAACTTTCTCAAGGCTGGGATCGAGAACTCATAGTAGCAGCAGCTGCCCATCATGCTGACCTCGTTCCTCAACCGGATTCAGAACAGCGCCCGTTTAAAGTTAGCTATTATTTGACGGAAGAAGCCGCAGTGGAAGTGCTGCCCAGACTGGAATCCCAGCTTTCTGAGAGTGGTTTTGATGTTAAGTTAATTTACAGCGGTAGTAAAGACCTTGACATTTTGCCCCGCAATGCTGATAAAGGGCTAGCCGTGCAGTTTTTACAGCAAAAGTGGGGAGTTGATGGCACGCAAACCGTAGTGTGTGGCGACTCAGGAAATGATATTGCTCTATTTAGCGTTGGTGAAGCACGGGGCATTATTGTGGGTAACGCACTCCCGGAACTTCGCCAATGGCACAATGAAAATCCAGCAGATTATCGATATCTCGCTCAGGCGTACTGTGCTGGTGGTATTCTGGAAGGCTTGCACCACTTTGGCTTCCTGAACAATTAACAATCCTCGGGCGGCGGCGAGGAAGCCCCGTGTAGGCGAGATAGGGGAGGAATCGCCGCCGTTTTGTTGGTTGTTTGTTATTGGTTGTTGGAAATGATTAGCTATCTCAAGGGAACAGTAGCAACTATTCACAAAAGCACGGGGAATCGTGTCACCCTGATTCTAGAAGTTAACCAAATCGGCTATGAAGTCCAAATTCCTCGGCGTCTGTCACTAGAACTGCCAGCAGCGTCGGAAGAAATTGTACAAGTCTTTACCCATCTACAAATCCGAGAAGACCAACAGGTATTGTATGGTTTTTCTTGTGCAGCAGAGCGAGATTTGTTTCGTCAGTTGGTGAGTGTGAGTGGGATTGGGGCGCAAATCGCGATCGCACTGATCGATACTCTCGGACTCCCGAATTTAGTGCAGGCGATTGTCACAGGTAATATCCGCGCCTTAGCCAAAACTCCCGGCGTTGGTAATAAAACCGCAGAAAGAATAGCCTTGGAACTGAAAACAAAGCTTGCAGAATGGCGTCAGCTATCTGGCGTAACTACACCAACTTCATCAACCGGGCCATCTTCAGGGATTTTAGAAGATGTGGAGATGACGCTACTTGCCTTGGGTTATGAAAATAACGAGATTGCTCAGGCACTGGATGCTGTTAGCCAGGATAGCTTGGTTGCAAAAAGCACGAATGCGGAAGAGTGGATTAGAAGTGCGATCGCTTGGTTAAGTCAGTAGGAAGGATGAAGGAGGAGGGCTAAGAGTACAAGCACATGAATTTAATGGCTCTCCCGTAGATATGGTGAAAAGACAAACTGATTAATCAAGCCAAGCGCTTACTGTGTAAGGAATTACCCATTACCCATTACCCATTACCCATTACCCATTACCCAAAATGCGGTTTTTCACCACAAGGGAAGGGAGAGGCGAATTTAGTTTGACTTTTCCTCTTCAATAATCTGATCAACCACTTGATTCATCTGCCAAACGTATTCTTGTGCTTCTTTCACTAACTGAATCGCTTCTTTTAACTTAGCCTTTTGCCATTCCGACAGCTTTTTAGTCATTGCGACCAACCTCCATTACCGTTTCCTTAAATCTACCTGCTCTTGTCCTCGTGGCTGTTGCCTGAGCCAACAAAATCTGGACTTTTAGGTTTCTAGCTGAGGACGGCATCTCTTGCCTAAGTTGCAGCAACTTGGCTTTCAAGGTTGCAATATCCATCTTGTACTGATTTGAAGTTGAAACAAAGTTCAGCAACAAAGGGTCTTGACCAAATCCCGCCATCAGTCGCATAGCCTCATCTGATGCAATCGTGGCGTCTTCAAGAGCTTCTGCTAGTAGTCGATCTATTTCTTCCAATTTTTTACCTGCCTCCAACCCCCCATTGTCACTGATGATGATGACACTTCTCCACCCAGTCAAAGCAAATGATGATTCTCCTGTGCAATCACAGGACTTACGCTTGATACACGACATATGGTGTGGGGGCGTATTACTGGGCACCCGTTATTTTGATTGGCAACGGTTTATGAGATCTTTTTGGTTAAGATTAGTTGGTTCAATAGGTGTCTTAACTAGCGTGGGGTTAGGAACAACTCTTCAATCTATAGCTACTCCATCCCCACCTCATCAGGTTGTCTCTTGGCTTTCCAGTCAAGAATATACCGCCGTCCAAGGCACAAAAATCAGTCTGATTAAACCCGATGGATTTACTGTTGCTTCAAATTTTTCAGGTTTCCAGCAACTGGATACGGGAGCAAGCATCTTGGTGGCGGAAATTCCTAACCCTTACTCACAAGTTGCTGGTGGGTTCACAGCAGAAAACCTAAAAACTCGTGGCATGACCTTGTTGAGTCAAGAAAAGGTCACAATTAATGGTTATTCGGGACAGCTGTTAAAAGTGACTCAGGTTGCCAACTCTATCGCTTATCTCAAATGGATTGGAGTGTTTGGAGATGAAACTGAAACCATTTTGATTACAGCAACTCTGCCGCAACAGCTAGAGAAGTCACTCTCGCAACAGCTTCAAAAATCGGTACTCAGTGCTAAGTGGGAAAAAAATCGAGCCGTTGATCCATTCGCCGATCTCAATTTTGCCATTGAGAATCCTCCGTCTTTAAAATTCACAACGCGAATGGTAAATACACTGCTTTATACCAGAGATGGTGAAATTCCCACTAAGACTCCAGAAGCTCCATTTGTTGTCGTCGGACAGTCACTTCAGAAAGTTCTCGTGAGCAATCCGAAGCAATTCTCTGAAACTCGGCTCACTCAAACGGCACAGATTCGGGACTTGTCGATTGAAAGCAGCCGAGAAATTAGCATCAATGGGTTAAAGGGTTATGAAATTGTAGCGACAGCAAAGGACGAAAAAACTGCTATACCACTAGTGGTTTATCAAGTCATGTTATTTGATGAACAAGATTACTTCATCCTTCAGGGAATAGTTGGCGCAAATTTAAGGAAAGAATACTTGGATGATTTTCAAAGAATGGCGCTGAGCTTGAAGAAGAAATAAGTCGATAAGGGAAGGGAGAGCCGCACTAGCTAAGTTGAAGAACTATCTAGCGAAAGCTCATCGATAAGTGATTGTAAGTCATCCAGAGAGGGAATTTCTTCTGGGGAATCTGAGGCGATCGCAATTTCTGACCGACATATCGGGCACGAGTCCTTGACTAACCAATTAAGATGTGCTATCAAACTCTCCTTAACTGGCTCAATTTCTGACATGACTTGAGCCGCCTTCTCATCCGTCAAACCCGAAGATTCGCTTAAGTGCCCTACCAAATCTTTAAGGGCGTAAAACACCTGCATTAATAAGTCTTTTAGCTTTTGATCAGCCTGGATTGGAGAACCACACAACTCGATCGCTCTAAAAACATCTTCTAAACACTGAGCTATGCTCTGAATGCTGCCTAGTCCGAGCATAGCAGCCCCTCCTTTGATCGATTTGAGGTGGCAGCCAAGCCCATTCATCTTTTCTCGATCTTTGAGGAGGCTTTCTAGATCTAGCAAATCCTTTTCACTACGGTTGAGGTAGTCTTTCGTATCCTCAATGTAGTACTCGATTATTTGCTGTAGGTGTTCCGACTGCATAGCCAAAGTCCCTGATGAATGCTCCCTTTTTGGGTGGCACACTGTTCGCGCAACCCGAAAGGCTGTGCCACTAAATACATATCTCTCCGTTCAAGAGATGATATGCACAAATTTTGCGGTGGATGGGGACTGAATGATTGAGGCTGATCAGATCAGAGCTTATCTCGTGTCAGAGATTAAATCAAGAAGAATTTATGCATAGGATTACCCCTACTCCCTACTCCCTACTCACTACTCCCTTTTAATTGCAGTGGAATTTCTACAACAAACTCTGTACCTTTTCCTGGTTCTGACAGGCACTGTAATTGTCCCCCATGTTTTTCGACAACAATTTGATAGCTGATTGACAATCCCAAGCCAGTCCCTTCTCCCACCGTTTTAGTTGTGAAGAACGGGTCAAAAATTCGTTTTTGAAGCTCTTTAGGTATGCCTGGCCCATTATCAGAAATACGAATTACAACATTTTTATCGTCAGACTCAGTTCGCTCTACAACCTCCGTAGAAATTTTAATGATGCGAGGATAGTCTTTGATTTCTTTTGAGGTGAAAGTGTCACGGCTCTTAGAAGTTCTTTTTGGAGGGTAGTTGTCTAGGGCGTCTATCGCATTATTGAGAAGATTCATAAATACTTGGTTGAGCTGTCCTGGATAACACTCTACAGGCGGCACATCACCATACTCTTTAATCAGCTGGATATTAGCTGCATCTGGCTTCATCCGGTGCTGCAAAATTAAGAGAGTGTTCTCAATACCCTCATGAATATCTACGGGTTTATGCTCGGCTTCATCCAACCGCGAGAAATTTTTTAAACCCAGGACAATCTGACGAATGCGGTTCACCCCCATAGTCATTGAACTAAGTAATTTAGGAAAATCTTCAACTAAGAAATTGTAGTCAATATCCTCAATTAGGTCTTCAATTTCCGTCATTGGTTGGGGATAGTGCTTGGCATAGAGCTGCACCAATTCCAGCAGATCGTGAGTATATTTATCAGCATGGGTGATATTGCCATAGATAAATGTAATTGGATTATTAATTTCATGGGCAATACCAGCAACTAACTGTCCCAAACTTGACATTTTTTCAGTTTGAATCAGCTGGATTTGAGCTTGTTGGAGTTCGTATAAGGCTTTTTTTAGCGCAGTGGCTTGCTTTTTTAAAGTGGCTTTTGACTTTCGCAATTCAGCTTCAGCTGCTTTTCGCTCTGTCAGTTCATCCGCTAATTGCTGGAATAGTGCTGCTTGCTGAATGGCAACAGAAAGCTGTACGGAAAGCTGCCGGAGCAAATCTATTTCTGTTTCTTGCCATTGCCGCGTCTTCTCGCAGTGATGAGCAATCAGCAGTCCCCAGAGTTTGTCGTCTTGCAGGAGGGGAACTACTAAATTAGCCCGTACTTGAAACTGCTCTAGTAATTCAATGTGACACTCAGCCAAATCGGCGTTGTAGATATCTTCAATCGCTCGAATTTGACCTTGTTGGTAGAAAGACGCTTTGGTTTTCTGAAAACACTCGTCCTGAATATTCTGTCCTAGAATTGGCGTCCATTCCTGACTGACTGATTCGACGACTACCACGCCACTCCAATCTGGATTAAAGCGGTAAATTGTGACGCGATCGCACTGAAGAAGTTGCCGCACTTCCGCTACCGCTGTATTAAGCACTTCATCCAACTTCAAAGATTGACGAATTCGCTGATTTATCCCACTAACTAGCTGCTCTCTCTCAGCTTGCTGGCGTAGTCTCGCTTCAGTCTGCTTTCGCTCTGTAATATCCCGGAAAGACCAAATTCTACCGTACCACTCGCTAGTGGTTGATAAAGCTGGAGCTGAGTAATAATCAAAAACCCGTCCATCGGTGAGGTACATTTCCTCGCGGCTGATTAACGTAGGATTCTCATCTAGATACTCCATCTGGCTAAAAACCCTTTGCGGCTGGGCAACCAAGGGCAGCATACAGTTGAGTACTGTCTCCTTGTCGCCTGTATGCCACACCTGCTCAGGGATACTCCACATTTCGCAGAACCGACGATTGTAGCTAGTAATAGCTCTTTTTTCATCAATCACCAAAATCCCATCGATCGCCGCTTCTTGTTGCGCCTTTAAT
>DALYIW010000113.1:0-8167 GCA_031970155.1 Coleofasciculaceae cyanobacterium CTOTU46601 | reverse complement strand
CATCATCATACCAACAGAGAGTTCTCCCTCTTCGTTAGTTACTGGCAAAACATAGACTAGGTAAACCTGATTGGCAAAGCGAAACTCAAAAGTCCTGGTTTCTCCTGCTATAGCTGCCCGATAAGCTGGCTCAAACACTTCACAGATTTCCGGAGCAAAGGTAGCCCACAGCGTCTTTCCTTCCACTAACTCTTTAGAAAGCCCGATGGTGGCTAATTCCCCTCCTTCTGCTATTAAGTAGCGCAGCTGTTGATCGAATAGCAGCACAGCCCCATTAGGAATATTTTTTGCCAGAGTGCGGTATAGTTCTTCACTCTTTCGCAGTGCTGCCTCTGATTGAGTGCGTAACCGAAGTTCGCCGTAGGCATTGCTCATGTCGCGAGCAAAAGCGCAGTTATACTCCTGATCGTTGAATTTAAAATAGTTCAACGTTACTTCTACAGGAAACACCCGACCATCTTTAGTGCGGTGC
Source organism: Coleofasciculaceae cyanobacterium CTOTU46601 (assembly GCA_031970155.1). GTDB lineage: Bacteria > Cyanobacteriota > Cyanobacteriia > Cyanobacteriales > Coleofasciculaceae > DALYIW01. Next base: position 7,695 of record DALYIW010000113.1, on the reverse strand, counting down.
TGAGTTTCTAGAGTACAAGAACCATGTTCCTTGACTTCTTGCCAGTGTAGTGCCCAGAGATCTGGAGGCAATTTTGGATCAATGTCGTGGAAGCTCATTGAGAGCAGTTCTTCACGAGAATATCCCAGTGACTTACAGGCGGCTTGGTTGACGTAGAATAACTTGGCATCTGGACAAATATAAAAAGCGGCATCAGCCGCACGCTCAATCGAGAACTCCATCAGTTGGCGTATCTCTTCTGCCTGCTTGCGCTCAGTGATATCTGTCTGGATACCGATAAAGTGTGTCAAACACCCTTTAGCATCTCGTACTGGAGAAATTCTCAGCTCATTCCAAAACGGTGTACCATCTTTGCGGTAATTCTTTAACACCACTTGACATTCTTGCCCTGCCCGTATCGACTGGCGAATTTGCTCAATGGCTTTTGGATCAGTATCTAGACCTTGTAAAAATCGGCAGTTATGCCCGATCGCTTCCTCTTGGGTATAGCCAGTAATTTTCTCGAATGCCGGATTGCAATAAATCAAGGGATTATTGGGTTGACGAGCATCACTGATCACGACGCCGCAACTTGTAGCCGCTAGAGCATGTTTATAGAGCCTGAGTGCACCTGTATCCAATTTTTCCTCTTGATGGGGAGCTAATGCACTACAACTAGCTTTTTGGTTTGTCGTTGAATTCATGACAGTTAATGAGATAAAACAGAGGAAATGAGCTAGTTGTCCCTACCTCTTTTCACCATACCTTAGATAAATATGAAGATAAGTTAATATACCCAAAGGTAGAATCCGCAGAAGCTAAGTATCTGAAGGAATAAGTTTGAAAGATGAACCCTGAAATAACCATAGGGTTTAATCTAGAGGTTAGAGACTAGGGCTGATAAGACTTTTCATTATTTATACTCCCTAGTTTTTTGTTAGGCTGAGATTATAGAAAATAAATCATAAGTATTAACCGCTCTTAACAAAGAGCCGAAGGATTGTTTTGTACTTTTGGGACTCAAATTCTAATCTGAAAATAGGGAGTCGGGAGTCGGGAGTTGGGAGTTGGGAGTCGGGGAATTTTTATTCCTGCGTTGTGAGTGCTTCGCTCATAGTGTCTAAGTTTTTTTTGAAAATGTTCCCTGATGCAGAAGGTAACAAACTGAAAATGTAATTAAAACCATCACAGTTTAAGTAAACAGCATAAAAAAGTTGGTAAATTAATGATTTGAGTCACTTGCATGACCAAGTGTGGGCAGAAATGGTATTTTCGTTTAAACGCCGCCGGAGTGTCAGTGTAAGCTTGGTTTCGGGTAAAGTAGTCTGGACTATGGCTGTAGGTCACAATCCTCAGGGTATTTTAGGCCTCGGCGTAAAATAAAAATCTGCGTCTATTCAGAGCGCAAAGTGTCAAAAATCTGATGTTTAACAGAAAATGTCAGGCAAAACTGTAACCTTTAAAAAAGCTCTCCAACCCATTGACCGTTTGGCTTTGACAGCCATGCTAGTACTGCTAGTGCTCATTGGGATGTTGCTGTTGAGCGGCGATCAAACTGCACCTCGCGTACGGGCTTTCAGTTGGGAAGACAAACAAGTCGGTGCAAAGGATACAGCGTTTATGCTGACCTTTAGTCGTCCAATGAACCACGCTAGTGTGGAAGCTAATCTAAAAATAACTCCATCTATCCCCGGAAAAGTTAGCTGGGCAGGGCGTCGCATGGCTTATACGCCTCTCTTCCCCGTACCTTATGGCAACAAGTATCAAATACAGCTTAACGGTGCAACAGACCAATTCTCTGGGCCTAAGGGCAAGGGAACACAGATGGAGCCATTTACAGCTTCTTTCCGAACACGCGATCGCGCTTTTGCCTATGTAGGTGTTGACGGGCAAGAACAGGGACGGTTAATTCTCTACAACCTCACCTCTCAGCAAAAAAGCATCCTGACGCCTGAAGATATAGTCGTGATGGATTTTAAAGTCTATCCAGATGGCGATCGCATTTTGTTCTCTGCCAGCGAACGCAAAAATCAGGAAAAGGGTTTGCTTGAACAACAGCTGTACACTGTATCAACCGGATTATCATTTGACACAACAGACTCATCCCCAGAACCCGCGGGCAGAATCAATCTAGTTTTGGACAGTAAAAAATACCAAAACCTGAAATTTGACTTGTCTAGCGATGGCAAGAAGATAGTGGTTCAGCGAGTGAATAGAAATAATCCCTCTGATTTTGGTCTGTGGATAGTACAGCCTAACGCCGAACCAAAGCCCCTAGGAAACCAGCCAGGAGGTGACTTTGTGATTGCTCCTGACAGTGCCTCTGTGGCGGTTGCTCAAGGGCAAGGCGTAGCGATTCTACCCTTAACATCCTCGACGGCAAAAGCACTGGACTTTCTACCCAAGTTTGGCATGGTTTTGAACTTTGCCCAGGATGGTTCAGCCGCAGCGATGGTGAAATTTAATCAAGACTTCACGCGATCGCTGTTTTTGGTCAATAATCAGGGCGTTCAAAAAGAACTACTACGCACAACAGGTTCAATCCTCCGATGCGAGTTTACTCCCACAAAGGACACTCTTTACTGCCTGCTAACTCAACTCGTTGAAGGCACACAAGAATACCAAGAAGAACCCTTCCTCGCAGCCGTTGATCTAAAAGCCCCCAACGACAGCCAACAGTTGCCTGTGAAGCCATTGGTCTCGTTACCCAATCAACGGGATATTCAGATCAGTTTGTCGCCAGATGGCTTAGCGTTGCTGTTCGATCAGTTAGGCACCAAACCCCCAGACGCTACCGATACCATGAGGACAAATGAAGGGCAAGCGATCGCCACTGGTCTTCTTTGGCTACTCCCTTTAGTGAACAACACCCAGTCCAACACCCCTACTCAGTTACAACCTGAGCAACTTTTACCAGGCTTCCATCCCCGTTGGCTCCCCTAATACCAGATTGTGGTCACTGAGAAGGATGATGAGCGTTGCGGTAGCGACGTAAGGAGCGCTACTGATGAAAAGCGCCACAAACAACAAACAACAAACAACAAACAATACCGAGTGATAGAAATTACTCTTTAGTGACCCCAATCTGTGTAGACTGATGCAGAGGGTGAGAGCGCTAACGTAACAGACAACAGTTAAACCATTAATTTTTTGTCTGGCTCCGGACTGGGGAAACTCCTTAACCGAGGTGTTCCCATAAACGCCAAATTCTGTAGCGCTGATGCCCGACGTTCAGAATTTTGCGTGACCTCTCACTAAGGTTATAGCGCTCCATGCAAATACAGAACTTCCTCGACCGATACCGACAAGGAGAACGTGATTTTGCCCATGTTGATCTAAGCGGTGCCAGCCTGAGTGGGGCGAATCTTCGAGATATTAATTTGACAGGTGCTAACCTGACAGGTGCCAACCTCAGTTGGGCTTCGTTAAATAATGCCAACTTCACAGGTGCTTGCTTGCATCAAGCCGACCTACATAATGCTGTAGTAAGCAAGTCAGATTTTTATCAGGCTATTTTGAGTCGAGCCAAACTGAGCAAAGTAGATCTGCGTTGGGCAACTCTTCGAGAAGCCGACTTAAATTGGGCAAATGCAACTAACGCCGACTTGAGCGGAGCAGATCTTTACAGAGCAAAGCTCGATCAAATTAATCTCGAACACGCTACACTCAACAACACTTTGCTAGTTGGCGCACAGTTAATGGAAGCAAATCTCCGTGGCACCAGCTTCATTAGTGCAAATCTTACAGGTGCAAATCTGCGGGAAGCTGATTTAGAAAAAGCAAATTTACGAGAAGCCATTTTAGTCGGCGCTAAGTTGACAGAAGCTAACCTTGATGCTGTCTATCTGCGAGCCGCTAATCTCAGTGAGGCAGACTTGCATCGGGCGATTCTTACTAATGCAGATCTTAGTGAAGCCAACTGTGAGGGAGCAGATTTTAGTCGGGCAAATCTCACAGGTGCTTATTTACTTAAAGCTAGTTTGCGAAAAGCTGATTTGCTGCGAGCGGTTCTCCAAGAGGTCTTTTTATTGCGTACTGATTTATGTGAAGCTAGTCTATGGGGTGCAGATTTGCGGCGAGCTGACTTAAGTGGTGCTTACTTGAAGGATGCAATCTTATGTGAGGCAAATTTGCGTGATGCTTATCTGCTAGAGAGCTATTTGATTGGTACTAAACTTGACCAAGCAGAACTGACGGGTTGCTGTATCCACAACTGGCACCTTGAGAAGGTCGATCTGTCGAAGGTTGAGTGTTGTTATGTCTTTACCCAGTTCAACTACGCTACCAAAACTCCTTGCGATCGCTATCCTGTTACTGGTCATCTTCAACCGGGAGAACTAGGTCGCAAAAACACTCAAGATAGCTTAACCATAGAAGTTCAGTTTACTGATGCTCCCAATTGGGAGGTGCTGGTGTTTACTCTAACTCAGGTACAACTTGAATACCTGAACATTGAGTTAACCATCAAATCTTATGAAATAACTCAGGGAAAATATGTTTTGTGGTTATCAGCAAGTCGGCGGATTAATACAAAATTATTAAGTAAACGAATTTTGGAACTCTACCCAGAGATATTTAGGCGCTTTGTGGTTCAACGCTCCACCCTCCTGGAATTACTAGAAATTAAAAAGAATCAAGCTCTTAATCAAGAACTTTTAACCCTCAAAAATGCACCATTAGCCCTTCCGCCGTTAGTGGAGCACCGTCTACATCTGTATCAACAGGTTGTGACTCAAATTCAACGAATTATTACCTGTAAATCTCCCGATCAGTTTGTGGAAAGCGTACAACGACTACTGAAGTATTTAAAGCAACAAAATTTTTCAACGGAAGAAATCCAGAAGAAAATTATTACTCAGGCGATTATCAAACGTGCCAAAACCGATGAAATCTTCCAGAAGCAGTTATTGCAGTGGGAAGAAACAGCAGATGATGCAGCTCGTTTTTCCATAGTCGGACAGACAGTGCGTTTAGCGATCGCCCTCATCTGGTCTCAAGCTCAGTTACATTGATCAATGAATTTCTCATCCGGATTTGTATTTTAAGACACTGTATTGATTAAGGGTGCCGATTCATATCAAGTCCGGCTAATTACTTCGTTGATAAATTATTAGTTGTTGTCAGCAGTCATGACAAATCCGGGTTGACAACCCCATTTATCATTGTGTCTGTCCTCACTAAAGCTTCAGCAGCAAACGCAGGGCAGAGTATAGCCACGACTTCTAAATGAAGATTTCTGGTTTTCTTCATAAATAAATAAAGGTGCTTTACCCTCATCCCGGACTAACGTCCCGCTGCGCTATCATCCCTCATCCCTCATCCCTCATCCGTCATCCCTCATCCGTCATCCCTCATCCCTCATCCTTTTTTGTCACGCACTCACTGAAAAGTTTATTTGCTCTAATTTTTTCTTGAAAAATGTCAGAACTTACTCCAGAAGCCAAAGTGCTGCGGGAACGCATTTCTCGCTACCCAACCCATACCCAAGAAGAACTTAATCAAATTTTGGGAATAGAGTTTCAGTTTGTTCAGTTGTTGGATCTGATCTTGCGACTGTATCCGCTAGATGAGCAAACTTATAAAGCGATCGCTTCTTTAGAAGAATCCAGAACCTGGGCGGGTTTATCAGTGAAGCGAGGCCGAGAGAAAGGATATCAATCCTCAACTTACTCACCGTCTAGTAACGGTTTAAAAGTACAACACGAAACTATCGAAGCTAGGTTTGAGATGGTATTAAGTATCATTATGAGTCGTTGTACAGCAAATCGAGAGAAAGATTTAGCGATCGCCCGATTAAATGAAGCCAAGACTATGTTGCAGTTTGAAGCCTCTTCTTTAAGTTCAACTACTCCAACTTACTCCGCTGGGCAGTGAGGCGTCGCTGCGTTGAAGTTGGGGATTGCGTCTTTGCTCCACCTCAGTCCTGAATACCTCAAACGGTAGTTAGTCAGGACTTATATTACGCAAATTGCTGATTTAAACGCTACTGCTAGTAGTAGGGTGGGCAGTGCCCACCCTACATGTAGAGGTTCTGCGTAAGTCGTGCCCACAAGAAAAAATTGATTTTTGTGAGATGGGCTGAAAAGCCTGGCCGATGCTGCTTTTGCAAGAGACACCATGAACGCCAGTACACAACGAAAACATGACAGTCTCTTTCCCGTACTCCCTACTCCGTTCGGACTTCGGCGTGAGTGCTCAGTCGAACGCTGACGCTCACGGCCCAAGCCCAACTCCCAACTTTCAAGATAGGTCTATTGCCTAACGGCTAATCTTTGATAAGCGGATTTTTTCCCACAACTGTTTGTATTGTTCAATAGATGAATCGGGCAAAGGCTTAAGAAACTCACTTTTGTTGAGAACAGAAGCATCCGGCAGGCGCAAGCGATTTTCTCGGAGATCTTTCGGTAAGTCAGCAGAATTGGTACTGAGAATAATCGGTGAGGTGGCATTACTAAATAGAGAAATTTCTTGAGCTGGTTTAGATTTCCAACAAAAATCAATCCACTGCTGCACTAGAGACTGCCCCTCTCCCGTCTCTACAGAGTTGGCTCCACTAGTACCACTAGATGCTGGTTGTACCCATAAATCTGCCCACAGAGCTGTTCCTGAACGGGGAACTATGGCTTCAATCTGCCGATAGCTTGATGCCGTAGCCAATATATCGGTAGACCAACCCACCGCGACGTAAGTGTCTCCCAAAATCAAAGGTTGTAGATAGTTATTAGAGCTGTAAAACTTGACCTGTTGATGAAGGTTCAGCAGTTCTTTCTCCAGGTCTTTCACCTGACTCAAATCGACAGTGTTGTAGGATAGCCCAAGTTTTTTCAAGGTCAGACCAATCACTTCTCGCGGCTGGTCTAAAAGAGAAATACGACCTCGAAACTTCAAATTCCACAAGTCGCTCCAATCCTTGGGAGGCTCTAATTTCTGCTCTTTGAGCTTATCGCGGTTATAGGCAATGACAGTAGTACCCCAACGATAGGGTGCCCCCCATACTTGCCCAGATTTGTCTAGCTGGCCTTGTCTATTGCGTTTCACTATTTCTTGCCAAGGACGCGGCAACTGCTGCCATCCTTTCAAGTTTTCTATGTTCAGTGGTTGAATAAGTTGTTGTCGAATCGCTTTTTCTAACCAATAATCGCCTAAAGTTACCAAATTAGCCAGTGCGGGTTTCTTCTTTCCAATCAAAGGGAAGTTTTCAATGAAAGGTAATGTCCTTTGTCCCTCAGTTTTTGACTCCGCTCCTTCCTGTTTCCAGGTTTGCAGGCTTTTAAATAAATCTTGTAATTGTGCTTCGATGTCAAATTTGAGAGTAGCAGGTTTCTTCAAGATCTTATGAAATTCATCTCGCAGCTGAGGTGGGAGCGAATCTTTCAAAATCCGTACTTTCAAAGAGTCCTGCTGACTATTACAGCCGGACACGAGTTGACCGAGAGTTAGGGCACTAGCACCCACTAGAAAAGACCGTCGCTTCATCATGATCAAATGCGTTAATCTAAGATATATAGCTATAAAAGTCAATAATTTGAGAGTAGATATAACGTTGCACTCTAATTAGTCATTGAACAGTCAATCTTAACTCATTACCCATTACCAAAAAAGTTCTAAATATTGAGTATTGAGTGTTGAATTAGAAGCATTTCACTCAAAACTTTTGAACTATTACCCATTACCCATTACCCATTACCCATTACCCATTACCCATTACCCATTACC
>DALYIW010000112.1:2956-23665 GCA_031970155.1 Coleofasciculaceae cyanobacterium CTOTU46601 | reverse complement strand
GGTACATTTTCCCTGGATGGAGGTACAAGGGTTTTGTGAGATTTTACCAGATTTTCTGGGAGCTGAACCACCTTTACTGCCGCTCAAAGTATTGATAGTTCAGGGTTTCTGGTTTTTGCAGCAAGCCCTAAATAGATGACTGTACTCCACTCATTTAAAAATTGCTATATTTAAAATTTAGTCAAGTAATTGTAATCAATTAGCTCGTTGGATTTTTAAAACGATTAGAATTATTATATAAGGGCAAAACTTTAGCCTTACAAAAAGCAAATAATTTAACATCTTTAACAGAAAGGAGGTTAATTTATATGCCAGCAAACATTGGTGCGGAACTCCAGGCTCTGCCGTTGGGGTACATGCTTGCTTCTCCAATGACCGCTGCCATTGAAGCCCAAGCTCTTGCTGCTAAGAGTACTGTAGACTTCATTAGGAATGTTGGTTTGGAAGAAGATCCTACAACTGGTGAGCTAAGAGTCACTACTGCTAATTTCACATTTACGCAACCAGTGCCAGATCCCTCCAATCCTGGAGCCTTTGTGCCTACGGAAACAACCCTTTCCGTGCCTTTAATTACCTTAGTTCCAATACCATACATTCGGATCGGTGACTTGAATGTCAGCTTTGAATTCAAGATCCGTGATGTGCAGACTTCCTCAACTAAGAAGGAAGTAACTGGTAAGTCAGGCTTTTCAGTTGACACCACTGTCAAGGGTAAATTTGGCGGCGGTATCGTTAGTTTTTTCGGTGAACCAAGCCTCGAAGCTGAAACCAAAACACTTCAGGGGGCGACAAGCGCCCTAGAAGGCTTCCTGTATCAGCGTTATCGCCCTCAACCCCCGTTGATAAAATGCTCGCTTATTGCGAAAAGAAGTGATTAATTTCTCTACCGAATCCTGACATTCATGAAACGCAGCTATCCAATTGTAGCCATACAAACCTATCCAAAAATTGCTATGCCTGCGCTTTGTCCTTCCTGTTTCTTTTGAGCGACAAATATAATCGGATTTTCCCAAAACAGTAGTTCTTGCACCCTTTAACCAAGCGCTGGTCATCGCCAAAGCAATTAATAAAACTAGACGTACCAATTTATCGGGTGAAGCTTTGGAACCTTCCAGGTTATAGCCGCCTGTTTTACAATCACGGAACATCGCTTCTATGCCAAAGCGTTTTTTATAAATAATTAATGCCGTTTCTAAATCCGCCAGATTAGTGAGAAGATACCAAGGGTCTTTTTCCTGTTTCCCTTTATATTTCCTTTGCCAATATACAGCTAAATTAAACCGACCAAATCCTTGTTTCTGCGTGATGTTAATTCCTGTCAAAAATTGTCGCTGTCCTGGCACTATCTTGACAGTTGATAAGCCCTGAAATTTCTGCCTTTTTTGGCGAAAATTCGTATCTTTCTTTTGCCTCAACACAAACTTTACTCCCTGACAGTGTATCCACTGTGCTAAGTCTACACTGTGGAATTCTCGGTCACCTATAACGACTATCTTATGAGTTTTAAATAGCTTGATAACTGGTCGCAATACAGTTTGTTGTTCTCTTATATCACTGGCTCCTTTTTTGGGCAATAATATCCAGAATATGGGTAAGGCTCGTTTTTGGTAAATTACACTTGCCATCAAAATATTGTTTTCTTGCCATTGGGTTCTATCCAAGGCAATAAGCAGATGGCAGAAGGAATTTATCCCGATGCCGATAGCCCGATCTATAGCAGTCGCCAAGGTTATTAGGACAAAGCAAAATACTGAAACCTTGACTAGTCAATCTTTTCCTTCTGCCTTCTGCCCTCTGCCCTCTGCCTTTTGCTATATCTGACGACCTTTCTCGGAGCAAGGGTTACAATCCCCATCTGAAAGGAACATAAAAGCCCTCTGCCTTTTCAAATCTCTATTGGCTCAAAACTTTTCATCATTAGCAGGGTCTCCCTCAAACGCTTGAACTCCTGTTGCAGGATAGTTGTCATCATTAGGACTAAAAATTCTAGTTACTGCATCTGAGATATAGCGAATTACTCGCTGAATAGTTTCAGAAATTGACTTAATAACTTTTTGAATGTTAGTGATAGTAGACATACTGTAATCTCCTTTTTTAGTCGTGTTACCTCTGTAGAGGTAATAATTAATTGAATTCGGGACAAGTTGCTAGTTTTGAACAGAAGACTGAGTTAATAATTCTGGCTCTACCTCTTTCTGCCAACAGTCTTCTAATAGCTGAATCACTTCGTAATTCCAGCATCGCTCTAAGAGTTGAATTTTATAGTTGTGCCAAAATAGGCAAGGATTCAAAACCGTTTTACTAGTAGAGTCAAACAGTAGTTGAATCAGGAATTGCCACAGCGGAAACCGCAATTTGCTTGAACCATGTTTAGTAAGCATAGTGTGTAAACATCTTAAGATTGGGATGAGAAAAATGGATAGATAGAAGTTCAGGAGAGGGAAAAATCTTTAGCAAACTGCTGTCGTGTCAAAGGTTGTCTCAACATCAGCCCTTCACCACCAAGCTGAAGTTTAATTAGCTCAAGCTAGCCGTCGTAATTAGTTGCTCCTACTTCAGTAGCTGAGCGGCTCAACATCGTGTCTTGCAGGTGTTCGTCATGCTGACGCTGTCCAGTCATAGATTCTCTGACTTCTTCTTGAATATCACTAGGCATGGGAGTTTCTAACTCTGCTTCTGCACGAGCGTGCATTGTTTGTTGCAGATGTTGTTCATGGCGACGCTGCTGAGTCATCGCTTCGCGTGCCTTCTGCTGCATACTCAAGTCAACTTTGACCACGTTGCGCTCGACTACCTCTGCTTTAGGTAGGGTTAACGTTAAAAAGCCATTGTTCAACTCAGCCTTGACCTGGTCGTTTTTGATAGATACAGGTAAGGGTACAATGCGTTGGAATTGACCATAGCAAAGCTCAGATCGGAAGAAACCGTTTTCTTGTATCTGTTTTTCTTCTTTGTGTTCTCCGGCAATTGAAACCGCATTCTGACTAACTCGAACATCCAAATCTTTCGCATCAATACCTGGAACTTCACCTTTCAAAATAAGGTCTGTGTCGGTTTCTTTCAGTTCGATCGCGGGTACCCAAGTCGCATTGCTGTTTTTGGGGAATAGGTTGAACTCGCGCTCGTTGTGAACCAATTCATCAAATAGATAATCCATCTTCCGATGTATTTTTGGAAGTAATCCGAACTCGCGTTCACCGTGAACCAACTCATCAAACAGACGATTAATTTGTTGACGTAGAGCATCCAGTTCTCTTAACGCTTTCCAACGAATTAACAGCATATTCTTTTCCTTCTTTAAAACTCATTGAATTTATGAAGCTGAGCCAATAAACTAATGAACAACCATTGCCTAGTTGGCTCTACTCTCAAGTTAGAAAAAGAATATGAGGAAATTTTGAGGAATCTAAAAATGTTAAAAAAATTCATATAGAAGTATCTAGATAGGTGCTTCTCTATACTCGCAAATCTGTTAAGTTATTTTTCAAAGCAGCCTGTCGGTTCGAGCTAAACCAGGCGTGAGTGGACACAGCGCTAGATAATTTTGATGTCTGTAGGAAAAATCCCTTGCTTCCTCAAAATTTCCTCATTATTTATCTTTACTGTATTTCGTAACTGTATTTCGTATGTGGTAAATCCTGTTTCTGAACCTCTGTCCCTCTGCTAGTTGGCTCACTATTCGTGCTTTACCCCCGAACAGTTCGGAGCTGATATCAGTGGACAAGCTAATCACCGAGCCAATAGTTAGTGCATCGAAAATTACCCCATTGGTTCACCATGAATACTCATCATCCAATCTGGTCACTTACTGCTGAACAAGCCTACCAATCTCTAGATACTTCTGCCTCAGGGCTAAGTTCAGCAGAAGCAACCTTCAGACTGAAACAATATGGTTTCAATGAACTTCCAGAACCCGCCCATCGACCTCTAGTGCTACGCTTCACTGACCAATTGACTCATTTTATGGCACTCCTGCTTTGGGTTGCTGGCACCCTGGCTTTTATTTCACACACGCCCGAACTCGGCTGGGCAATTTGGGCAGTAATCTGGATTAACGCTATCTTTAGTTTTTGGCAGGAATACCAAGCTGAGCAGGCACTAGCGGCATTAAAGAAGGTTCTACCCGCTCAGGCAAGGGTTACTCGTGACGGTACGCTTCAGGTAATTCCAGCGCGAGAATTGGTTCCAGGGGATGTGATGCAACTGGAGGAAGGCGATCGCATCTGTGCGGATGCCCGGTTAATTTCAGCCGAAAGCTTATATGTGGATGTCTCCGTCCTGACGGGTGAATCCCTACCCGTCGCTAGACATCCAGAACCCGTGAAAATCGAAAAAGTGCGGCCTGCTGAGATTGTCAATTTGGTGTTTACGGGTTCCACCGTTGCGGCAGGTCGCGGACTAGCCGTGGTATATGCCACAGGGGCGCAGACTGAGTTCGGTCATGTGGCGCACCTGACAACGATGGTGAAGCGGGAACCCAGTACTTTGGAAATCCAGATTGCCAGAGTTGTGCGAGTGATTACAGCAATCGCTGTGAGCATGGGCGCGATCGTCTTTCTCCTCACTTACCTATTGGTAGGGATGGAAGTCAGAGAAAGCTTCGTGTTTGCGATTGGGATTATTGTGGCGTTTGTGCCAGAAGGACTGCTCCCCACCGTTACCCTTGCCCTGGCGATTGGCGTACAACGGATGGCGCGTCGCAATGCTCTGGTTCGACGCCTCTCTGCTGTTGAGACACTCAGTGCCACTACAACAATCTGCACCGACAAGACGGGTACCTTGACTAAGAATGAGATGACGGTGCGATCGCTATGGATTCCCTCCACCACAATTGAAGTGACTGGGGTTGGCTATAACCCAGAAGGAGAGGTTCGCATTCCACCCACCACTCAGGGGGATTGGCAGGTGCATCTGCTTTTAGCAGGGGCAGCTCTTTGCTCCAATGCCAAGTTAATCCATCTAACGGGGCCAAGTCACTGGGAGGAAATCGGCGACCCAACGGAGGCCGCTTTATTGGTGGCTGCCCTGAAAGCCGGATTAAAACCGGAGGAGTTACAACGTCAGTCTCCTCGCATTCGGGAAGTTCCTTTTGACTCGCGGCGCAGGATGATGAGTGTCGTCCTCGATTGGCACTTATCTGAACTCTGGTCGAACCAAGCCCCCTACTTAAGCTTTACGAAGGGAGCACCACTGGAGGTACTTCGACATTGCCAATTTATCCTACACAACGGTCAGGTTCGGGAACTGACGGAGGCAGTGCGTGTAGAGATTTCAATGGCTAACGATCGCCTTGCCCGCCAAGGATTTCGAGTTTTGGGAGTTGCAGCGCGTAAGGGAGGTGATGAACTGTTGGCCCAGGATGCCCATGCTCTGGAGGAGAACCTCACCTTTATTGGGCTAGCTGCAATGTTCGACCCACCCCGCCCGGAAGTGGAGGGAGCGATCGCACAATGTCGGCAAGCTGGGATTGCAGTCACGATGGTTACAGGTGATTACGGACTGACAGCAGAAGCGATCGCTCGGCGCATTGGCTTGGTCAATGGTAAAGCCAGAGTGGTCACGGGTGAAGATATGGGACATCTCTCTGATGCCCAACTTCGCCAAATCCTGCATCAACAATCTGGCTTGGTCTTCGCTCGTATGATGCCGGAACAAAAATTGAGGCTCGTGCAAGCTTATAAAGACCTCGGTCATATTGTTGCGGTAACAGGTGATGGTGTTAACGATGCGCCAGCACTGCGGGCGGCGAATATTGGCATTGCTATGGGTATCAGTGGTACGGATGTAGCTCGTGAAGCCGCCGATATTGTGTTGATTGATGACAACTTTGCCACTATTGTTGGCGCGATCGAACAGGGCCGGGCCGTCTATCAGAACATTCGTAAGTTTATGACTTACATCCTCTCTTCTAATGTCGCTGAAGTTGTGCCGTTCCTAGCGATGGTCGCTCTGAAAATCCCACCCGCCCTGATTATTATGCAAATCTTAGCGGTAGACTTGGGTACGGATATGGTGCCTGCGTTAGCCCTTGGTGCAGAACCTCCCGAAGCTGGGATCATGCAGCAACCCCCTCGGTCTAAGAAGAAACCCCTCTTAGACTGGTCGCTGTTAGCCCGTGCCTATGGGTTTTTGGGCTTGATTGAGGCAGCAGCTGCGATGACGGGATTCCTGGCGGTTTGGTGGAGTCATGGGGTTGCGATCGCGGATTTGCAAGTTGCCAGTCCAGCGATTTTGTCCCACTCAGCTGACGCGACGACAACAGCACTCTACCAACAGGCAACGACAGTAACTCTGGCCATCATTGTCGCCTGTCAAGATGGTAATGTCTTCGCCTGCCGCTCCGAATACACCTCCATCTTCAAACTCGGTTTTTGGAGTAATCGATTGATCTGGGTGGGAATTGCGATCGAGTGGATTTTGATTCTCTCCATTATCTATGTACCGCCCTTACAGAAGATTTTTGCAACAGCACCACTAACTTCATTTGAGTGGCTTGCTTTGCTGATTTTTCCACCATTATTGTTAGCTGCTGAGGAACTGCGAAAAATGCTTCTGGGTAAGGTGAAAGCAAGAAAAAGATGACGACTTAATGCAGAGGAGGGGAAGACTTGCACTTTTGTTGTGGCAATCGCACTAACAAACAATCAACTTTCAAAAGCCATTGATATACCGAAGAGTCTTTGATGATGTGGTGACAACTGGTAGCAAAAACCGCGGTTGATTGTACCAGTAGCAATTTGGTTATGTAACTAAATTAATTGGATTAGATATCAGCTAAGGGAGCGTCCAAAAACAAATCCATCCTAATAAATGTTCAATTCTCCTAATAGAACAGGACTTATGCAGATATCCCCTAGCCACCTTTTCTAAAGGGCCTAGGGGGAACTCCAGAAACTACTAGAAATCAAGAGCGATTGCGTTTAGCCTGAGGTTCACAGGTGCAATCTGTCTGGGTTAGAACTGGAACCGGGTACAGTTCGCCTCTAGCAAGGACACGCAATATGAGCACTCAACTCACGCCAGGTATTCTTACCGACCTCCCCATCCACGACTAGCGGTGGATGCTTAGCTTGGAAATCCTTCACAGCAGCAGCTGTGTTTGGTCCGAAGATAGCGTCAATTGCAATGTTGTAGCCATAACGACGCTTCAGCACCTCTTGTAGGAATCGGACAGCCTCACCATTTGTACCAGTCTTCAAAAGTGGCATATTGATAGTTGTAGTTGTAGCTTGCATAATTAATCCTCCACAAAATGTTTTCAAAAAGGTCTTACAGTTACTGATACATCTCGCTTAATAACGTTAACCAAGAGCGAACTTGTATCTACTTCTTTAGTTTATTTTACTTCCATTTTGCAGTCAATAAATTGTACATAATGTAATTTTGTTTTTAGAAAAATCAATAATTCAATTGCCGCTCTGTGGAAAGGATATATTGTAATAACTACAGACTGAAAGTTGCGTGGAAGCCCGTAGCCTACCCAATAAAAAGAAGCCCCGATGCTTTGGATTTTAGACCTTAAAGTATTTACTTGCCTATAAACCAAAAGACTACTATTCAAACCTAGAGAAATTATGAACTACTTTCCCTTACGGCTTAACTACAAGAATAGCAACGACAAATTGAATGGGTTGCTCCCAACAATAGTTACCCAAAAAGAAACACTGCTATAATTGGGTGTAATGTTGTAATAAGTTCCAGTAGTAGTAGCAATTAAAAGGGCATTACATCGCTTTTCATCAACTTGAATAAACTTAAGAATTTTGGATAAATAAACCAAGCCGATACAGATTGAAACTCCAACAACTAGCAGCGAAACTCAGGGGAAACATCTCCCACATAAATGCCTAGGGAACGTGCGGTTTGAACTAAATAACCATTAGCGTCTACAGGCAACGGACTGTGAGCTAGAACCTCTGTCAGTGGGACGGCTACAACTTGTCCATTTTGCCAAGCTACCATTTGTCTAAATTGTTTTTGAGCAACTAAATCTATAGCCGCCTTGCCAAAACTTGTCGCTACCAGGCGATCTAGTGCTGAAGGAATGCCACCCCGTTGGATATGTCCTAAAACAGAAACCCGTGTATCGATTGGCGTGGTACTAAAGCGAGAAATTTGGTCAGCGATGTACTGTCCAACACCGCATAAAGGCACAGGGCTTGACACAGTTGAGTCACAAGTAAGTCCTTCGTTCGTTGTTTTAGCACCTTCTGCAACCACAACAATCGCAAACTTTCGCCTCCAGCGATCGCGTAGTTCTGTAAGCGTCCGGCACACATTAAGAATTGAATAGGGAATTTCGGGCAGCAAAATCACATCTGCCCCTCCAGCGATACCAGCATGCAAAGCAAGGTGACCGCAGGAACGCCCCATTACTTCTACAATCATCACTCGGTCATGACTGGCAGCGGTAAAGGTCAGACGATTGAGAGCATCAGTGATGGTATTGACAGCGGTATCAAAGCCAATGGAGCGTTCCGTTAGTGCCACATCATTATCAATCGTCTTTGGGATGGCAACCATTTGCCAATTTCCCAGACAGGCTAAATGGTTGAGAATAGATAGACTACCATCACCGCCAATAGCAATTAGAGCATCGAGTGCTAGGGCTTGGTAACTGGCAATGATTTCGTCAGCCTGCTCTAAAGTGTTACCTTTGTTGATGCTTCCTAGGATTGTTCCACCCATGCTCAGTAAGGGATCGATACCACGTAGATCTAGACCGTGCATACTTAGGGCTACTGCGTTCCGTTCGAGTAAACCTTGTGTTGCATAAGGAATACCAATTACTTCCCAATCGTAGGTAAGCGTTGCATGGCTGACGACTGCCCGAATTACTGCATTGAGTCCGGGACAGTCTCCACCACTGGTAAGAATGCCAATCCGTTTTCGCTTGTTCATAAGAGCTGGGAGTTAGAAATTAAAGATTGGGGACTAAGAACCAAGGATTGAGGATTGAAGGTGAGAGATGTTCTAGTTCTTAGTTCTTAGTCCCTACCAATTACCCGAAGTAGTGTGACGGTTCATAAACGTGTGCCTGTTCGAGCTTGTAAACGCGCTTCGGTCAAAGGTCAACAGCAGGCACAGCCTTCTAAAACCTGAGTTTGTTAACTATTTGGATGTAGTAAAAAAACAGTAACAGTGGATTAAACTGAGGAATCTTGTTCCAACCAATCAAAAATCTGCTCTAGCTGTATCAGAGTAACTAACCCATACTGCCAAAGAGTCATTGGCAACATACTTGGGGTTTGCTTAACCTGACGCAAGGCAAATTTAATGGAATTTACAGGAATTGTCAGCTCTTCCTGCAAAAAGTTAATTAATTCAACCTGTCTTCTATCCTGCACAATGAATACACCCCTTAGCTCTACTGAATTTAGCCTTACCTAGAGGTTAGGCTCAAAATTTGAGGAACTTATGAGGAAAGAGAGATTTTTGGTTCAAGACAAAACTATTCGCAACAATGAGGTTAGAAATCGAAAGAGCTATCTATTACTTCACCTAAAAAGAGATAAATTGCTCCACAGACAACCAGCAACAGAAAGATTGGCTCTTGCACGACTTTATAAGCGATCGCCAAAATACTCCGCTGCTTGCTCGAAGGCAGTTCATTATAGCCCTCTCGCTTCAGTCTGCTTGCTGCTTTCGATTCAGATAGACCCGTAATGTTTTTAAGGTTAAAGTCGAGTAGCTTCGTCTGGGCGATATACTTATCCATGGCTCGAACCTTTACTTTCGTTTCAATCTCTAAGCACTTCAGTCTTCACTCAAACCCATCTGACCGTGAAAACCAGTAACAATGCGGGTGCCGTCTTTGAGGATGTGAATCTCTATCTGGTCACTTGCCCAGCTAATTTTGTCTTCAAAAACTGGATTGAATATATGTACTCGTTGATTGCTTGAGGACACAGGCGAATCAGGAGAATGGAGCGCTAAGGATTCTATAAAAGGACTATCAATCAGGATATCGAGCTGGTCTAGCAACGCTTGAGCACCTGCTGGAGCATAATCAGATTGCAGTTGTTCTAACGTAAATCCCGTAAACGACATTACATTTAACCCAGCTGCTTTTACCTTCTGAGCAAGATGCGCCAGTGCTGGTGCTTGCCAAAAGGGTTCGCCACCGGAAAACGTTACCCCTGTGTTGCGAGGGTTGCTGAGAATTTCTTTAGCCAGTTTATCAACTGTTATCAGTTGGTTAATCTCAAATGACCAAGACGCAGGATTGAAGCATCCAGGACACTGCCGATGACACCCTTGCACCCAGACTACAGCACGACAGCCAAGACCATTTACCTCTGATTCATCAA
Source organism: Coleofasciculaceae cyanobacterium CTOTU46601 (assembly GCA_031970155.1). GTDB lineage: Bacteria > Cyanobacteriota > Cyanobacteriia > Cyanobacteriales > Coleofasciculaceae > DALYIW01. The sequence continues at coordinate 13,355 of DALYIW010000112.1, read as the reverse complement.
CGTAGCCCATGATATTGAGATATCCAGGGGGAATCTCCATTAGTGATAGGAATGGGTTAGCTGTTTGGTTTGTCATCCGGTTTCTCCTTTAGGGTTTCACTAACTCTGCTGAGTTGGTTTCCAGAGATTGAGTTTTTTGATTTACTGCTGAGTTTGATACCATTGCTGCATCTGCTCGATCTCAGCACTTTGACTCCTGATAATGGATTTCGCCAGATTCTGAATTTCGGGGTGTTCAGCCCCATCCAGCACCATCGAAGCCATCATGATTGCCATTTCATGATGAGGAATCATCTGCCGAATAAACTCTCGGTCAAAGTCGGGTGCATTTTTTAGGGCAGCTAAATCCGTGTCCATCATGTACATCCCATGCCGTCCTTTCATACCCATCCCATAGGAACCAGACCCACGCCCTAGCATATTTCTATTGAACCAGTTGCCAGAATAGGCAGGTACGTCGGTGCCGTACCACTGTTGATACCAGGTTCGCATCAGTTGAATTTCCTGGGTTTGAGTTTCTTTGATCGCACCAGCTAATGTTTTAATCTCAGGGTGCTGAGCGCGACTCAAGGCAAGTTCAGCCATAGCTACCGCTCCCTCATGGTGGGGAATCATCCGTTCAATAAAGTGCCGATCAATTGGGTTAGCAATGCTGACTTTAGAAGAGGCAAAGGTTGTAGGAATTCTAGGGGGAGCTGTATTGAAACTTTGGTTGGGAGCTGGAATGCCATAAGTCATCAACAGCGCTGTGATGGCACCGCCAGCGAATAAGCCGACAAGACCGTAAATAACTGATTTTTTGTCCGGAAGACCGTAATTTATTGACTTGTTATCCATATTTTACTTCCTCCTTATACAAAGAACTGGAGGTTTTCAACTGCGTTAGCGTTAGCGAGGCGTTAGCCTATCGCCTTCTGTCCGTTAGAATTGCGATCAACTTTGTTGGTGCCGGAGGTATCGCTCACCTTGCTATCCTGAAAGACCTCACACCTCGTGCAATACCTCGATCAATTCAGGTTGGTAACTCCGCTTGCTCAGTTTGAAGAGATTGAATTTTCTTGCTAGCTGGAGATTGAACCGTTAAAACTGAGCAAGGAGCATGGTGGAATACGTAATTACTGACACTGCCCAGGAATAACTCACTTAAACCCGAACGACCCCGACGACCCATTAAAATCAGATCGGCTTGCCAGGTATCGGCTAAGTTACAAATTTCTCGACTGGGACTAGCACGAAGTTGAGTAAATTCTGCACTCACTCCAGCAGCAGTAGCTTGTGAGGTGTGCGATCGCAGTAACTCCAGACCTTCCTCTTCAAACGCTTTCCACCGCTTTTGATAGTTGGTTAGAAGTTCCTCGTAGAGGTCTTGGGAGTAACTAATAAGAGAGGGTGAGGGCATGACAGTATCTGGGCTCCCCTCTTCTTCAGCAGACAGAACGTGCAATAAGAAGAGACTTGCCCCAGTCGCCTTTGCTAAGGATAACGCTTCATCAAAGACCTGCTGACTGATAGCAGACCTATCCATTGGAACGAGAATTTTATGAAACATATGACTTCCTCCAAACCATTTTGATAGCTTGATAGCAGAACTGACACAAGGCTGCTAACAATTAGGCTGATGCAAGTGAGTCTGCTCCTAAGCCCTTCAGTTATAGTTATAGGAAAACAATTTGAGGAACTTATGAGGAAGGTTTGAGGAATTAAAATCTTAACCTTTTGTAGAGTATTACAACGATTCGTAAAAATTTTTGCCAATTGGGGTGAATTCCTTACTTGATCTAAGTTTCAACCTCTAGAATTCTCGGATGAACTCTCATTAATCTGATAAAGAGTAGTGAAGAAACTTTTTAGATACCAAGTATTGCTGAAACTACCTGTCCCTGCCCGACTCAAAAGCCAACTTACACCAAGAGAACTTCTTCAAACATGATTGTAAAACTATGGATCTCCATGATTTGCGAGAAGACTATACTCAAGCAGAACTCAGACGCGAAGACTTACAGGAAGACCCTTTCAAGCAGTTTGAACTCTGGTTTCAACAAGCCTGTAACGTGAATTGCCCCGAACCTAACGCGATGGTCTTGGCTACGGCTTCGGCTACAGGAGAACCTTTGGTACGTACAGTACTTTTAAAATATTTTGACAGGAATGGATTCGTATTTTTTACCAATTACGAGAGTCGGAAAGCTCAGCATATCAGTGAAAATCCACACGTTGCTTTGCTGTTTCTCTGGCTACCGCTACAACGTCAAGTTCAAATTACGGGTATCGCCGCAAAAATCCCGACAGCCGAATCGCTGAACTATTTCGCTACTCGCCCACGAGGTAGTCAACTAGGAGCCTGGTGTTCTGTTCAAAGTTCGGTGATTTCCTCACGCCAGTTATTGCAAATGCAGTTTGAACAGATGAAACAAAAATTTCTCAATCGAGAAATTCCCTTACCGTCATTTTGGGGAGGATATCGAGTAGTTCCCCATAGCTTTGAATTCTGGCAGGGACGCTCCAATCGGCTACATGACCGATTTTTGTATGTTCGCCAAGACGATAGCAGTTGGAAAATTCAGAGACTAGCACCTTAAGTAAGGGGGAAATATGGATGTGTTCGTGGTCGGTGTCGTAGTAGCCTGCAATTAAGTACTGGCGGCACGACAAACCCTCGCCCAGAAACTCCATTCCTTTGAGCCAATGACGAGCGATCGCTACATATTGGGACTCGATCCCACCGAGTTTGATGGGGAACTGTGCGGTAGAAGATAGTTGGACGCGATCGCTCTTTGCTTTGAAGGGGGTGGGGAAAGGGGCGATCGCTTTGTAAAGAAGTTTTAACCTCATAATTTCCTCAAATTTATTCTCTACTCTAAAGTCATAAAAATAAAATTTAGGGATGTAAAGGAGCGCACTATGAGTAATGGTGAGCCTTCTAAATCAATTTTGAATCCTGAATCTATCACTCTCCAGGTCAATGACATCAATGACATCTTACAAGAGAGACTGAAGAAAGAGCTAGACGAAGTTAAAAAGGAAGTGAGGCATCATGGCTCTCACCCCTTAAAATGGATTGCAATTTTCGCATTTTTTATTCTGGTTGGTTTGAATGGCTTTATTTGCTATCAAGAATTGCAGCAATCTCGACAACTTAATGACTTAATCCAGCAACTTACTCCAGCCAGTCAGACAAGTCCTGGCACTAAATGACATAGCATGTCATTTGAGCAGTGATTAGCCGTAATTAGTTTTGATGCTCGACGGGAAATGTTGGTAGATTGCAGTTGTAGCCGAGCGGTAATATTGTCGGTGAGTTTGATTGTGATTTGCACGATGATATTACCTTAAGTAATACAAAAATACTGTTTTGGTGTTCGTTGATTGGTGAGCAATCGCTCTGTAAGGTGGGGGAGAGGGAGCGATCGCTTGAGTTATCAAAAGCCTTGCCTCAATTGTTCCAGTGTTTTTGGCAATCTCATTACTTTTGTATTATCAACACACAGGATATATAGCCATGCCTCAAGTAAATATAGGAATCCTTCTCGATAATTTTGGAATTGTTACTCCCAACGATTATTTTAAGCTTTCGATAACAGACCAGTACGAGTTTCGTTCACGTATTAATTCCACTGCCGAACATGAAAAAGAAAACATCCTTATTGAACTAAAAAACACATCAGGACTCAAAATGCATTTTCATGTTAGCCGTCACCCACAAAAAGGCTGGCAGAATATCCCTAATGAGACTTTTGCACGAAAGTTAGCATTCTTTGCTACAAAATCTCTCATAACCTTCCCTTTTAATGAAGTAAATCCTCGGAAAGGAGAAGATATAAAGCCTCTATTAACGCTTCTTTGTACGATTCGTCCGTTTTTGAAGGAAGGACTAGTTAATATCCTTCCATAGCATAACGAGCTTAGAACAACAGTTGTAAAAAATTTCAACGAAAATTATGGTTTAGTGCCTGCCAATTTTCAGCTAGATGAGCTAGAAAATCAGTTTGAGGAAAAATCTTACAACACCCAAGTTGTTAGACTTTATCTTCCTTACTTTAAAGATATTAAACCAGAGGAAGTGATACATATACGACATAAAGAGAAACGACTGTATGGTGAGCTTGAGGAGAGGCTTGGACGTTTACTGAATGGATATAATGATTTAGATAATGAAGAAACGTTGCTTAATGAGCTATATGAAATCGACCAGCATATTCAACAGTTAACAGAGAAGTTTGAGGCAATGAAAGAGGCACTTCATCGTAGTGATATATATGTAATCATAGGTTTTGTGGGAGTGGGTTTAGTTCCGTTACTACCACCCTCAAGCATTCTTTCACAATTGGCAATGAGTATTGGTGGCGCTGGTTTATGGGATTATTTTAAATTGAAAATTGAAGAAGCCGCTAGGGTGAAAAGCTTAAAAGAGGATGAATATTATCTTTTGTGGCGTTTAAATTCCAAATTCAAAAAATTATGGTTTTGAAGCTCTTGTTTTGAATGCTGAACAGCTTATTCTTCAATCCAGTTGTATAAGAACAATTTGAGGAAATTATAAGGAAACGCGATAAAAGATTGCTCTTAAGCGATCGCGGTTTCCTGCACGCCTGTTAACTCCGCCATCACCTCAGCAACAGAGCCGACCGGACATTTAGCTTCAAACCGCAGGTGCCACACTTGAAAGTTCGATTTCCACCCTCGCCACCGATGCATCGGCTGTCCGGTGGATGCGAAAGCCGAGTTTTTGACAAACTCCTTGCATTGCCCCATTCTCAGCGAGAATTTCCGCACTAATGCGCTCTAGCTGCTCATCACGACCCACTTGTAGCAACTGGCGCAGCAACTGAGTTCCCAAGCCACCACCTTGATACCGATCACTGACAAGTATGGCAAATTCCGCCTCATTCACCCCATGTATTTTGCTTAATCGACCAACTGCCAGAATCTTGTGCATCCCAGTCTCCGGTTCCTGATAGTCAGCAACCAGTGCCATTTCGCGATCGTAGTCAATAAAACAGATGCGTGTTAATCGTTCGTGGGCAACTCTAGACTGAAGCTTAATCAAATGAAAGTAACGGTAATAAACACTTTGCTCCGATAGGGTCTGATGAAACTGAACCATCAACGGTTCATCTTCAGGTCGGATCGGGCGGATAGTGACAAACGTACCATCCTTCAGCGTCCAAGGTGTGACGTACTGAGTCGGATAGGGACGAATCGCAAGCTTCGGCAGTTTGTCCTCTGTAACTGTTGGTTCATGTAGGATAACACGCGCATCAAGTGCAATGAGTCGCTCCGGAGAGGCAAGCAAGGGATTGATGTCTATTTCTTTAATCCAGCGTTGCTCGACAACCAACTGACTAAAGCGAACCAAGAGTTGCTCCAGGACAGCAATATCGATTGGTTTGCGTCCGCGCACTCCTTTGAGCGCCTTATAAATGTGAGTTTGTTCCATCATCCGTCGTGCCAGCGTGGTGTTGAGTGGCGGCATTGCTAAGGCACGATCCTTGAAGACTTCCACCAGTTGCCCACCCGTACCAAACAGCAGCACTGGACCAAACTGCGGATCGAGGCTACTGCCAAGAATCAGTTCGTAGCCATCTAGCTTGACCATCGGTTGAACCGTCACGCCTAAGAAATGTTCGGCACCCACGTTCTGACCTACCGATGTTTCAATGGCACGATAAGCCACGCGCACCGCTTCTGCATCCATCAAGTTCAGTTGTACGCCACCTACATCAGTCTTGTGGGTAATGGTTTTACTAAAGAGTTTGAGAACGACTGGGTAGCCAACGGTATTCGCTTGCGTTACCGCCTCCTCAATACTTGTGGCAACGTGCGTTTCCACCGTGGGGATACCATAGGCAGTAAGGAGCTGCTTCGATTCCCACTCGCTGAGAATCGTTCGACCCTCTTGGCGTGCGGTTTGAATAATGTCAGTGGCAAGAGCGCACTCCGCATTACCTGGCTCACAAAACGCAGGAAGCGACGGAGTTTCGTACAAACCATGTAGATTGTAACTGTAGCGCCACATGTAGTTGAATACGTGGGCGGCTGTATCCGGGTAGGGGAACGTAAAAATATTGGCGCGATTGAGAATCATTTCCCCAGCAGCAACCTCAGCCCCACCCATCCAACTCGCAAGGATTGGCATTCGGATTTTGGGTTTTGGATTTCTTGCGTACTCTCCTGTTGCTGTACTCCCTCCATTCTCCCTTTCTGCAAAAGCTTTCAACTGCTCAGCGGTTTGAGTTGGGTCAGTCATGGCTTGAGGCGTCAAGATGACGAGCAACCCGTCCCTATTGGGGTCTTTCGCCGCCATTTCTAAAGCTTTGGCGTAGCGTTCTGGGTCGGCATCACCCAGAATGTCGATGGGATTGTGATGGCTCCAATGGCGTGGTAGCAATTGGTTGAGCGCTTCGATAGTTGAGGGCAATAATTCGGCAAGTTCGCCTCCTTCTGTAATTAGAGCATCAGTCGCCAGCACACCAGGACCACCTGCGTTGGTAAGAATCGTGAGTCTTGGTCCTTTGGGACGAGGTTGCTTGGCAAGCACTTCTGCCATATTGAACAGGTCGTCAATCGTATCAACCCGCAAAACGCCACAACGCCGGAAAGCTGCATTGAGAACTTCGTCACTACCTGTTAGGGCACCCGTGTGAGAAGCAGCAGCTTGTGCAGCGGCAGCCGTGCGACCAGCTTTGATGACAATAATCGGTTTGGTGAGGGCAACTTCCCGTGCAGCGGAGAGGAATGACCGTGCATCGCCAATCGACTCCATGTAGATGACAATGCTTTGAGTGCGCGGGTCGTCACCCAGGTAACTAATCAAGTCACCCCAGCCGACATCGAGCATCGAGCCGATGGACATAAAGGCACTGAAGCCGACATTCTCTCTGAAGCTCCAATCGAGAATTGAGGTACACAGTGCACCGCTTTGACTAATGAAGCCCACATTGCCAGGACGTGCCATTGCACTGGCAAAGGTAGCGTTCAACCCGGTTAGCGGACTCATCACACCGAGGCAGTTCGGACCAATAATCCGCATCTTGCCACGACGGGCTTGCTTGAGGATTTGTTGCTCTAATTCGACCCCTGCTGCCCCGGTTTCTTTGAATCCTGCTGAGATGATAATTGCTCCTTTTACGCCTGCATCGACACATTCGCTGATGACGCTTGGTACTGTTTGAGCAGGGGTAGCAATAACAGCAAGTTCTACTTCTTCTGGCACTGCTGCGATAGTGGGATAAGCTTTAATTCCCAGTACGCTGGGGCGCTGGGGATTAACCGGGAAAACGGTTCCGCCAAAGGGATTGCTAATCAAGTTCCACAACAGCGTGCGTCCGACACTACCAGCTTTTTCGGTTGCACCAATTACAGCAACCGTTTTGGGTGCGAAGATGGCATCCAGGGGATGACGCTGCGAGCGCAAGATATCATAAGCAGGATTAGCTGTTGCTGGGATGGACTTTTGCATGGTCTATTTCTCTTTTTGAGACCAATTGGACTTAAATGCAGTAGGTTGGACACTGTCTACCTGGGATCAATGAGCTGGCTACCAATGTAGGAGAATCCGCTTGTGTACTCTCCCTACTTTGAGTTTTAGGGGAAAAATTTGAGGAACTCATGAGGAAAGTCGAAAGTCGGCGAAATAACGGTTTTCATCCTTATATCGCTATGATGAAGGATGCGAGCGCTGACGAATCTACTGGTCAAGTGCCTGTCAACTTTTCAAACACGCTCTTAGGCTGTGAACGAGTGGATATATCAAGGCATTGTTATGTATGCTGCTGAGATTAGAAAGCTTTGAATCGTAGTTGCTCTTGACACAACCACTGTGATAGCGACAACTTAGTTAAGCGGTTAGGGGAGTATTAATACCCAAATATTTACGAAGATCATTGATTTCATTGATTAATCCACTTTTTTTGATTTGTTCATGGACACTCCAGGAGCGGTAGATAGTATCTGTTTTGCCATACATCCGTCCTAGGAGGAGGGTAGCATTCTTTGCTAAATCATTCATAGAAGCAGATAGCTGTCCATTTCTACTACGCAGTTGTTGGGCTAAGCGTACAAGTTCCAGTAGACTATTGGTTTGGAGTGCAGCGATGGTGAGGTTGGCGTGATAACAGCTAAGTTTATGTAGTTCTCTTCGAGACTCAGCGAAGTAACCGGGAAACCAAACAACCCGATTTCGTCCCAAGCCGTACAAAATATAACCAGGACGATGTTTCCAGCGCATAAATTGCAGTGCTGCTTTATCTAGCGAGGTAGGGGAGCTATGTTGCCAGTCTGTATCCCAAGTACACAAACCCTCCAAGGCTCTATGAATCTCCTGCTGAAGCTCTGACTCCAACTCCATCAAACCTTTCCCTAAATCCACACCTGTGCCCCTGATCACTGTTGCAATTGTGAAAGGGTCTCCTCGTTGAATTGCCTCTACTTGAGCGTTGCCTAGTACTATAGCTGTTAATCGCTCAAGTGCCTGTGCTGCTAATCCTCTTAACGTTAATGATTGCTGTATGGGTTGACCGATTGACCATTGTACAGGACAATTCTGCGTCTCGCCTGCATTGAATAACAAGATAGCAGCATCCACTATTTCCTTGAGTAGAAAATTGCCCGTCAGCGTTGTCCGAATTACTACTGCAACCCCATGCGGGTATAGATACCCTTCAGCAGTTAATCTTGTTAAGGGTGGAACAGGAGAAGAAGTTTTGATGAGCTTAAACATCCGGAAAGGAACTAGGTGTCTCCAAGCTTGCTTTCCATCAACACTACTGAGATTATTAACTTTCTCAAGATAAAACTCCCAAAAATGTTGTCTCCGCAGCCAGGGAACAGTCAGTTCTCCGAGAGCAAACTGATTATTGGTTGATTGTGATTGTCCCTTTACATTTGCTTGCAGGTTACGAACTTTATTCTGTAACGTATCGAACTTCTGTCGATAGGGAATAGTCTCTCCCAAAAAAGACATTGATGAGTTAGACGGCACCAATTCTGAAAACACCTGCAACTGGCTAAACGATATTCGTAATTCCTGTATCCGAACAGTCATTAGTTTTCTTATTATTGTAGTACGATATTTAATTCTGTGATAATCTAAAGATAGACTCACCTGGATAAAAAGATCTCAGTAGAAATCAAAAGTTCCGTGAATTTTCGCAACCTCTTCTTTACAGAAGTGTGATGGTGAACTCAAATCGCAGGATGCTTACAGTTAGGTCGATCGCTTCGCTTCGTGTAAGAAGCCACTTGTCCGATAGACAAAATTACGAAACTCTTTAAGATTTTATCCAGCCTGTCAAGCCCTAAGAGGGCTACTCTAAACCCCCAGCCTCCTCTAAAAAATGACCTTGAGAGAGTTTGGGGGTAACTTGTCTTCTATCTACTTGGATTGGACCTTTTCCATAATGCTTCCAGTCAAGTTTAATATGCTTTCCTTCATCTTGTTGAATCAGCTGAACTAATGGTTCGATGGTTTGTTGATTAAGTCGATTATTGAATTTCTCCATGAAATCAGGCGGTGTTTGAGGAAGAAATTCATATACAACTGGGGGAATAGCCCATACTTTTGTTTTATCTCGCGTAACAGGTGCTGCAATAAAGTAACGCAACAGCTCAGACCCTGATGCAACATCTATTTGCTCTAGTAACATATTTGCGTGTTTCTTCCCTAATTTTTCTAGCAGTTTTTCTGCGTTATCGTTCTCTGATGGAGTTATTTGCCTCTCACGCCAGCTCACAATCCACAGATAAATACCTATACTTCCTGCAAAGAGTACCCAGATCAAAAAGCCTGCAAAAACTGAGCCAATCCAAACCAGAAAAATATCAAACAATCCATACGTCACTAGATAGTCTCGCCGATTTCCCAACGAGTCTGTTAGGACGGGGTAAATGAAAGGAGTTAATAGAGATAATAAAATTGCAAACACCCAAAACTCAGGCGCTGTCGGATTAAGTGTAATGTTTGCCATACCTTGCTTAGGAGCAGAGAGGTTCCAGAGGATTTTGAAGATATACACCATTAATATGCCAGGGAGCAGCAAGAAGATCGGCGCACCGACTAATCGAAGAATTTCAGATTCACCTACAATGCCTGCATCAAACTTATGAGTGACAATTAGTTTATCTGCCCGGAGATATCCATCTTCTTTCCACTCCAAGTTCACTTCAAAGATGATCATATGCTTACCTGGATACACAGTATCATTGGCTATCGCTGTCATCGGAAAAATATGAGTAGCTTGAGGATCTAGTATTATTCCATCTGCAATGTTTGGAGTTGGTATATTCAAAAAACTTGGTGAATTTGGATGAATCTGAGTAATTTTAATAGGGCTATTAGAGATATTGGTCACAATGACATATACTAAATTATTTTGACGCTCTTGCAGTAATTCTAATGTAG
>DALYIW010000112.1:0-2946 GCA_031970155.1 Coleofasciculaceae cyanobacterium CTOTU46601 | reverse complement strand
AATGCGAGCAGTAGCAATCTTGGCAATTGGCGTTGATAGACGATCCTGGATTTGTAATGATTGCAGGATAATATTTGATACTTCACGTTGTTGATACCTCAGCTTGAAGTAAACCTTACCTACAGTTGATTCAGTCCCCTGTCTAGTAAAAGTGATATTCCACAACTGAATTCTGTGTGGTTGCAGATCTGAGAATTTGAGTATTTGGGGTACTATCTGAACATGACTATTATTTAAAATTGAAATTTCAAGTTCATGCACTGGCATTGATGAGTTATTGCGAATCATCAAAACTCCTTTAATCTGCTCGTTAGGTGCTAGTTCAATTGGAGAGGGAGTAATCTCTATCGAAACCTTCCCCGGCATAGGAGTTGCAGCTGTGTAGATGCTCAAGGTAAAAACTAGTGTAAGTAGGAAGATTAATAATTTCTGCACAATCTTCATCTCAACTCTAGACTTCAGCACATAATCTTTTTCATAGTTCATGGTTCATAGCAATATAGATGCTCCTTGAACCTAACGCTGAGTCTCAAGGTGTACCTCATGTAATCGAGAAACGCTATAATCAGCATTCAAGTTGCATGGCGAGAGGCAGGGGGAGCAGGGAAAGCAGGGGGAGAGGGTTACGCAATTTAAATGCAGATCAGCTTAATACCTCTGTATGAAATCCCATCTAGACTTTGCTAGAGTTAGCACATTGAAATCAGCAAATTCTAGGAAGCTGTTCACCGCTCAACATTTCCAGAAGGCGATCGACTCCAATTTTGCTGTTGAGAATGACAGATTTAGCGGGTTGCTCTCTCACCTGACCGATCGCACAAGCTGTTTTTGCATCTCCTCTCTTTTCCTGATCAGCTTTTATAATTTCCAGTGCCCGTTGTGCATCGGAAGATGGGACAAATGCGATAAATCGACCTTCATTTGCAATATATAGCGGGTCGAGTCCCAGAAGTTCACAGGCTCCGCGAACATCCTCACGCACGGGAATTTTTTGTTCGTTAATCTTAATCGCCACATTTGCTGCTGATGCAATTTCATTCAGCGCACTGGCTAGCCCACCTCGCGTTAAATCCCGCAAGCAGTGAATTTCGATGTTCGCACTCAGAAGTTCACCCACCAAATCTGCTAGAGGAGCTGAATCACTTTCAATGGTTGTTTCAAACTCCAATCCTTCACGCACTGCCATAATGGCAATTCCATGTCTGCCAACATCTCCACTCAGGAGAATGATATCTCCAGGTTGAACTGAGGTGGGATTAATTCTCTGGTTGTGTTCGAGAATGCCAACACCTGCGGTGTTGATAAAAATACCGTCTCCTTTTCCGCGATCGACTACTTTAGTGTCACCCGTCACAACCTTGACATTGGCGGAATCAGCAGCTTGTTTGATGGATTGGACAACACGCCATAGCGTTTCCATTGGCAGTCCTTCTTCTAGAATGAAGCCCAAGCTGAGATACAGTGGACGTGCGCCTGCCATTGCCAGATCGTTGACTGTCCCATGAACGGCTAGCGAACCAATATCTCCACCGGGAAAGAAGAGAGGACGCACGACATAGGAATCAGTGGTGAAGGCGATTCGATAACTAGAGATTGACAAAACAGCAGCATCATGATTAGCATCATTCGGTGAGCCGAAAATCGGCAAAAACATCTGCTCAATTAACTGATGCATCAATCGCCCACCTCCTCCGTGAGCGAGGAGTACGGTTGGGTACTGCTGAATAGGAATCGGACAGGATAGGGTAAAGTTTTTAAGACCAGTCATGGATGAATTCGAGCTAGCTGAGGGTTACTGGCGATCGCTGCCGATAGCGGTAGTAGGCAGCGCAGGCTCCCTCGGAGGAAACCATCGGTACTCCTAAGGGATGTTCGGGAATACAACGAGTGCCAAACGCTGAACAATCATGAGGTTTACAGATGCCTTGAAGGATGAGTCCGCTGATGCATTCGGAGGAAATGGGGGGATGGGGAGATGGCGAGATGGGGAGGAGTCCTTTGTTGTGAACATCGAAGGCGGCATAGTGTTCGCGCAGTCCTAACCCGCTTTGAGAAATCTCACCCAAGCCACGCCAGCAGCGAGGGACAACTTCAAACACCTCCTGAATGAGATGCTGTGCTGCTTGATTGCCCTGTCTGCGAACCGATCGCGCGTACTGATTTTCGACTTCTGCTCTGCCTTCTTCCAGTTGTTTGATGCACAAATATATTCCTTGCAAAATGTCAATAGGTTCAAATCCCGCGACCACAATTGGAACGCGATACTTGGGCGCGATCGCTTCATACTCTCGATACCCCATTACCGTACAAACGTGCCCTGCGGCCAGAAAGCCCTGCACCTGGCACGTTGGAGAGGATAAAATCGCTTCCATTGCTGGAGGAACAAGCACATGAGACACCAGCAGTGAAAAGTTGGTCACGCCCTGTTGGTAGGCTTGGTATACTGCCATTGCGGTTGCTGGGGCGGTTGTTTCAAACCCAACTGCAAAAAATACAACTTGCTTGTCAGGGTTGTTCTGGGCGATTTTCAGCGCATCCAATGGAGAATAAACCATGCGGACATCACCACCCGATGCTTTAACGGTGAGTAAATCCGAAGGAGTAGAGGCGACATCGCTAATTGTCGATCCAGGTACGCGCAGCATGTCCCCAAACGAGCAGAAGATAACGTTCGGTAGGGCAGCTAGTGCGATCGCCTCATCAATAATCTCAGCCGGTGTGACGCATACGGGACACCCCGGCCCATGAATTAAGGTGATTGTTTTGGGTAAAAGAGTATCAATGCCAAATTTAACAATTGAGTGAGTTTGTCCCCCACAGATTTCCATGATGCTCCAGGGACGGGTAGTGATGGAAGCGATCGCTTCAGCATACTTTCCGGTCTGTAGTAAAGCTTGACTGCGAGCGAACCAGAGTTTAGGATTTGCGCGATTGGGTTGAAGTGCG
>DALYIW010000111.1:0-23819 GCA_031970155.1 Coleofasciculaceae cyanobacterium CTOTU46601 | reverse complement strand
CTGCCCAACGGCCGCGCTCAGGAACCGCGCTCCTTCGACTGGCGCGACTGCTGCTCACGCCGAAGTCCAAACGGGCAAGCCAAACCACTAACAACCAACAACTAACAACCAACAACCAACAACAAATGAGCGATCGCTGGGCACTCAAAGGCAAGAAGGCACTGATAACAGGTGCTACTAAAGGCATTGGTTTAGCCGTTGCCGAAGAGTTTTTATCCTTGGGAGCACAAGTCACTATTGTGGCGCGAAATTCTGAGGAGATTGAGCAGCGGCTGACAACATGGCAAGAGCAAGGATGGAACGCTTATGGTATCACCGCCGATGTAGCAACACCTGATGGTCGTCAAGCCATCTTAAACAAAGTTAGCGAAGCCATGGGAGGATTAAATGTCCTAGTGAATAACGTAGGGACGAACATTCGTAAGAAAGCATTGGAGTACACGGCTGATGAATATCAGTTCCTCCTGGAAGCTAACCTGACGTCTGTGTTTGAAATGTGCCGACTTTCCCATCCGTTGCTGAAAAATGGGGCGACGGGCAGTATTGTAAATATTGCTTCGGTTGCAGGATTAGTAGCCTTGCGCACAGGCGCACCTTATGGCATGACCAAAGCAGCAATGGTGCAACTGACAAGGAACTTAGCGGTGGAATGGGCTAGTGATGGGATTCGGGTGAATGCGATCGCTCCTTGGTACATCCGCACCCCTCTAGCTCAATCTGTACTAGATAACCAGGACTACCTCACCTCCGTCCTTGCCCGTACACCTCTAGGACGAGTCGGAGAACCAGAAGAGGTTGCTGGATTAGTGGCATTTCTTTGTATGCCTACAGCGTCCTTCATTACCGGACAATGTATTGCCGTTGATGGGGGCTTTCTTTCCCTCGGTTTTTAAGGTTATTCTTGGTTGCAATCAAAGGTTACAATTCGCAACTAATCAGCCTTAAGTGATATCACAAGACAAGGAGAAATTATTTCTCCCTTGTCTTGTGAGTCTCGAAGTCTTTCCCTCTTAGTTACCTGGCATTACTTGGCTTAACACCGCCATTATCTGGGGATGCTGGGACTTACTACTAAGGGTGACTTGTAAGTTTTGGTCATCCCACACAGCGGTATCATTTTTTCTGCTGGCTATGTCGCCGCCGAAGGCGAACGGACCAATGATGATAGTTTCTCCCGCATTCTGTGTTTTCTGGAGGCTGGAATAGCTTTCCTCAGATAAGATAGCCTGAACAGTGGGCTGGTAAGCCATATAAACTACCGCCGGACTGAGTGCGTATGTTCCCTCAGGTCCCCAAAAAACTGCTTTGGGTCGCGAACTGCCATAAAGACCGCTAGCTTTAAAAGGCCCGTGCTTGTATGTCAGCAACAAATTCTGATGAAACCACCCACCAGGCTTGATTTTAATCCCCACAAAAGCCGATGCCGCAAAAATCAGGTTGAAGTCGCTTTGCGTGTTAATACTGAGACTATGGTACGCATTTAACCTTTCCGTACTAATAAACCCGTTGGCAAAACTGGCGTCACCAGAGTTTTTGGAAATCTCTAAACGTAAAGCCGTACCATGACCGCTTTCGGCTTCCTTTAGCCAACTGGTAAAATTTGGTTGCAGGTTCCAGGTACGGTAACTAAGCTTGACGCCCTGCTCATTAGTGAGCGTCTGCTGGTACGCAGGGTTGTTATAGTCAGACAAAGCCTGACTCACCGGATTAGAAGTGGCACCAGCACGATTGCTTAAAGACGTGTATTCTACTAAATAATTGTGGTACTGTGTCTCAAGAGTGGATATCCTCGTCCCCATGTCTCGTGCAAACCAGGAATCAAAAGATTCTTGTTCTTCGGGTGGGAGACATGACTGGTGACAATTGTAATCTTCCCATTCAACCAAAGCTTGGGAATGCAGGCTTTCCATTTCATCCACCAGCGGTAGTATCTGCTCGTGCAAAACAGTATTTGCTAGGTGTCCCGCTTCATTGTTTGGCACTGGCACATCAATATTGGTTAAGAATGTCCAGTATGCTTTGGTAACGGTGTTGTCCGCCGAAGGAATATAACTCTTTCCCCACAACGGAATGGCATTAGCAAAAGACCACGCCAGCCATTTGCCGTATTGCGGATTGTCCCAAAGAGCCTCCGTGGGTGTGGTTATCATTTGTAGTCCCGCGTAGCGGGCGTCGTTTTGATTACCACCACTCAAGAAGCTGACAAACTCCTGTCGCAACATCTGCCAAAGTGTGGCATTATCATCGTCTGCCATAACTATTCACCTTGTTAATAAATGATGAAGGTGGGCAATGCCCACCCCACCAGGGTTGGTAACGGGTAATAGGTAATGCAGACTACGTGAACTCCGTGCTCCTCACCATTCACCGGGGCTAGCTCAAGGCGCGCTTGAGCGCTGAACTCACCATTACCCATTACCCATTGGTATTAATTTCCGGGCATCACATTAGACAGCATCGCGATCAGCTGCGGGTGCTCAGAGTTGCTGGTGAGTGTGAAAGTGCGACTGGCAGAGTCGAACTTGCTGGTATCTTTGGAACCGCCAGCTTTACCACCAAAGAAGAAAGGACCAATGCTAAGACCTGCACGGGCACTCCAAGCTTCTGAAACTGCTTTATAAGCCTGGGCGTCAACGGTTGCCTTAACTGTAGGTTTGTAGGCAGCGTAGGCGATAACTGGGCTGAGGGCAAATGTACCCTTTTCCCCCCAGAATACTGCCTTACCAGGACCGAAGGGACCAGTAGGGATGAATGGACCATTCTTAAAGGTTTGCAACACTTGTTGGCTATACCACTGACCAGGCAAAATCTGAATCGGAGTAATCAGAGATGAAAACGACATTGAAAAGTTGGTTTGGCTGGTGTTAATGGTGGTGCGTTTGTATCCGCCAGAAGCTTGCACGCCAATGAAGCCCAAAGAGAAACCTGCATTCCCGCCACCGCTAAATACTGATTTAGAATCAGTTGCCGTTCTGGTGTTAATTGTAAGAGACAGCTTTTTTGCTGCACCAGTTTTTGCTTCTGCGATCCATTTGCTTAATTCTGGTACCAGAGTCCATGTGCGATAACGCAGAGTTGCTCCAGTCTGGTCTTTCAACTCCTTCTTAAAGGCGTCGTTGTTGTAATTGTTCAATGCCTGACCAAGAAGTTGATAGCCGCCCCCAGCTTTGTTACTGTTAGAAACAAACTGAGCTGCTGCAACATCAAATTGTGATTGCAAAGTGGATATCTGAGGACCATAGTTCTCTGCATACCAAGCTTTATAGGATATCTGTTCTTCTGGGGGCAGGTCTTCCTGAGCTTCATTAAACTCCTTCCAGGCTTTCCCTCTTGCCTTCATCGTATCGTCAATCTTCTTTTTAATTGCTGCCATCTTTTCCGCGTCTTTTTTAGCGGCTTCACCAAATTGGGGGTTCGTCGCGGGGGCGTCAATGTTGGTGAGAAACTGGAAGTAAGCATCCTCAACACGGTTTCCAGAGGACTCTTGATAAGTGTCTCCCCACAATGGAATGTTGTTAGCAAATGACCACGCTAGAAATGTGCCGTAGTCAGGGTCATCCCACAGCAGGTCTAGCGATACGGGTACAATTTGTAGCCCTTGGTATTTCGGGTCATTAGGACGACCACCACTTAAGTAGCTGATTAATTCATGTCGGTACATCATCCAAGGGGTGGCGTTAATGTTATCTGCCATGAGAATTGGAACTCCGTAAAATGTAATTATTTGTTCTATAGAGATGAATTCAGCATCAGCTTAAAAGCTGTGTTTTTTCTTTTTACGATTTATAATCTACTGAGACAACTAAACTTAAGTGTTCGCTGTTAATAGTAAATCGTTAATAGTTGATGGTGCCATAAATAATCCAACTATTAACCATTATCCGTCTTCACCCAGCCTTGTTTACACCTAGTTTATTAATTCAGTTATTAATGCCAAACTCAAATCAATCTATAAATCTATTTTTCAAGACGCTAACTCTCAACCGCAGTACCCCTGAGGGTACTTCTTTGTAAAGACTTATTAAAATAATGGCTTTAATATGCCTTGTTTGACTGTTGAGGGGTGGGGGGGGATATGGGGGATCTAAGTTTCAGATTTTCAGTGCGTAAGTTCTGAATATTAAAAACCTAATTTAGGTTAAACTGCATAAAAATGAGGAAAAAAACTATGTCAAGATTAGCCACCAATATCTCAGACCTAATCAATCAAATTCCAGGACGAGTTTATCTAATGCTCGCTATCCTTATCTTTGGTGCGGCTAATTCGATTACGCGCAAACTAACCGAAGTAGGTGCTCAAAACTTAATTGACGGCAGGAATCCCATCTCATTTTGCAATGTGCTATTTGTGGGCAATCTTTGTGCGTTGATGATGCTAGGTTTTATCTACTGGAAACAGTGGAAAACTTACTCTCTAAGGCAACTTTCTAGAACAGATTGGTTGAGTTTGATAGGGGTTGCCATTCTAGCTGGTGCTTTGGCCCCCGCCTTAATATTCCTAGCACTTTCACTGACCATGGTTAACAATGTAGTTCTAATTGGTCGAATAGAGCCTCCTCTCATACTGGCTTTATCCGTCTGGTTGCTACGTGAACGAGTTAATCGTTGGGTAATCGCGGGTTCGGTCATTTCTTTTGTTGGCGTTGTCTTGACCATAGTACTTCAGAAGCCAGAAGGAAATATGGTAGACATGGGAGGAGGGATTCAAGTAGGAAAAGGTGAATTGATGGCAGCAGCTGGAGCTGTGTTTTTAGCTATTTCTACTATTATTAGTAAAGTCAAGCTCCGTCAGATACCCCTAGGAATCTTTTCTATCATTCGGGCTGTTATAGGAACTGTAGTTTTTTTTGCGATCGCGCTCAAGTTATTTGGCCCTGCTCACTTTATGGATGTCTTTTCTCCTTTTCTGTGGCAGTGGATGTTACTTTACAGCGCAGTCATTGTGGTAGCTGGTCAATTATTCTGGTTGACGGGCTTAAAGAAAACCAGCACATCTGAGGTTTCATTAGCTAGCGCTTTTAATCCAATTGTAGGAATTTTAGCGGCTTACTTTATTTTGGGAGAAGCACCGACCTTCGCTCAATATATAGGTGGTGGTATTGTTCTCTGCGGCATTGTCTTAAACCAAATTGGTGTTTCTCGCCAAAGTGTAGAAACTACTGCTAAATCACAGGTCGATTCGGCTAAGGAAATGGACATGGAAGCTGGTTTTAAAGGACTTTAATTTTGTTGGTTGTTGGTTGTTGGTTATTTGTCCTTTTTTATAATTAATTACTGAACAATAACCGAAAATACTGTATTTTGGGAAAATTTATCCAGTGATCATCATTTTTTTATAAAAAATTTATCATAATAAAGATTACAAATATATCCCAAAGGAAAGTAACTTATGACGACTGAACCGACACCAAGCCGCGTCAGTCGAAAGATTAAATACCTTTTTCGGTATTTCCTCGTCGCCGCATTGGTCACTGTCATGATTGTGGCAGCGAAACATTTTAATATTCAAGCACTTATCAGAACGGCTTTGATGTGGGTTGACAATCTTGGTACCTGGAAACCAATAGCTTTTATTGTCATCTACAACCTGGCTACCGTGCTATTCGTACCAGGCTCTATCGTTAGTATGGGAGGAGGGGCTGTCTTTGGCGTTTTTTGGGGTTCAATCTATGTCTTTATTGCCTCAACCCTAGGTGCTACAAGTGCTTTCCTGATTGGACGATACTTGTCTCGTCATTGGGTTGCTAAACAACTTGAAAGCCACCCTAAGTTTAAAGCTATTGATGAAGCTGTTGCTAAAGAAGGATTCAAAATTGTCTTTTTAACTCGCCTGTCTCCTGTGTTTCCTTTCAACCTTTTAAATTATGCCTTTGGAGTAACACAGGTTTCTTTAAAAGACTATTTCTTCGGTTCATTTGGCATGATTCCAGGAAGCGTTATGTATGTGTATTTCGGTTCCTTAGCGTATGACTGCACGCTCATAGGAACAACAATTCAACCCACAACGCCACAAGCTGAAGCCGTGCAGTGGGTTATGCGTATAGTTGGATTAATTGCCACAGTTACTGTGGCTATCTATGTGGCTCAAATTGCTAAAAAAGCTCTAGAAAAAAAGATCTGATTTCCACAGCGATAGTCAGAAAATCTATTCCTTTTAGGCAATGAAAAAATCGCCTACTCCGGTTATGTCAACAAGACTTACGCAGGGACGCCACATATAGTAGGGGTGAACGGCCGTTCACCCCTACAACTGGCGGTTCAAAAAGAAAATAAGGACAGCTACAGATGGAGAGATCCCGGAGGCAGGAGGAGCAGGATAAGTGATTCGTAGCAGACATGCCAGCAAATTGATATTAGTCTTAAATCAGTTAGAAAATAAAAAAGAATAAATTTTGTAAACAAGATCAACAAGATGAACAACAAACAACTCTTTCAGATTCTCATTACAGAATTTGAAGTAAGTGCAGTTGAAAGAGTCAGATAGCTGTTTAATAGAATATTCCTCTGACCGTTTAAAAAATCAATATTATGAATCAAAATAAGCGTCAGGCTTACTGGCGTGCCAACACAGCTTTAATTAGAAATCTCTTGATTGTCTGGGCTTTGGTGTCACTCGGTTTCAGTATCCTTTTTGTTGGGCTATTGAATAATCTACGTTTGGGGGGCGTACCTCTCGGCTTCTGGATGGCGCAGCAGGGTTCTATTTATGTGTTCGTCGCGCTGATTTTTGTCTACGCCGTGCAGATGGACAAGCTCGATCGCAAATACGGTATCAACAGGAGAAGTAGATAATGTCAGTAGAAGTTTGGACGACTACTCTTGTAATCCTCTCGTTTATTTTGTATCTCTACATCGGTTGGCGATCGCGCGTTCAAGATAGCAAAGGCTTTTATGTCGCCGATCAGGGTGTGCCCTCCCTCGCCAACGGTGCGGCTACCGCCGCTGACTGGATGTCAGCCGCTTCATTTATCTCGATGGCAGGGCTAATTTCTTTCCTGGGTTACGATGGCTCAATTTACTTAATGGGATGGACTGGTGGCTATGTGCTACTGGCTCTGCTGCTAGCTCCCTACTTGCGGAAGTTCGGTAAATACACGGTACCTGATTTCGTAGGCGATCGCTATTATTCCAACATTGCCCGCGTGGTAGCTGTCATCGCTGCAATCTTCGTTTCCCTAACCTACGTTGCCGGACAGATGCGCGGTGTAGGTATTGTGTTCAGCCGCTTTCTCCAGGTAGATATCAGCACTGGCGTCATCATTGGCATGGTGATTGTCGGCTTTTTCTCGGTACTGGGAGGAATGAAAGGCATTACCTGGACTCAAGTAGCTCAATACTTAGTGTTGATTGTTGCTTACTTGATTCCTGCGATCGCCATCTCGTTTCTACTTACCAAAAACCCCATCCCTCAGTTAGCCTTCACCTTCAGTGATATTGTCCCTAAATTAAACCAAATCCAGCTTGACCTCGGTTTCCAGGAATATACGAAACCGTTTGTTAATAAGACGATGCTGGATGTTTTATTTATTGCGATCGCCTTGATGGTGGGAACAGCGGGACTCCCTCATGTGATCGTGCGTTTTTATACAGTTCCTGATGTGCGATCGGCACGCTACTCAGCAGGTTGGGCACTGCTGTTTATCGCCTTGCTCTACACTACTGCGCCAGCTTTAGCCACGTTTGCTCGATACAACCTGATTAGCAGCTTGCACAATCAGACAATTGAAGAAATTCATCAACTGGACTGGGCAAAGAAGTGGGAAAACACCAAGTTATTAACCTTTAAGGACAACAATGGGAATGGGCGCATCGAATTAACACCCGATAAAAAAACTAGCGAGATCACAATTGACCCAGATATCATCGTTCTCTCAACGCCAGAGGTAGCGAAACTAGCTCCTTGGATGATTGCATTGGTTGCTGTGGGAGGGTTAGCGGCGGCTTTATCTACAGCGTCAGGGTTGCTGCTGGTAATCTCTAGCTCAGTCGCCCATGATATCTACTATCGGATGATTGATCCTGGAGCCTCAGAATCCCGGCGGGTGATGGTTGGTCGAGTTATGGTGGGATTTGCACTGGCGCTTGCTGGGTATTTTGGTGTCAATCCACCCGGTTTTGTGGCTCAAGTAGTAGCGTTTGCCTTTGGTTTAGCGGCGGCGAGTTTCTTTCCAGTTATCATCCTAGGAGTGTTTGACAAGCGGACGAATCGAGAAGGTGCGATCGCAGGAATGATAGTAGGCTTAAGCTTCACTCTCTTCTATATTGCTGGGGTCAAATTCTATGGAATGCAGCCTTGGTTTTTCGGCGTCTCAGCTGAGGGAATTGGGACACTCGGCATGTTACTCAATTTCATTGTCACTTGGAGTGTTTCTCGCCTAACGCCACCCCCTCCAGCAGAAGTTCAAGAGATGGTTGAGGTACTACGGATGCCTGGTGATGAACCGCCTGCGATCGCAGATCTGGACGAAGAGCATCTCGATTGAAAATCTCCCGTAACAATTTCCGCTCAACACCCGCAGGCTTTCTGCCTGGGGCTACATGAAACTTAGCCTGCCTACCCTTCGGGAACGCTTTGCAAACGCAGGCTTTAGATTGAGTCCGCGCAGGCAGACTTAGTTCGGGTAGCCCAAGGCAGAAAGCCTTTGGGCTTAAGTTGACACCAATGGATAATATCGTGCCCTGACGAACCGCTATATTGTAGATTCTGAAGAATTGGGCTTTTCTAACTCTTTAGCCGCGCTAATCATTTGTTCTCGCAGGCTAGCTATTTGGTCAATCATCATTTTCTCCATGACTCCCGACTCCATTGCAACCATCCAGCGAATCATAGAAGAGACACACAGTTCTTTCAGATAGGCGAACGAAAAACCCTCAGTTAGTTCAGCAATCTGATTTCTCGCTGCATCCGACAGGCGCATTCCATCTTGCAGCGTATCGTTCCACATCGTTAGGTACGCTATCCTCTCAGTGAGGGCTGGCAATTCAAAGTGATATTTGCGATCAAAACGGCTAGGGCGCTCAACAATCGCCGAGTCTAAGCGGTCTGGATGATTGGTTGTGGCTAAAGTGATAATCCCTGAATTGGAGGCAAAGCCATCAAGTTCATTTAAGAAGAACGAGCGATTCTCATCATTAATCAGAGAATCCAAATCCTCTAGTACCAGAATACAGGGCGCTGACTGCCGTGCCTGCTTGAACACTTTACGGATGTTTTCCTGATCGGTATAGTACTGCGACTTGAGACTTTTGACGTACAAGCAAGGCTGCTTTAGTTTATTGATCAACGCTTTCACCGTATGTGTCTTCCCATTACCGGGGGCACCGATGAACAAAATACCTCGCTTCCAGGGGACGCCATAAGCTTCGTAAGTGTGGCGCGACGACAAGAAGTTTGCTAAGTCGTCTTGAATGTCTTGTTTGAGAGTGTTGCGTAAGATCAGGTTATCAAACGTTGCGCTCTTGATTGCCTGAAAAAGGTCTGGATTTTTTGCCCAGAAACCCTCTTCAAATACCAGAACCTCTTCCCGAAGCTGTGCATTCCACTCACAGACATCTGCTAAGAAGTCTTCAGCAATTTTTTTACTACCAGCCAAAATCCAGTAATACTGAACCTTAGAAAACCCGTCCACCCAACTCATCAACAGTACATCGAGTGTGTGTCCGTGCCATTGCACTTCAAAGCAGGCGTTTTCAGGAGTATTGTAGATTTCGTTTTCTAGTCCATCCCAACCGCTGGAGATCTGGTTATGGGTATAAACTACCTGTTGGATGGTACATTTGTGTGCTTTTGCATAACTTTCCAGATTAAAGGAGCAGTCACAGGTCTCAACCAGTGCCTTATCAGGATACAGTGTTGCTAATTGGTGGCTGACGTGGTAAGAAATGGCGCTAGTAGGTAGCCTGAGTGCCTCTACAATAAGCTGTTTGATTTTCATGCCTAATCCTGTCTCCTGGTTGTGTGTCACAATTATTAGCGAAGGATGCTACCACGTCTTGTTGCACATAGCTTGCTTAGTTTTTTACAAAACCAATAGGATAAATTTCGGATCTGCGTTGATCCGAGGTAGATGCGATCGCATCAGCAACATCAGGAACTCTCCTCAGCTCGTTAGCTCTCTTTACCGCCTTAGGGTAGCGGCTCCTCTAGGAGCTAGCAGGGTGATGCCAGGTTATATTGTAGTAAAAATCTTCTCAGCTTTCAGCCATTTTTACCAATTGCCTTCCAGATTAATTAACATTCAGCTGACTATCCACAGGCTTTTTCTGTATGAGATACAAATGATACGTTTCATCCAAAGCAAGACTTTGACTGGAATGGTAAAGCTCAGAAATGCTGAGATCGGGTCTTTCAGCTTTAGGTTTATCAAGCCACTGGTGTAATATCAGTAGGACTTTTGGTCTTTTTTGATTGACAATAAGTTGATTGACTTGATCAATAATTTCTTGATTATTTACCTTTTTTCTTTGGTTCCACTTTACAAAAGTACCGAATCCCTTACTTTCTGGATAGTATATTTTTTGATCTAGGATAGCAGCGATAGGAGATACTTCCATATCACCACTTCCCACAATTAATGCTTCCTGTAGCTGTTGACTCTCAATAAAGCTTACAACTTCTTTGCTAGCAGAAAATGGATATTTTAAATCCATGCTAAACGCAAATATACCTACCATAACATGAATGCATAGGAGAATATTTAAGTACTGATTTTGATGGATTCTAAAAAAACTGGTAACTTGTTCTAAACTTCTATTCAAATAGATTGTTTTATTCCAATTTTTTGAAATCCATAGACACGCTAAAAAGATTACAAACAAGTATCCTGAGTGCCTCATCGAACCCTTGAATTTCAAGTAATGAAATAACAAAATTCCTAGGGTTACCGAGAGGTACATGAACAGAATGACTGGTTTTCTAATAAACAGAGTAGTTGATATAAACAACAAACCTAAAGACAAAACTACAGCAGATAGTCTCAGGATGGTAGGACTACTTTCATCTGTCAGAATATTAGTATCCCAGAAATTATACTGAAGACTGGGTATCGGAACGTATATCTTCCAAATTCTTGCTATTGATGAGGCAATGCGTTCTATATTAATTAAAACTACCCTAGACTGTTGAAAGACTTGTTCTTTATCTCCCGTAAAATCACTATCTGAGGGAGGGATAAGCTGAAGAAGTGCAATTATAACGCCTGCAACAAATATAGTTACACTAAGAATTAAATTCCATTTACTATTAGAAAACAATCGATTACTATTTGACTCTATAATTCTTTCAAAAACTAATGTTATTGCCAGACAAACAGCAACAATAAAAGTAAAAGCATTAGTGTTTGCCATCAGTGACAATAAGATTGCTAGCACTAAATAATTTTTATATCGATTTTGAAAGAAGATACAGAACAGGAATATCAGTAAAACCCCAAAACTATAGTTTCTACTAATGATGCCATATTCAAACAAAGGGAAATAACCAAAAGTAAATAAGATTTTTTGCAGTCTTGTGAAGGGTGAAAACTTTACAAAAATATATACAGATAATACAGAAATTCCTAAATGAAAAACCTGCATTGCTAGAGGATTCCGGGTAACCCGACTCAAAAAATATAGGCACAAGTGCCAAAGTGCTGGATGACCTTCATATCTTAAATTGTTGAATAAATCACTAATAGATGAACTATCTCTAGCTATCATCCAGGCATGGAGTTCATCCCGCCACATTTCATGATGAATAAGTCCAATTACTTGCAAAAAAAGGAAAGATAAGACTAATAAGCTGACAAAAGTAGTATGACTCTGATTAAAAAAGATACTCAGAAATCTAGGGGTGGCTTTTTGGCTAGTTGTCATTACAGTAATTCCTTCTTTTTTAGAGTTTGATTCATCCGTTCCCAGGAAAAACCTGCAACATTTGCTACCTGCGACAGGAGAAATAATGCGGCAAGCAATAGACTTGGCTGACGCGATTTCTGCAAAAACGGATAAGTGAGTAAATTGAGATAAAAGGACAGGGGTTCTACTTTAATTGGTTCTTGGTTACGTAGGGCACGTACTCGATGAAAGTGAAAAGCACCACGACCGTAGTTAAAATGTTGTCGCCAGAAGCTGTGTAAGGTCAGGTTGTGGGCATGGTAGATTTGAGCTTCTGCAACGTAGAGCAGTCGGTAGTTATTTTGGAGTAAGCGATCGCACAATTCCCGATCTTCCCCCGCCGCCAGGGGAAAAGTCGTGTCAAAACTACCTATCTCACGGAAATAGTCGGCTGGTAGGGCAAAGTTATTAGAGGCGAAGAAGTAAGCTTGATTGGGGTCGCAATTGTAGTACTCATAAAGGTAATCAATCAGTAGCTGACTAGCCGTTGAATACAGGTTATCGGGAAGTGCATTGAAAGTGCGACCTCCAATCATGCAATCTGGTGTGGTGGTAAAGTGAGCTTCTAAGGCTTGTAACCACTCAGGAAGAGGGGTGCAGTCGTCATCAGTGAAAACCAGATACTTACCGATTGCTTGTGCAGCACCCGTGTTACGTGCTGTTGCTGGGCCGGCATTGGGTTGCCGAAGCAGGGTTAAGTTGATCGAGTCTTGGAAAGGAGCAACTACGCTCTCTAGAGGGGGCTGGCTGCCATCATCGACTACAATTACCTCAAAGCGATCGCGCGGATAGTCAAGCCGAGTGAGAGACTCAAGGCAGGTAGTCAATCGTTCTGGGCGATTGTAGGTGGGGATAACAATCGAGAAAAAAGGCTGTTTCTGTCCCATGATTACTTACATCTGCTTTGTAGTTGTTTTCAGCCTACTTACTAATAACTTTCCAACTTCTTGGCTGATAAAATAGACATTGGCTGGTGAGCTTGCTGGCTTTTACAGTAAATCTAAAAGATTCCACTACATCCAACGAACTTACACTTTCTTTCACGTATATTTTGGCCGTGTATACACCAGGAATCAAACCTACATAAGGCATTTGCATCTGAATTTCAACTTTTCCTGGAGATAGTTCTAGATACTCATCATCGCTGGCAGAAGTCAGAGACAAAATACGATCATTTTCTCCAACTAGAGCTTTAATGTATACTCCTAAATTCGCCTGTTCAACATGCTTATGGACTTTGCATTCTACGCATAAATAAGCCGCCTTACCAGTCAGGGGAGTTGGTAGAATATTACCTTGCTCATCCTTAAAACAGAGAGAAATAATATCTACGCCTAAACTTTCTGTCGGCGGTTTTTCTGGAAATACCATTACTCCCATTGTCTCGCCTATCCCACTCAGGGATAAATCTTCTTCATATTTACGAATAATAGTTTCTGTGTCGCCCGATTGAATTAACTTTCCTTTGGAAAGGTAAACTGAAGAACTACATACATTTAATACGGCATGGGGATTATGAGAAACTAACACAAAAGCTGTACCTTTCTCTCGAAGTTTTGCCAGCCTGTGATAGCATTTCATCCTAAACTTTATATCCCCAACAGCCAGCACTTCATCAATCAGCAATATCTCAGGTTCTATATAAACAGCACAAGCAAACCCTAGCCGTGCTGCCATCCCAGAACTATAACTTTGTACGGGTGCATCAATGGCATCCCAAATATCTGCAAAATCTACTACATCCTCAAATCTCTTCTTAATTTCTTTGGTTGGTAACCCCAAAATTGACATATTGGCATAAATATTTTCTCGTCCTGTCAAAATGGGATTAAACCCTGCTCCCAGCGCAATCAAAGGAGCCACTCTACCTCTAACTTTCACACAGCCAGTATCCGGTTTAATCAAACCACTAATAATCCGTAGCAGCGTACTTTTACCAGCACCATTTGCCCCAACTAAGCCCAGTGCTTCCCCTCGCCGCAGCTGAAAACTGACATCCTTCAACGCCCAAAACTCGCCCTTTCGCAGAGTATCACTTTTTCTGCGTCCACCCACTAAATCAGTTGCAATATCTTGGACACCATAAAATAAAGACTGCTTTAAGTCTCGGCAAAATTTCTTAGAAACCTCCTCAACAGAGATAACTACATCATCATCTTTTGGTTGAGTTGCAATCTCTCTATCTGTCATTCCAATTGTCATGAGCTTACTCTCTCAATCACGTAAGGCATCGCAAGACGAAATGCAACCCATGTAAACAGCAGACCCACTAAAGTCATGACACTAACAACCCAAAATCCATAAGCCTCCGAAATAACTCCTGTTGTTGCCAACTCCCGCGCTGTTACTAACAACGGAGTGACAGGATTAAGTTTCACCAAAACTCCAAACGTTCCCTGGCTAGGAACAGGATAGACGACTGGAGTTAGGAAAAGCCAAAAGCTGGTTACCATTGCTAGACCTTTTGGAACATCCTGATATAAAACTCCTAGGGGAGACAATAAAGTGCCAATTAATGTCCCCAACATAATTAAATGAATCAGTGCCACAGGAGCGAGAATTACTGCCCAAGTTATAGGAATTTGATACCAGAGAAACAACCCTACAATTAAAATCAGCTTTATGGCAAAGTTGAATAAAACTTCACCCACTTTTGCCAAGATAATTGCCTCTCGTGGAAAGTTAACTCTGGCTAGCATGGGCTTTGCTTGAGTTACCGCTTGCACAGGGCCATTCACTGCATCCACAAACGTTTGCCATAGCGCTGTACTGAACATTACATAGGCTGGGTAGGGCAAATCTGTAACACCGGGCTTGATAATATTGGCATCTTTCGCAAGCGTAAATCCTGCGGCCATGACAAGTGGTGGTAAGAATGCCCAGAGAAAACCTAGAAATGTTTGACGGTACTGGGCACTAATATCTCGTACCATCAGCCGCCAAGCTAGTTCGCGAGAAGCTAGCAAGTCTCGCCACATCAATCTGAATAGTTGAACAGGATGCCTGAGCATACTCTCAGGTGTGTAAGTTACCTCTGGCGGCATATTAAAGAAAATAGGGAGTATGGAGTGGGAAAGAGAGATTTTTATTCCTTTGTTGTTGTGCAGGTTACTCGTTTTAAATTAGTGCCTTTAACTTCTTGATAATGCTGTAGTTGCCGTGTTGTGTGACGGTGTTAAAGCTTGCTGTTGCATTCGCTGAGATTGTTCTTTGGCATAACGGTTAGTCAGATAACAATTCAGCATCTTATCCAGAGGAACCAAGATGAAATCAAATAGGCGGTTACTGAGTCCGAAGGTAAAGCGGCGGTTTAGGGGGTTGATAATTGATACTTTTCGCCTCCATCCCACTTTTTTGTACTTGTTTTGAAAGTAGCCATCCTCCGCTAATTTCCACTTGTCGCGCAGGCGGTGTAAACTCGCGAGTTGCCACTCATCACTCCAACGAAGCATATAGTAATGTAGGTCTGTCCATTCCAGTGGTGGCCCTGGAACATAAGTCACGACACAAGCTGGCTCAAAGTAGACAGTGCCTCCAGTCTGCATGACAGTCATACAGAAATCGAGGTGTTCTTTAGTGTTGAGCAGCGCTTCATCGAGTAAACCAACTTGCTTAAATATCTCGGTACGAACCAGCACGCAGTGGAACTCGGCTAACTCGGTTTGTTTTCGTTGGAGCTGGTCGCGCTGAGCGTCTACTCGTGTACCTTGCTTGTACATCTTCTCACGAAGTCGCCGTCTGATGCGATCGCTTGTCGTTTCAATCCAAACATGGGTTTCCCCACCAGCACAATGGACAATTTCGTGCAATGGCTTATCTTGACAAACCAGTGGGCCAACAATTGTAGCATTCGTTTCTTCAGCACACTCAATCAAGTAGTTCAACCAACCTGGTGAGACGATTACATCGTTATCAATGAAGACAACGTATTTAGTATTAACCTGAGCCAAACCTAAGTTTCTCGCGTGGTTGGGGGAGAGGTAATAATCCGTCCGAATCAGTTGAAACTCTTTGATTTTTGCTTGTTCTTCGAGATAACGCTGGACTTTCGTAGGTGAATTACCATCTACGTAAACTAATTTGAAGGGAATTGTTGTGTGTTCGTAGATACTCTCAAGTGACTCGCTAGAACAGCTAAAACGCTCTCGCGGAACAACAATAATTGTGACTTGTGGGTTAATCATTCCTGGCAACTCCTTTTCATCCTTCATCTTTTTTCGGTTAGTTTATGTCGGTATTAAAGTTACTGGTTGAGTTTGTAACTGTTGTTGAGAACCCTCTAAACTCAGTAGTTGCTGATAGATTTTAACTAGTTCATCGTTCAGTTTGTGCATATCGAAGTGCTGTTCTACGTAAGCACGACCAGCTTGACTCATTTGAGACCAAATTTCTGGATGTTCGATGAGATAGCTCAACTTCTCAGCTAAGGCATCAGTGTCACGTTCCGGCACTAGGAAACCAGAGATACCGTTTTCGACAAGTTCAGGAATACCGCCGTGGTAAGTGCTAATAACTGGCAAACCCATCGCCATCGCTTCTTTTAAAACATTAATGGGAGCATCTTGATTGCCGTCTTTTGCCGTTACGCTGGGAGCAATAAAAATATGTGAGTTGTTGAGAATTTCAATAATTTCCTGTTGGTGTTTCTCACCGAGCAATTTCACGATGTTATCCACATCTAGATTGTGAATCAGTTGCTGGAAGTCTTCCCGTAAAGGGCCTTCACCAATGATGTTGTACTCAAGATTGGGATTAACTTTCGCTAGCTTGGCAATGGCGCGAATGCAGTACTCTATACCTTTTTTTTCAACCAAGCGACCCGTTGTTGCAATCCGAATCATGCCATCAGCAGACGGATAACGAGGGGTAAATGCAAATCGACGGCAATCAATTCCTGAGTAATATACAACTACCTTTTTTTCGTCACAACCGAGTTTGAGCAATCGGCGTCGGAAAAAGTCACAGTTAGTCAGGAAAAAATCTCCTGTAGAAAATAACTGGTTGTAAATGCGATCGCCTTTTTGTTGAACATAGGTGCTAATATCAAAGCCACGAAACGTGGTAACTAACTTTCCTTTAATGGCTCCGATATCACGAAGAAACATTCCATTGAGGCCATCGTAACCAAATTGACCGTGAATAATGTCATATGGCTCCTTACCCAGGAAGGGAGTCATTGCATATAGCAACCAAAAGGATATTGCACGCTTTCCGTACTTGAAAATATTTAGCGATCGCAACAATACCAAAGGTTCTTTTTGATAATTGGCATACAGCAACTGAATGCCTTTCAACAAGCGCAAGAAGAGATTGTCAGGAATTTGAGGAACATAGTAGGTGCACTCCAAAAGACGGTAGTTTTCCACGTCTGGATGCACCTTAGATGTATCACCTGGTAAGTGAGCATAGATATCAACTTCGTGTCCCCGATCAATTAAACCTGTAATTTGATTTAGAATAAACGTTTCTGACAAAACCGGGAACTTCCATACAATAAAAGCTACTCTCATAACATGTGTCTCCTTATCAGTTACACTCCGCTCTCAATTTCTAGCAGAAACGCCTCCTAATTTAAGTCGTATTATTTCCCAAGCGCTGACATATCTGACAAAAAACATTACACCAGAAACCTTGACTTTTTGACCAATTCCTTTTAAAGAAGAATTAAAAAAAACATTAAAAACAAACATCAACGGAGGAACTGAGTTTTTAACTAAAGTTTCTAGGAATATTTTATTTCTCTTAAAAAATGAAGGCTCTGGTTTCATTTGTAAATCATAAAGCCCACCCACCAATCG
Source organism: Coleofasciculaceae cyanobacterium CTOTU46601 (assembly GCA_031970155.1). Taxonomy (GTDB): domain Bacteria; phylum Cyanobacteriota; class Cyanobacteriia; order Cyanobacteriales; family Coleofasciculaceae; genus DALYIW01. The sequence goes on along the minus strand of DALYIW010000111.1, from coordinate 6,144 downwards.
AATCGTTCTTCTATACAGCTCTTTCAAAGAATATCTAGCAGGATGAGCCACGCAGGTATCATCTGCATAAATCTGCTGATAACCAGATGAATAAACACGTCGTCCCCACTCTAGGTCACCATTTGACTTCAAATTAGGATTGAAAAGTCCAACCTTCTCAATAACCTTTTTAAAGGTAAAAACATTGGCAGTAGCCCCACCTCTCTGCTGTTCAAGCAATTTCTTTTGAGGGAATGCGGTAATACTCTCATAAAGCTCCACAGGTGTTATGTGACTAGAGTCTTTAAAGAAAATTTCTATTTTCCCTGCCACTAGCCCACAGTTAGGAACTTGCAGTAAATTTCTCACTCCATTTTCAATCCAATCAAGAGCAGGAATACAATCTGCATCCGTAAAAGCAATCACTTCTCCTTTAGCCAGGGATATTCCTTTGTTGCGAGCGGCATAGGAGCCAGGGATACTTTCATAAGATGCGATCGCCTGTCCAAATTGAGCCACTACACCCTCTATATCTTCATTTTTATCCGAGCCGTTATCAACAACAATCACCTCATAGAGATGTTTTGGATAAGTCTGATGTTCTAAAGCATCCAAGCAAATTTTTAGCCGCTTCGCGTCATTGAAAACTGGGACAATAACTGAAACAAATGGATGAGATTGGTGAGCCATCACTCTAAAATCTTAAATTTGAAGGATGAAGTTCACACTTGAGCGGGGATAAATACCTTTCCAACTCAATGGAGTTGCTGCTACTTAGTTGGTGGACTTGAGTTCATTTCCATCGGGAAGTATGAAGCTTTTCATCCTGGCCTACGTCCTCACGTTGGCTCCGGCACTGCGCTAACATACTTCCTACTTCATACTTTTGATTTAATAGCTCTGTGACACGACTGGAGTTAGGGTAGTATCGTTGTTTGATGGGGTTTTTTTTGGCCATTCATCTTTTGTAAACTCCTCATGGTAAGAGCGTTCGGTATTGACATTCCACAAATCGTGTTTTCCTCCCAGGATATTTTTAACAGCTAGCATCGCTGTCAGCATAGAGTGGTCTTGATTGTTGTATCGGTGCATCCCGTTACGACCCACTGTTTGTAGGTTGTCAAATGTTTCCAAATAGTCTTGGATAACTTTAAGATGCTTGCGGTACTCGCCATCGTAAACGGGGTAGGCTTTAAATTGACGAATCACAACCCCATCTTCAACATCACCGGGGTTAACTCCTAGACCTAACTCAACCGCCTCGCGACTTGCCAGATCGATCAACTCTGTGTCAGACATGTCCCAAAGCGCATCGCCCTCGCTACAGAAGTATTCCATCCCCAGGCAAGTCTTAGTTTGATCAGGAACCATCGCCGGACTCCAATTCTTGAAATTCTGGATGCGTCCAACTTTAAATTCTGGGCTATGGATGTAGATCCAGTTGTCAGGAAATAGGTCTGGCTGATTAATAATCAGTGACACGATCAGAAAATCTCGATATTTAAGACCGCGTGCTGCTTCTAATACATGGGTAGGTGGCAGGGGATCAAGCCGATGAAGTAGTGCCGTCACGGGCATACTAGAGATAAAGTGGTCGCCAGTGATTTGGAAAGTGCGATCGCCTTGTTGTGCAGTGATGCTCTTAATCCGAGTGCCTTCTCGCTCAATGCGAGTCACCGCCGTATCAAGATGCACCGGAGCGCCTTTACTCTCCAGAATTTCTTGGCATCGCTCCCACATCATCCCTGGCCCCAAAATCGGGTAGTCAAATTTTTTAATCAAGCTTTTGGCATTATGGCTTCCAAACAAGGCATTAAGTACAGCTCTTTTGAGAGACATCCCTTGAATACGTTGTGCCGCCCAGTCTGCCTGAATTTTATTGCAAGGAATTCCCCAAACTTTCTCGGTGTAGGTTTTGAAAAATATTCTGTAGAGGCGATAGCCAAAACGATCCGTTACCCACTCTTCAAAAGTCTCCGGTTCAACATCAGGTTGCAATCTTGCCTTGAGTTTTGCCTTTAGGTAGCTCAACAGAATAAAGAAACTTGTAATAATGCCGAGATTCGATAGCGTGTTGAACAGGGAGAGTGGATAGTTGTAAAACTTGTCCTGGTAGTAGATGCGTGACAGACGCGGAACTTGAATGAACTCGTCTTTCAGAATTTCCTTCCAGAACCGCTGAACTTCAGTAACTTTGGTAAAAAAACGATGACCGCCAATGTCGAAGCGATAGCCTTTGTAGGTTTCTGTACGGGAAATTCCACCAACTTTATCAGCTTTTTCTAAGACGATGGGTTTGATACCTTGCTTAACCAGTTCATAGCCAGCAGTAAGACCAGCCGGACCAGCGCCAATGATGACAACCGGGTAAGATTTCATGAATTATAACTCCGAGTAGTTTTTGAATTCAGGCTACTTGTGAGTAGCTTTTGTTGTTTGTTGTTTGTTGTTTGTTGTTTGTTGTTTGTTGTTTGTTGTTTCGCTTGCCCTGAGCTTGGTCGTTGCGGTTGTTTGTTGTTTGTTGGAGAGTATTTTTTTACAAGCAACCAACAACAAGTAACTAAACAGCGGGCGACGATTCCTTCCCTACCTGGCAGGAAGGGCTTTCCTCGCTGCTTTTGGTGAGAACCACTGGCGAGAGTGGTAGTTAACTGTCCCCACAAGAAATGCCAAACCACTGTAGAAGAAGTAAAGCCAATGCCAGGGAATCACTTGGAGCGTAAACCAAAAGCCGCGCTTGTCTAGAAAGAAGCGATAAACTGGTGCATTGATTGCTAGGAGAAATACATTCAGCACGCCAGCTACTGCCAAAAATCCAGGCAACCACAAAGCGGCGAACAAAGCACCAATCAGCCCAAATGTTAAGGCTACGCTCAGGCGATTGGAGAAACTTAGGTTTAGATCATTGATGAAGTGGCGATCGCGTAAAATCAATTCAGTCCAGGGGATAGCACGATAAAAGATTTCAGCTCTCAACAAAGAAATCGGACCCCAGTGCTTTAAATGCTTAACTTGCAAATCCTTGCAAAGGCGAATTCTATACCCCTCCCGCTTCAGGCGATAGCCCAATTCAATATCTTCAATGCAGGGTCGGCGATAATTTTCATCCAAGCCGCCCATTGAGAGAAATACCTCACGACGGATAGCTCCGCAAGCCCCCCAAAATGTAGACGCTTCCTCAAAGGCTGTCTGATGGGTGTAGTGATGAAACAGGTTTTTGTATTGAGACAGAAAGTTGCTTTCACCGGGTGCATCATCATAAGAGCCAATCAGGGCAGCTAAGTCGGGTTCGCGTTTAAAAGCACTGATAACCTGACTAATCGCATCCGGACAGATGGCTACGTCTGCATCTACGAAGAAGAGGATATCACCCTGAGCCGCACCTGCCCCTAAATTACGCGCCCGTGCCGGCCCCCCGCAGGTCGGTATTTTCAGCACTTTCGCTCCAAATTCCTCAGCTACATGCCAAGAGCCATCCGAATCTCCATCAGCTACGACTATCACTTCCAGGGGAGCAGGCACAGCTTGAGCCAGACTAGACAAGCAACGTCGGAAGCTATCGCCCCCATTATGCACTGGGATAATGACTGAAATGGTCAATTGAGAAGGTAGAGGCATAGTTGAGAGAAACCTAATTACACAAGGCAAACTTGAGCATTGTTTCGATGCTTTGAAAAAGTTTGAAATTGGATATAACTTCTCTGCTTCCTTAATTTATCTTCATCATTGGTCGTGAGCCTTTCATGAAGTTTTTATGAGAAAATTCTCATGTTCAGAGACTAGCTGCTGATATTTCTGACTGTATTGATCGCATCGTCACCAAGCTTGGTTGTGCATTTGAGCCACCTATAAATCAATGATGCTGGAGCTAGAGTCTGTAATCTTAACCCCAGAGTAGATATGACTTGTAAGTCAATCTAGGATGATCGTTAGCGGAAACTTGCGCTTCTATCATGTACTGGTATTTTGCACTGGCACCAAGACTGAAATTGATATATCAGGGGGATAGTACTCAGAATTGATACAATTGCTACAAAACTTCATTTGCTTTATGAAGCTTAAATACAAGGTTAAGGGAAACTGTAAAGGGTTTTATAAAGCTTATGTAAAGTTTTAGTTCAATCTACAGGTAAGTTTGTAATGATTGTGTAAATTTTTTGTCAAGCCTAATATTTACATTCCTAGACAGTTGCAATCCAAAGACTAAAAAGATATAATTGCAGCCGCATTTTTAATAAATTTAGCAACAAAGCAGACAAAAGTTGTTGCAGGCGGGAGTTTCATACATTCCCAAAGTATTCTGAATTCATGATTTTGGCTCCTCAGTCCTACCGTGAAATTCTCATTCATCAAAGATGTCAAATAACAAACTTTTGCCTCTACAGACATTAAGTTCTCAGCTGATTTTGATGTAAATACTGCTCTAACTGTTCGAGTAGAGGATCGATTGTTTTTTTGTGAATTGTGTGAGGTGGGTTCCAGGTAACCCAGGTATAACTACTATGTTCGCTCAGCTGTAGATTCACTTCCTGCCTCAGCCATCCTAGAAAAATTACTACTGTCTTCTCAATAGTTTTGCCATCAAATCGCTTATGTTTCGTTTGATAGGTAATGGTAAAACGAAATACATCATCCATATGTACATGACTGGTTTCAATACCTGTTTCTTCTTGAAGTTCCCGGAGGGCACAACACAATTCATCTTCGCCTGGTTCGATATAACCTTTTGGCAAGTCGTAGTGAGCGGGATTCTTCATCAGCAGTAGAAAACTCAACTGCGGCTCGGTACGCATCACAATCACACCGCAGGACTTGATCTTGTGCATAGTTAGAAATTTTCATTCCTGGTCAAACACTCAAATTTGCTGTAGATATTCGGGTGGCACACGATCCACTAACCATACCCCATTGTCAGAACAGTAAAATGTATAACCCGCTTGGTGCATAGCAGCAGTATCTACGGTAAAGACCACGGAACGACCATGGCGTGCGCCTACAGTTCTTGCTATGGCAATATCCTGCGATAAATGGACATGATGGCGCGACATTTTGCAAAGACCTTCGCGAAGAATTGTTTCAACTGCACCGTGCCCTGTACCGTGGTAAAGCACATCTGGAGGAATAACAGGTTTCAGTTGTAAATCGACCTCTACACTGTGCCCTTGATTAGCCCGAATTAGGGTGCCTGTAGAGTCAAATGAAAAGCGTTTTTTGTCATTGCTAGCGACTACTTCATTCAGTTCGATACGGTTGATGGGGAAAGAGTGGCGTTGGCACGCTGCCAAGAGTTCATCTACAGAAACCCAGCCACCAGGAGCAAGTTTAAGACCCATGCTTTCAGGCTGATGGCGAAGATGTTTGCTGAGATATTTGCTAATTTTGACTATGCGAGAATTATTCATCAAGATACTGGTTTCGGTTCAACCATGTCCGCCGTGATAAAGTAACGGTACTTTTTCCTAAAGGCTAAAGTCGGTAGGTTTATGGTGAATCGGGCAGGTTAACGATTGTAGCACAGTATGTTACAAATTTTCTGAAACAGATTCCCGACATATAAGGCAGGGCAAACGCCTCAAGTTGAGGACTTTGCAGATTTGTTGTTGACGGCACATTTATCTGTAGATAGAGTAAAAAATCATGAACGTTCAACCCCATCAAGGGTGAAGGTTGCGATCGCCGCCGCGCTTAAAATACTCTTCCAGAAACAAAACTGCGAAATGTTTCCTAAATCATTCTCCAAGATAGTAGTAGCTACAGCTCTAGCGCTACCCATAGTTTCATTCAATATCGATAGAGCCTTGGCCGACGACAAACGCGACTTCTCAATCATCAATAACACCAGTACTGCCCTCGATGCTTTGTATATTTCAGCTTCCGGTTCCAACAACTGGGGTGACAATGTTCTAGAGAAGAGTATCCCTAGTGGTGACTCCGCAGACTTACATTACACAGGCAACTCCTCTGACTGCCTATTTGATATCAAAGGTGTTTTCTCTGATGGAGTAGAAACGGACGAAAGGCAGGTTGATTTTTGCAAGGTGGGTACATACACTTTTCACGATGAAGATCAGCAACCTCAAGATAAGTGATGTTGATCCATTCAACATCTTCTATGAAAATAGGGAGTCGGGAGTCGGGAGTCGGGAGTCGGGAGTCGGGGAAGAA
>DALYIW010000110.1:23514-24032 GCA_031970155.1 Coleofasciculaceae cyanobacterium CTOTU46601 | reverse complement strand
CTTATATCCAATTTAAATGCGTGACAGCTTAGCTGGGGGAGTACGTCAATCTACTGGTGCAGGTTCCCAAACTTGTCCGTATTGCTCCTGTAGCGCCTTCCATGCTTCTACCTGTCCTGGCGCGTATTCTCCTGGCTTGCCCCACTGGAGAAAAGCGCTCAATGCTGGTTCCTCTTTTTCGTCTAGAAAGCGAATCGCATAGGTTGTGAAATTTCCTCGTTTTGATTCACCTATTTCAAATTTCACCTTTTTGATCGCATCCATATTTAGATGAAACTCCAAGGTATCTTTGTGCATATTGGCGTACTTTCCCTTAGGTAACTCTGCATAGAATAACTTTTCTATAGTTTCCTTGACTTCTAGAACAGCTGCACTGCTTGTCACAATTAAACGCAACGTTCCTAGAGTTTCGCAAGCTTCCAAAAATTCTCTGAGAGTAGCAACCATGATATTTGAATAAATTTTAGGGTTTTCTAGCTACTTAGGACTTACGCATGGACACCACATATAGTAGGGGT
>DALYIW010000110.1:21145-23502 GCA_031970155.1 Coleofasciculaceae cyanobacterium CTOTU46601 | reverse complement strand
CATATAGCCCTTCAAAAGGAAATTGGCGTAAGTCCTACTATTGACACTTTCTCATCAACCTTTGCGAGTATAACGGTAAATTCTCCTATCAAAATAGGGGTCAGGAGTCAGGAGCAATTGATTTTCATCCTCAGTGGCGGCGAAATTACTATGATGCCGATCTTCGAGAAGACTGTTTCAGTCGTCGGATAAGTAGGAAAGGTAGGAAAGGTAGGAAAAGCAGGAAAATCAAGAAAACTTGTTCTCTTTCAACTATCAATTTTCGGTAACGTTGTTATCATACTGAGCTATGTTCCTATTTTCGTCATAGCGATCGCTGATAACGAAGGCAGAAACACAAGTTTAATATCAACTCCATCAAGCAATTACTGTTCACTTTTACCCAACTCTTCCATCGGCATCAATGGGTATGACAGAGGCAAGAGTTAAGACACATAGTATCTACCATTTTAACAATGAGCCAGATTAAGCTAATCGTGAGTCGGCTCAGTCAGTCGCTGGCTGCTCTCTATTTTTTTTCAAGGTCTATTGGTCTTACCCCAACTCAGGCACAGCCAATTACTCCAGCTAATGACGGTACTGGAACAAGAGTTTCACCTAATGGCAAAGAGTTTGATATCACTGGTGGCAGTCGTTCTAGTGATGGTGCCAATCTTTTTCACAGCTTTAGCGAATTTAATCTGAATCAAGACCAAATCGCTAACTTTTTATCCCAGCCCAATATCCAAAATATTCTAGGGCGGGTGGTCAGTGGAAATAGCTCTATTATTAATGGTCTCATCCAAGTTAGTGGAGGAAATTCCAATCTTTTCCTGATGAATCCAGCTGGGATTATTTTTGGGTCGAATGCACGCCTAAATGTTCCTGCTAGCTTCACAGCAACTACAGCGACAGGCATTGGTTTTGGCTCTAATTGGTTTAATGCTTTTGGTTCTAATGACTATACCTTGCTGGTTAATGCTCCTAATGCTTTTGCCTTTAATACTACTGGGCTAGGGTCAATTATCAATGCTGGAAACTTGAGTGTACCGCAAGGTAATTTGACGTTGTTGGGCGGTACAGTTGTCAGTACGGGTCAAGTTTCAGCACCAAGGGGTCAGATTACTCTAGCTACAGTACCGGGTGAGAGTTTAGTCCGAATTAGCCAGATAGGGATGTTACTGAGTTTGGAGGTTCAGCCATTAGCGGCAGCCGATACTGAACCAGGAAACTGGAGTGTGCCCATTGCTTCTTTACCGCAATTGCTAACAGGCGAGAGTGGGGGAAATGCTACCGGAATGACGCTTAACAGTAACGGACAAGTAGAACTGATCGGCTCAGGTGTCCGGGTAGAAAATGGGGATATAGTAGCCAAGAGTGTAACAGCGCAGACAGCTACTCTAGCCGCAAACCACAATCTGACTTTGGTAGAAAGTAACCTTACCACTAGTGGAGACTTAAATTTACTAGCGCTAGATACCGTGCGGGTACGAGACACTCCAGCTAATTTCTTTCTGGCTAAAGCAGGAGGGAATCTTTATATTCAGGGCAATCAGGGTATTGATATCCTAGCACTGAACCATCCTCAGACACCGTTTCAGAGTGGTGGCAACATGAGTTTAGTTAGTAATAGTAATAGCATCTCTGCGGATGCTCATTTTACTAGCAATGGTAAGTTCTCGATTCTAAACTTATCTGGAACTCCTGCCAATTTTGTTAGTCTTTATGACCCGATTTTTACAAGCAGCAGCGATTTTAATGTTGGCAATTATACGGGTGCCGCACTTAAGGTGGTGGTGACGGCTGGCAATATTACTGCTGGAAATATTGAAATTACGCAGCCAGATATTCCTAGTAATATTGCGGCTAACGATCCAGATTTTGTTGCTTTGACTACTACGCGATCGCTAATCTTGAATGCCGTTAACGGCAGCATCACGACTGGCTCTATCAACACAAGTTCTCAGGAACGAAATGATGCTGGTTCTGTAACTATTACCGCTCTGGGCAACATTACTACAGGCCATATTAGAACAAGCGCAGCCAGCGTGGGTGATTCTGGTTCTGTCACGTTATTTACCAGACAGGGGAACCTTCTTACAGGCAGTATTAATACCAGTAATCAAAGCAATGGTAACGCTGGTTTTGTAAACCTGTCTGCCGCTGGTAACATCACTTTTGACTTTATAAACACCACAAATCGGAGCCTTGGTAATGCGGGTTCTGTAACTCTTATCGCTCCAGGCAACATTAGCGATATCAATAGTATAGATACCCGAAATTTTGGTTCAGGCATTGACGGTAACGTGACGATCAATCCTAGCCCATCGCCATCGCCATCACCGTCGCCGTCACCCTCTCCATCCCCATCCCCATCG
>DALYIW010000110.1:0-21100 GCA_031970155.1 Coleofasciculaceae cyanobacterium CTOTU46601 | reverse complement strand
CATCCCCATCTCCGTCGCCATCGCCATCACCATCGCCATCGCCATCCCCATCACCATCCCCATCACCATCGCCATCGCCATCACCATCGCCATCGCCATCGCCGTCGCCATCACCATCGCCGTCACCTCAATCCATCACCGATGTCGATGACCAAATCCTCAGTGCATATAGAGGGCAGCAGGCTTCAACTCGTGAAGATAGGAGCTTAACATCAAGGGGATCTTCAATTGAAAGTGACCCAGTTTATCTAATCGAGGAAGCCTTCACTAACGAATTTGAGGACTATTTTAAGCGATCGCTAAAAACACAAATTAACACTCTCAAAGATGTTCGCCATCGGCTTCGCCAAGTTGAGCAAGCGATAGGTGTCAGGGCAGGAGTAATTTATATCAGGTTTATACCAACATCTTTAGCATCCTCAGAAACTCAATGTAAGGCTAAGTCATCGCTGACAAAGCAGCAATCTCAACAACCCAAAAATTGCTTGCCTACAGGAAACGATCAGCTAGAACTATTAATGGTCACAGCAGAAGGTAAGTCAATTCGGCACCGAGTAACTGGAACCAATCGTGCTCGTGTCCTAGCAGCAACAAAGGAATTTCAGCTAGAAGTTACCAATCGGAGTAACACAAATACTACCAGCTATCTCAATTCAGGAAAAAAACTTTACCAATGGTTGATAGCACCCTTGGAAGCTGATTTACAAGCACGCAATATCCATAGTCTAGTCTTTGCGATGGATGGAGGTTTGCGCTCTCTACCTATAGCTGCACTTCCCACTAAGAAAGGCTTTCTAGTCGAACAGTATAGCGTTAGCTTAGTGCCTAGCTTGAGCTTAACTGAGGCTCGTTATCGAGATATTAGAAGCCTCCAGGTTCTTGCTATGGGAGCGTCAGAATTTGCTGAGCAAGCTCCTTTACCTGGGGTACAAGTGGAGTTAGCGACGATTACTGAACAATTGTGGAACGGTCAATCTTTCCTGAACGAAACCTTCACATTAAAGAATTTAAAAGCTCAGCGACGCCAGCACAAATATGGCATTGTTCACCTGGCAACTCACGCAGAGTTCAAGCCTGGAACTGAGAAAGAATCCTACATTCAGCTTTGGGATCGAAAGCTTCGGCTTAATGAACTAGATGAGCTGCAACTGTTTGATCCTCCGGTGGAGTTGTTAGTGCTGAGCGCTTGCCGAACAGCTTTAGGAAATCAGGAAGCTGAGCTGGGCTTTGCGGGATCTGCATTACAGGCAGGGGTTGATTCTACTCTAGCCACACTATGGTACGTCAGCGATCAAGGTGCTTTGGCACTGATGACGGAGTTTTATCATCAGTTGAGTCAGGTGCCGATTAAAAGTGAGGCGTTGCGACAAGCGCAGCTAGCGATGATTAAAGGTCAGGTGTACATAGAGAATAACCGATTGTATAACTCTAGTAAGAGCATTTCCTTACCGCCGAAGTTGTCAACATCGGGAAAGTTAAACCTGTCACATCCTTATTATTGGGCAGCTTTTACGCTTGTAGGTGAGCCTTGGTAAAACATGGGTAATGGGTAATGGGTAATGGGTAATGGGTAATGGGTAATAGGTAATGGGTAATGGGTAATGGATCAGGGGTACTATTAATTACCAATTCTTTTGTCTGGCAATACCGATGTAACTGGACATGATATTACTAGCGTGCAACAGTAGAGTTGTTAATCTCGTTGCAGAGATTTCTGTCACTCTTGGAAACCTCTATATTTGTCCTTAGATAATCCCGCAACCAATTGCAACCATACGCGACGAGATTATCTATACCTGTGACACGCTCTAAATTCCACAAAATCACCGCTTTATCGTCACTAGCTGAGGCAAGTGTTTTACCATCTGGGCTGAAAGCTACTCCGAAAACTGAATCTGTATGCCCATTGAAGGTAGTCAGAAAGCTACCATCATTTCTCCAAAGTTTGACGGTTTTATCGTCAGAAGCGGAGGCGATTGTCTTACCGTCTGGGCTATATGCAACGCCATAAACCGAAGCGCTATGCCCCGTGAGAGTATAAAGCAAAGTGCCGTCAGTCTGCCAAATTTTGATGGTTTTATCGTCAGAAGCGGAGGCAATTGTCTCTTCATCTGGGCTGTTTGCCGCAGGTGTTCTCGGAGAGTACGTAACGCTATTAACCGTTGCGCTGTGCCCTATGAGAGTATGCAGCAAAGTGCCGTTAGTCTGCCAAATTTTGACGGTTTTATCGTCAGAAGCCGAAGCAATTGTCTTGCCGTCTGGACTGAATGCAACTCCGTAAACTAACCCATTATGCCCAGAGAGGGTACGTAGCAAGGTACCATCAGTCTTCCAGAGCTTAAGTGTCTTATCTTCACTGGCTGAGGCAATTGTATTACCATCAGGACTGAACGCTACAGACCAAACTGCCGCGCTGTGTCCCAAGAGAGTATGAAGCAAGCTGCCATCTGTGTTCCAAAGCTTGACTGTTTTATCTGCACTCGCTGAGGCAAAGGTAGACCCGTTGGGGTTTGTTGCCACGCTTAGAACCCCATCGCTATGATCAGTCAGAGTACGCAGTAAGGTACCGTTACTTCTCCAGAGTTTAACAGTCTTGTCTCGACCTGCTGAGATAATTGTTTGACCATCGGGGCTGAAATCTACTTTCCAAACCCAATCGGTATGCCCCTTGAGGTTTTTTAGCAACGTCCCTTGAAATTTCCAGAGTTTGACTGTCATGTCTCGACTTGCGGTGGCAATTGTCTGCCCGTCAGGACTGAAAGTCACTCGCCAAACGCGATCGCTATGTCCTTGGAGGGTTTTTAGTAACACGCCGTCACGACTCCAGAGTTTAACGGTTGTGTCTCCACTGGTTGAGGCAATCACATTACCGTCAGGGCTGAAAGCAACTTCATAAACTGAATCGATATGACCACTGAAGGTATTAAGTAAGGTACCGTCAGTTTTCCAGAGTTTGACGGTTTTATCTTCACTAGCTGAGGCAATTGTAGACCCATCTGGGCTGAAAGTGACTCCGTAAACTGAACCGCTATGCCCTGTGAGAGTACGGAGCAAGGTACCATCAGTTTTCCAGAGTTTGATGGTTTTATCTTCACTAGCTGAGGCAATTGTAGACCCATCTGGGCTGAACACGGTTTCCCAAATGCGATCGCCATGTCCAGTCAAAGTACGCAGCAACGTACCATCTCTGTTCCACAGTTTGATGGTTTTATCCCAAGCTGCCGAGGCAATGATCTTACCATCAGGACTAAACGTCACGTCCCAAACGCGATCGCTATGTCCAGTCAGGGTACGCAGCAAGGTACCGTCTCTGTTCCACAATTTGATGGTGTTATCCCATGCCGCCGAGGCAATGATCTTACCATCAGGACTGAACGCAACACCCCAAACGCGATCGCTATGTCCAGTCAGGGTACGCAGTAAAGTACCGTCTTTTTTCCACAGTTTAACTGTCTTGTCCCGACTCGCCGTAGCAATGGTTTGACCATCAGGGCTAAACGCTGCTTTATAAACCGAACCGCCATGCCCTGACAAGCGGTTATGCTCCACCACATCATAAACGCTTTGTCGCAGCACTTTATCAACCAAGCTCTCGGTCGCTACATCTGCCTTACCTAACTGTTGCAGTTGTTTTTTTGCTTTAATTGCTCCTATCAATGCATCCAAATTTTTATGTAAAGAAAAGAGTGCGTCAGATGATGTTGCGATCGCTTGAATCTCATTGAGTGCTGCTTTTCTGTACCCCAAGAAAGCCGTTACACCCAAACCTGTGGACACTACTAATGCCGCACTAACTACAGCCAGAAAAAATCTTTGTAGTCTGGCCGTTTTCTTCTTTTGGTCTAGTCTTTTTTGTTTTTCTACTAATCTGGCTTCAACTTCCTTAGTACGCTCCGCCTCCAAGGCTTGTTGCATTTCTCGACGATCTAATTCCTGACTAGCAGCGATAAACTGATAATCCAGATTGCTCAAGCTTTTGCCTTGCGACCAGATTTGAGCATCTTTCAAAGCTTGTCCGCGCAACAATCTTGACGTATCAGTCTGTTTAGAGACTACCCAGGCATCTAAGGCTTGAGAGTAAGGGCGTAGGGTTCCTAATTGTTTTTTTACCCATTCCTGGTTAAACACTTCTTGATAAATTTGGTTTTTTACTTTCAAAAAACCTTGATGTTTTACCACCAAACCTGACAGGAGTAGTTCGATTTGGTCTCGACTATCATCTATTGTTACCCCCTCTTGGTCAGAACAGGAGAGGGAGAATTGTAAGATTTGTTGATAGATGCCTAGCAATCTCCCGGCGTGTTGCTCATTTCTGAGGATGCGATCGCGTATTGTCCTGAGATGCTCTGGCTCATCCTGAGATTCCCACTTATTGATGATGCGATCGCGCACCATCGACTCTACCAAAAATGTCGGTAGGTGTTGTTCATTCGTTGTCCTCTCAGCGCTATTGAGAAGGGTTAGCGCTCCACTCGCCTCTTTACTAAAATTTATCACTAAAGTACACAACTTCTGAGTGAGAAACGGCTGCCCATTTGTCCAACTTAATATCTCTTTGAGTACCGCTTGGGTATTTTCTTGGGTTACCTCTAATCCCTTAGCTAAGGCTTGAGCTTCCTCTAGATTAAAGCCATGCAGTTCTATAGCCTTACCAATATTAAAAGGAGTTCTATTTCTATCAGCAATCAAGTCCGAGGGAGTGGCTACACCAAATATTGCAAAGGTGATACGTTTGTATTCTGGCTCAATAGTTCGTTGATGATAGCAAAATCGAATCAGAGCAAAAAAATCATCAATGGGGAAATCGAGTGTCAGAATGCTATCAATTTCATCAATAAATATAAAAATTCTTTCTTTAGGCAATTGAACGAGTAGGACATCGGCAATAAACAAACTCAATCTTTGAAGTACAGAAAAATCTTCTTGCTCTTGCCACCAGGCTTTTAAATTAACTTTGCCTAAAAGCTTAAAACCTCGCCATAACTCAGCTACCACTCCCTTGTACCACTGCTCTGGGGTAATATTTTCGCTGCCAATACTTGTCATATCGACAGTGGTACATTTAAATCCTTCTTGTTGCAACCGATAGCGGGTTCTGACGAGGAGTGAAGATTTACCCATCTGTCGGGAGTTGAGAACATAACAAAATTCCCCGGCTTTTAATGCCTCATAAAGCTCAGAGTCAGCCTGTCGCTCTACATAGCTAGGAGCGTCAGTTGTTAGACTACCACCGACCTGGTATTGATAATTGGTCATTTGGAAGGATGAGGGATGAGGGAGGAAGGATGAGGGATGATAGCGCAGCGGGACGTTAGTCCGGGATGAGAAATGAGTATCCCTTAAATCAATTTAGGGGCAAGATTGAAGAAGCTGCCTGAGTATCGACGGAGGAACTACCGATGAGCGTTACTATTCCCATTCGTGCTATTGAACTTACTCCCGGTAGCATGATTAGCATTCATAACGTATCCTGGCAGGACTTTGAACAAATCCTTACTGAATTGGGAGAAAAGCGCAGTACCCGTGTGGCGTACTATCGAGGAACGCTCGAAATCATGTCTCCTTTAGCATTACACGAAAGACCTCACCGCATTATTGCCCATATTGTCAAAGCCATCTTAGATGCTCAAGAACGGGATTGGGATGACTTTGGCTCTACTACTCTTAAACAACCACCGATTGCTGGCGTTGAACCCGATACCTGCTTTTATATCCAAAATGCGGAGCGGGTTCGGGGCTGCATCAACATGGATTTACAGGCTTACCCACCCCCCGATCTCGCCATTGAATCTGACGTAACCTCAAAAACCACATTGGATGCCTACGAAGCACTGCGCGTGCCGGAAGTGTGGATCTACAGCAAGCAGCGACTAACCATTCATATTCTCGAAGTCAATAGCTATGTAGAGTCACCCAATAGCCTCGTTTTCCCTGATCTACCGATTACCCAACTCATTCCTCCACTGGTACACAAAGCGATTAATGAGGGAACTAGCAAAATGTTGCGAGAGTTCAAAGTTCAGCTTTACAAGAGTTAAACAGGACTTATCCTGATACGAAAAGAAGCTTCAAGGTGGCAAAGATCTGAGCTAACTGATAGATAGCGCGATCGCCTTTGTGAGGACTGCTTAGAGAGCAAAAAAAAGGCAGCTTTAGAAATTCATTGGCGCAATGCCATGCAGCAAGCCATAACCATCGCTCAATCTAGCCACCAGGGAAGTACTATTGTGGTGTTCAGACCGTTTGCTAACTTGATCGGAGGACATCAACGTGACTGATGAACAACATTCTCTGCTGAAAGCATCAGATATTAATTCAATGGATACGTTTGAGTTTCATCATCCGCTCAATCCCAATTCAGAAATTTATTTACGGTTCCTTGGGCGTGCTGTCGGTCTTAAACGCATTGGTGTGACGATTGCTCGTGTACCATCAGGCAAGGAATCTTTCATTTACCATGCTCACCAGAGTCACTAACCCCTCCCTAAAGGAAGGGGCTTGCTGGAGACATTGATTTCTCGCAGGCTCGAAAAGTGACCAGCCTCAGGGCAACCTACGTTATCAGTAAGTGTTGAAGTTCCTACCAAAGAATGCGTAGCTAGTTCTTTGCTCTAGAACTCAAAAGTTAAACAGGCGTAACGGGTTAAACCAGTGCTTTTGAGATAGTTACCGACTGATAATCTTGGCGAAGCTAACGTTACTGAAAAGGAGAGACACAACAATGTCTAAATTACCAAATTACGTTTTTGTTCTTGATACTAATCGCAAGCCTTTGACACCATGCAAGCCGTCAATAGCTCGTAAGTTACTGACGGCTTGCAAGGCTAAAGTTTTTAGGTTGTATCCATTTACAATCATTTTGAATAAGGAGGTGACAGACAATCCAGAACCCTTAACACTCAAAATCGATCCGGGGTCTAAGGTTACGGGATTAGCGCTGCTATTCGGATCAAAACTTCTTTGGATAGCTGAATTAACTCATCGTGGTCAGTCAATTAAGGCATTCCTGGAATCGAGACGTTCTCTACGTCGCAGTCGTAGAAATCGGCACACTCGTTATCGTCAACCTAGATTTTTGAACCGCACCCGACCCAAAGGCTGGTTAGCACCAAGTCTTCAACACAGAGTAGAAACAACTTTAACTTGGGTGAATAAACTCTCAAGGTTTGCACCAATCAACGCCGTATCTCAAGAGTTAGTTAGGTTCGACTTGCAACGGGTAGAGAACCCTGAAATCTCTGGTGTTCAATACCAACAAGGCGAGTTAGCTGGTTACGAAGTCAGGGAATATCTACTCAATAAATGGGAGAGAAAGTGTACTTATTGTGGTGTCGAAAATGTCCCCTTGCAGATAGAGCATATTCAACCAAAAGCCAAGGGTGGGAGTAACAGAATATCAAATCTCTGTCTGGCTTGTGAAAAGTGCAATATCAAGAAAGGCACCAAGGACATCAAAGTGTTTCTAGCAAAGAAACCAGAGATTCTGAAACGTATCTTGGCTCAAGCCAAGCGTTCGTTAAAAGATACAGCTGCTGTTAATTCAACCCGATGGGCGTTGTGCAACAGGTTGAAAGAGACAGGATTAATGGTTTCAACAGGTTCTGGTGGATTAACCAAGTTCAATCGAACTCGAATAGGACTACCAAAAACCCATTTTTTCGATGCGGCTTGTGTTGGTGATACTCCGGAAATTTTGATACTAGCTAATCAGCCTTTAAACATTAAGGCAACGGGGCATGGTTCTAGGCAAATGTGTCGTACAGATAAATTTGGTTTTCCTTGTCGTTATGTCCCTCAATTCAAGTTTATCAAAGGTTTTCAGACTGGTGATGTTGTCAAGGCGATTGTCACTTCTGGAAAAAAGACAGGGACTTATACAGGTAGAGTTGCAGTGCGGTCAACAGGTAGCTTCAATATCTCGGCTTCACTTGGATTGATTCAAGGAATCAGCCACAAATATTGCCAACAAATTCATCAAAAGGATGGTTACAACTATGGATTTTAAAGATTGTAGGTGCTTAAAAGCGCGAACTCGCTTTCCTCTCAGCGCTCTCATCGACTGAGTTTCCAGCATCGGGGGTGCTGTAATGAATATTTTCAAACTCCTATGATAGTAAGGGGGGAGCATGATTTCAGACGAACTAGCCATACAACTACACGATCGAGCAACACGCGGTCAGGAATTGACAATCGGGGAGCACAAGCAACTGGAAGATTGGTATGCATTGCAAGATTCGGCGGAAAGTAGCTTGCTCGAATCCGCTACCACTGAACCAGACGTATCAGAGCTACGAACACAAGTTGAAGTAGTATTGTCGCAACTCACCGCTATTACGCAACGAATACAGCAGGTTACATTGGAAAACGAAAGTCTGCGACGTGAAATTGCAGCCCTGCATCAGCAGATTGCTTCATAGTTCAACTGCTCGGACAACTGAATGAGCAATTAGTAACGCTAGTGGAAGAGCAACAACAATTACTTGAAGAACAGCGCGAACTGCTTAGGTTTCTCTTGCGTCGAAATCAGTAGGGAAGATAATTTGTGATAGAGTCGAGCGCACTTTCAAACCGCGCCTCACAGCATCACGTTTCCACGAGGTACAGTTCTGCCTGATGGACGACTCGATCTTTGCAAACAGGGCTTGGAAGTGACTGGATGTCATCTAGTGACTGAGGCACTGATCGCAGTGTGTATCGTTAAGGTTGGGAAACGAATTGTAGCCTTCATACCATACGTCGTGTATCGAGCGTAAGTCCTATTAATATTTAAAGCTTCGTGTCTTTAAACCGAAGAGGAAAACTTTTGTCTTTCAAGGGAGAGAGAAATTAACCTTGATCGATGAGTGAGGAGCTCCTTTTATCGGTATAGGCTGATGCGATCGCGCCCTTGTCTTTTTGCTTGATAAAGCGCTTGCTGGGCAGCATCAATTATCGTAACGTAGTTGCTTTCAGAATCAGGAATTGTGCTAGCCACTCCTAAACTGACAGTTAAAACAGAAGCCGGAAGCCCATCAATTCCCGGATAGTTACACGAAATTGCCAAAGCTTTTACTCTAACTCTAATTTCTTCTGCTATCTGGAGAGCCTCATTAGCCTCTGTCTGAGGCAGAATCACCGCAAATTCTTCACCTCCATAACGAGCAGCTAAATCAGCAGAATGCTTGAGCACCTGACGGATAACACTGGCGACTTGTTGCAAGCAGTTATCTCCTGCTTGATGTCCATAGTACTTGTTGTAAGCTTTGAAATAATCAATGTCACACAAAATCAGTGATAAAGGGGCGGCGTCGTTAGCCAACCGTTGCCACACTCGCCTTAAATACTTGTCAAAATAGCGCTGATTAGCCGTTTGAGTCAGAGCGTCTATATTAACCAAATCCTGTAACTCTTGGTTCTCTTGCTGCAACTGCTGAAGCAGAGAATTTGGCAAATTCTGTCCACTCAAATTTTGGGATTCAAAATACCGACGATACAATTCACACGATACATTACATTCATCACCCTCTAGCTTCACCAGCCCCATACTATCTAACTTGTGAGCCAGTAAGGGTTCTAAACGAACACTCCCCTTAGCTATAATCAGCTGTTTGAGTGCATTAAGCAGTTTTGGCTCCTCAGCAAGTTTTGCCAAGTGACTTCGCAAATGATTACTAAAAATCCCAGATTGAGTAGGAGCTTCTTGTAACAACTGCTCTAGCGTTACTTCTTCCTGACACAGATGATAGAGAGCAACGCGCACTAAATAGGGATGCCCTCCTAACATCTCGACTAGGGGCACAAGGCGTTGTGCTCCTACCTCTCCATCTGCCCAATCTAATCCATGACGTAGTGCTAAATCCTGCACTTGCCTTAAACTCAACTGTGGTAGTTTAATCGGTAGTCCTACATTAAATGGAGATTGATTGAGGCGTAAAGGAATATAGATTTCTGTAGAGTGAACCACCACTAACCGGAGTTTTTGGAATATCTCAACTTGTTTAGCTTGTTCGTGCCAAAATCGCAGTAATGGCAGAAAATCTTGAGCAATATTTGGATGCTCAAAAACTCGATTAACTTCATTCAAAGCCAAAACCAAGGGAGTGTTGATTTGCTCTAAAAGATATCCCTCAAGATAGATTGTGCAGCTTACCTTGCTGCCCATATCTTCATCCCAATAATCATCAAGCATGGGTTTGAGGTTCAACTGCCGACTGATATTGGCACAAAACCAGCGCAGAAATTTATTGAGGGAAGAAAAAACTGCATCATCGGCTTCCTGAAAGTCTAAACTGACCGTTTTATAGCCGACTTGTGTAGCATGAGCAATAATCCTGATCAGTAGAGAGCTTTTTCCCATTTTTCTGGGAGCTTTAATCCCAATAACACTTCCGGGTTTACTGATTTCTTGGTAGGAAAGTTCTTCAATTGGAGGACGATTGATGTAAAATCGAGAGTTGATCGGCACCGGACCACTGGGAAATTCTAACGAAATTTGAGTGGGCATAGTGTCGGCATCTAGCTGAGTATAGTCACTAGGGCAGAGGGTGAGATTAAAAGCACCAAAATACCGTTCTAAGGTATACCGATCTACAGGAACTTTACGGCGTTGCACCCGCGTAAGAGTATTGGGACTTAATTGAGTCCGTTCACTCAATTCTTCCAGCGTGTAGGAGTTGCCAAAGTTTTCTTGAATTTCTGATTGTTGCTTAGCCGCCTCTAGGCGCTGCAAACCTTGAACAGATAAAACGACACCCCGTTTACGCCTTGGCTGCTCAGTTGTCTTGGGCATTCAGTTGACCAGGGCTAGAAAGAAAAGTACAATAGCTAATTCATCATATTTTGTCATCTATTGTTACAACCTCCTACCAATAGATGGGTTTTTTAAGTTGCGTCCTTATCTTGCGATATTCAGTTGCATGATCGCAACGGTAGCAGGAGACTGAAGAAAGCAGTTAGCTGTGGTATAGGCTCTCTATAAACGAGCCGAAGTTTATTCATATTTATAGTTAAAAAATATCCTATTCGACCATCATGTGCGTTACAGGCTGCTTGACGGACTTCTCTCTACCAGAAATTTTTCAGTGGATTGAGAAAGGAAATAAAACTGGATTACTAACTCTTCGGGCCTGGTCAGGAGCTAAAGCCACACCGCCTCAAGTTCATTATATCTGGGTGTATCAAGGTTACATTGTGGCGGCGGCTAACCGATTAGATAATCAGGGGTTAGTTTCACTGATTACTCAATGTAAGTGGATTAGCGATCGCGTTTTCGACAAACTGCTGCGGTTGTGTTGTCCAATCGATGAACCACTGGGTTTGAGCCTCAAAAATCACCGTGTCTTAGGAACTGGACAACTCGAACAGCTATTCCAGATTCAATTATTGCAGCAAGTCAGTCTCTTGTTTCAACTCCAGGATGCTGAATTTATATTCGACCCGAATGCGCCAATATCGACGCGAGAAATGACGGGTTTGAGCGTACCAGCGACTGAAGCAACCTTGATGGGGTTACGAGTACTCCAAAATCGGGATGGTCTATCTGCTAAACTACCCAATCCCTACGGAGGTTTGGTCAGTATCATTGCCGGTCAACCTCAGTGTCGTCTGGATGCTGTCGAGTGGCAAGTTTGGGAGTACACAAATGGAACGACTTCTCTGGCGGCGATCGCTCAGAAGCTAAGACTCCCCCTAGAAAAAGTGCAGCAGATTGCTTTGCGATTTATCACAGTGGGTTTAGCCGAAGAAGTCCCCTTATTAATAAATCCTCCATTCAGGCAAGCCGTTAAACCTCTACCGATGAAGTTGCTTCAAGAAACCAAAAAGCAGCTCCTCGGTCACACATTGCTGCAAAATGTAGTGGGCTTTTTTGCCAACCAAGCCTCAGGAGTCCTCTCAAGAAACTAGGTAATTTGTTGTTTGTTGTTGGTTGTTTGTTGTTGGTTGTTTGGCTTGCCCTGAGATGAGCCGAAGTGTCGTTGGGTTGTTTGTGGGCTTTGGGTTGCTTTTTGTGAACGGCTCTAACAATCAAACAGGAGAAATCTGGCTGTGCGATACAATGCGCCATAAGGGGAATGCGATCGCGCTTTGCTAGTCATTTGTTGTTGGTTGTTGGTTGTTTGTGGGGTTTGGGTCGCTGTTTGTGAACTGCTCTAACAATCAAACAGGAGAAATCTGGCTGTGCGATACAATGCGACAATGCGCGATTAAGGAAATGCGATCGCGTTTTGCTGTTGCCAAGCGCAGCTGATCGCGTTTCCTGTTTTCCAAAAAGCCAAGCCTTCCAAAGAAGAAGTAGAATTTCCAGAAGGGTGGGGCGATTCCCCCTTAGTTTGCCTTCCTCCTCACAGGTTATGAACAATTTTCCAGATTTATCTAACCATGGTTATCGGGTTATCAGAGAGTTGGGACACAATCGCGCAGGTGGGAGAGTAACCTACCTTGCCACCCCCCTGACTGCTCTATCCTTGGGCAACAGCACTGATGCACCAGAAGAGTTACGCTCAACTACATCTGCCCTTGTTAAAGGAGGGACGCCAAGGGAACCTGTCGTCATTAAGCAATTTCAGTTTGCTAAACGCGGCACCAACTGGTCAGACTATGACGCTATAGAGCGCGAAATCCAAGTTTTGCGAGGGCTGGATCATCCAGGCATCCCTCATTACTTGGGGTCTTTTCAAACACAACAGGGATTTTTCCTGGTGCAGGAATACAAAGATGCACCTTCCCTAGTCGTGCGTCGCAGCTTTGACCCGGATGAGATTAAGCAAATGGCGGTTTCTTTGCTAAACATCCTGGTTTATCTGCAAAATCGGATTCCCTCGATCATTCATCGGGATATTAAACCAGAAAATATCCTAGTTGATGACAGCATCAATGTTTTCCTCGTAGATTTCGGTCTTGCTCAAATTGGCGACGGAGAAGTAGCAGTCAGCAGCGTTGCTAAAGGCACCATCGGGTTTATGGCTCCAGAACAGCTGTTTAATCGACAGCTGAGCGAGGCATCCGACCTCTATGGTTTAGGAGCAACTCTGATTTGCTTACTGACTGGTACCTCATCTACTGCTATCAGTAATTTAATTGATGATGACTACCGGATTAACTTTAAGCATCTCGTGCCCAAGCTCAGTCTACGGTGGATTGAGTGGCTCGAAAAGATGGTTGAACTGAAACCAAAAGACCGTTTTGATAATGCCAAGTGTGCCCTAGAAGCCCTCAATCCTATCTATGTAATCCGAGTTCCTGAAGTTAAGCTTAGTCAATCTTTTCTGGAATTAACCGCCACCAAACTGGGTCAAAAGCTGACTCAAACCATTGAGATTACTAACTCGGTTCCGGACACGATTCTTGAAAGCCGTTGGGAAGTGGCACCCCATCTGAGTGACCCACCTCATACTCCTGATATTCACCAATGGATTTGGTTTGAGCAAGAGCAGTTTTCTAGTAATCAGGCGTCGTGCAAAATCACGGTAGACACCAGAAGGCTGATGGCAAACAAAACTTTTGAAAGAGAGATATTAATTCATACCAATTCTCAACCAAAAACACAAATTTTCAACCTCAAAGTTAAAACAGCACCTGTTCCAATTGCTACGAAAAAATTGCCTTATTTCTCCCTAGTTTTACTGGTTTTGTTTGCTACCGCTGCCACTTGGGTAGAAACATCAGCTTGGGAAGGAATTATTAGTAAAAATGGAACGATGGGAATGGCGATCGCAATTTTTGTGTCGGCGTTTGTAGCGGTGCTAGGAGTAGTAGCCGCTGTAACTACTGGCATTATCTCTAGTTTGGTCGCTAAAATTAGAACCCGATTTGGGGTTCAGTTAAAAGCACTAGATACAGTGGCAGCTGTATTTTTTGCTGGGCTAGCTGCGATGTTTGTCACGAGCTTCGGTGCCGATTTTCGAGCAACAGATGCGGCAATTGCTGCCTTTGCTGCTGTTGATGCCGTGGTATTTATGGCAGCGTTTGAGGGTGAAGGTGTTGCTGCAAGTTGCTTGAATCGAGGATTTAGTAAAACTCTGGCTTTTGGGGTTTCTTTGTTATCAGCTGCATTGGGGATTAGTTTGGGAATGGGCTTGAAGCTGGGATTTTTGAATCAGTTAGTAATGCCTGCTATTTTAGGAACCAGTTTTCCCTTACTTACCATGATTCTTTATCCGCCAATAGAGCGTGCAAGGCGAATTGCTAAGTATCGCAAGTTGGAGGGACATTTGATTAGGCCATAGTCACTGAGAAGGATGATGAGCGTTGCGGTAGCGACGTAAGGAGCGTCAGGATGAAGGATGAAGGATGTCGAGGCTTGCAGTTAGCGATAGCGATCGCATTGGGGATAAGTGGAGTAGTCGGACAAAATTGCGATCGCGCCTTGGCTCAGAGCAATATCGTACCGGATAGCACTCTAGGGAATGAAAATTCTGTTGTTGTACCCAACTTTAATGGACTTCCTGTGGAAGCGATCGATGGCGGGGCAATCAGAGGTCAAAATCTGTTCCACTCTTTTCGAGAGTTCAACGTTAGCACGGGCAGAGGAGCTTATTTCTTCAGTCCAACTAGCAATATTCAGAACATCCTGACACGGGTGACGGGTAACAATCCATCACAAATCCTAGGCACACTTGGCACCTTTGGTAATTCCCAGCCCAACTTGTTTTTGATTAATCCTAACGGCATTATCTTTGGGCCAAATGCCAGCCTGAATGTCGGTGGTTCGTTTGTAGCAACAACAGCAAATGCCATTCGCCTAGGTGACACGGGGCTATTCAGTGCTTCTGAACCTCAAACCAGCAATTTACTCTCAATCAACCCCTCTGCATTCTTTGTCAACGCCCTTGCCAGTCAGACGCAAATTGTCAACCGCTCTACGGCAACCAGCACGGTGCTAGGTGAGCCTACCTCTGGGCTTCAGGTTCCGGATGGTCGCAGTTTATTGTTAGTCGGTGGCGATGTGAGGTTGGAGGGCGGGCGTTTATTTGCTCCAGGTGGTCGAGTTGAATTGGGAGGAGTAGCAGGAACGGGCACGGTAGGGCTGAATGGGAATGGCAACGAACTGCGTTTGAGTTTTCCTGCGGATGTAGCGAGAGCAGATGTAGCCCTTACTAATGAATCTGAAGTGAATGTCCGCGCTGAGAATGGCGGGAGTATCGTCATCAATGCCCGAAACTTAGATATTTTGCAAGGCAGCAGAGTGCGGGCGGGCATAGCCTCAGGGTTAGGTTCACCAGAGAGCAAGGCAGGAGACATTGAAATTAACGCGACAGGGAGCACAACTGTTGCAGGAGACAGCTTGATTGCTAATGTGGTGCAATCTGAAGGGGTGGGTAAGGGGGGCGACATCAGCATCACAACTGAGTCACTTTTTGTCAGTGATGGCACTCAACTGATTGCCAGCACCTTTGGACAGGGGAATGCTGGCAGTGTGAGGATTCGTGCGACGGATACTGTGCGCTTTGATGGCGTCAACAGCAATGGCTTCCTCAGTGCTGTCTTCAGCGATGTGGAAGCAGGAGCAGTGGGGGATGGTGGTGATATTGAGCTCACTACTGGCTCTCTTGAGGTTATCAATGGAGCTCAACTGATTACCAATACCTTGGGACAGGGGAATGCTGGCAGTGTGAGGATTCGTGCCACCCATACCGTGCGCTTTGATAGGGGTGATGCCTTCAGCAAGGTGAAAGCAGGAGCAGTGGGGGATGGCGGTGACATTGAAATTACCACCAACTCGCTATTGGTTACCAATGGTGCTCAACTGTCTGCCCGTACTGCTGGAGAAGGCAAGGCTGGCAGTGTCAGGATTAATGCTAGCGATCGCGTGCACTTTGATGGTGTCAGCAGTGATGGCTTCTCCAGTGCCGCCTTCAGCGATGTGGAAGCAGGAGCAGTGGGGGATGGCGGTGACATTGAAATTACCACCAACTCGCTGTTGGTTACCAATGGTGCTTTCCTGATTGCCAGTACTGCTGGAGAAGGCAAGGCTGGCAGTGTGAGGATTAGTGCTAGCGATCGCGTGTTCTTTGATGGTGTCAGCAGTGATGGCTTCCCCAGTGCCGCCTTCAGCAATGTGAAAGCAGGAGCAGTGGGAGATGGCGGTGACATTGAGATTTCCACTGGCTCTCTATCAGTCAGTAATGGCGCTTTCCTGATTGCCAGTACCTTTGGACAGGGCAAGGCTGGCAGTGTAAGAATTAGTGCCACTGATACCGTGCGCTTTGATGGCGTTGGTAGCAATGGACTCTCTAGTAAAGTCACCAGCGCGGTGGGAGAGGGAGCAGTGGGCGATGGCGGTGACATTGAGATTTCCACTAGTTCCCTATCAGTCAGTAATGGCGCTTTCCTGATTGCCAGCACCAGCGGTCAGGGGAATGCTGGCCGTGTGAGGATTCTTGCCACTGATACCGTTAGCTTTGATGGCGTTGGTAGCAATGGAATTGGTAGTGGAATCAGCAGCTCGGTGATACCAGAAGCAGTAGGGGATGGCGGTGACATTGAGATTTCCACTGGCTCCCTATCAGTCAGTAATGGAGCTTTCCTGATTGCCAATACCTTTGGTCAGGGGAATGCTGGCAATGTCAAACTTACTGCCACCGATACTGTGGTCTTCGATGGGGGTAGTGTCGGTAGCTCGGTGGATTTAGGAGCGGTAGGGGATGGTGGTGACATTGAGATTACTGCTGGCTCCCTATTAGTTACCAATGGCGCTGGACTGGCTGGACTGTCTACTGGCACTTTGGGTCAAGGTAAGGCTGGCAGTATCAGGATTCGTGCTACCGATACCGTGGGTTTTGATGCGGGCGATGCCTTCAGTTCGGTGGGACCTGGAGGGGTAGGCAGTGCTGGTGACATTGAGATTACCACTGGCTCGCTATCAATCAGTAATGGCGCTTCCCTGTCTACCAGTACTGATGGACAAGGTAAGGCTGGCAATGTGAGGATTCGTGCCTCCGATAACGTTAGCTTTAATGGGGGTAGTGCCCTCAGCGCCGTGGGAGCAGGAGGGGTGGGAGAGGGCGGTGACATTGAGATTACCACGGGTTCGCTGTCGGTTACCAATGGCGCTTGCCTGATTGGCAGCACCATTGGTCAGGGGAATGCTGGTGCCGTGAGGATTAGTGCCACCGATCGCGTAAGCTTTGATGGAGGTGGTGCCTCCAGCTTCGTGGGACCATCGGTAGTAGGAGATGGTGGTGTCATTGAAATTTCCACAGGCTCTCTATCGATTACCAATGGCGCTACGCTGATTACCAGTACCTTCGGTCAGGGAAATGCTGGCAATATAAAGATTACGGCTACCGATCAGGTGCGCTTTGCAGGCGTCGGCAGCAACGGACAATCCAGTGGAGCTTTCAGCGCAGTGGAATCGGGAGCACAGGGTAAGGGCGGTAACATTGAGATTACCTCCAACTCACTTTCCTTAACTGATGCCTTTATATCTTCTGTAAGTCAAGGAACTGGTACAGCTGGTGACATCAACCTCTCTACTCGCCAAAACCTGAAAAGCGATCGCTCCTCAATCCTTGCCACTACCCAATCCGGTGACGGCGGCAATATCAACCTGCAAGTGGGCGATATATTACTGATGCGTAACGGTAGTAAAATTTCCACCACCGCAGGACAAGCAGGCGCAGGTGGCAATGGGGGCAACATCGACATTAATGCTGATTTTATCGTCGCCGTCCCGAAAGAAAACAGCGACATCACCGCCAATGCATACAATGGTCGAGGTGGCAATATCAATATCACTACTCAAGGCATCTATGGACTAGAGTACCGGGAACGTGAAACCCCCTTAAGCGATATCACCGCCAGTTCTCAATTCGGTGTCAACGGTGAGTTTCAACTTGATTTACAGGCTGATGTTGACCCCAGTCGCGGATTAGTCGAGTTACCGACTGATGTGGTAGATGCAACCCAACAAATCGATCGCCGTTGTACACCTGCTGGCACTGCGAAAGAGGGCAGCAGCTTTACCATTACAGGACGTGGCGGTTTGCCACCCAGCCCTAATGAGCCTTTGAGAGGTGAGACAGTGGTCACCAATTGGGTAACCCTCGATTCTGACGCAGAGAATCATACAGTGCCAGCTACGACAACGCCTAGTAGTTCTGCTCCAAGACAGCTTGTGGAAGCCCAGGGGTGGATAATCAATGAGAAAGGGCAGGTTGTCCTCACTGCTTCTGCGCCGAATGTGACACCTCACAGGGAATGGTTTTCTCCTCCTGAATGCAACCCTCCTCAAAGCCCTAGGCCACCTCAGTCTTAGCTGAACTTTTAGGTAAAAAAAGCAGGACTTACGCATGGACACAACATATAGTAGGGGTGAACGGCCGTTCACCCTTACATAGAGCGGTTCAACAGAAAATTTGCGTAAGTCCTAGATTATTTGCACAAAAAGACCCCACCGGGGTACACGATGGGGCTACCTTGTGATGAAATCTTAAATCAATAGTATGTTGCTTAGAAGAATGAAGCTTCACCCAATAGGATCGCCCGATTGGGTGATGTTTTTTTATGTCTGCCTCAAGCCGATGTTACAAGACGTTTGCGTAGTGATTCAGCTCTGCGTTTAGCGATCGCATTTTCTGGTTCGTACTTCAAAGCTTCTTCGTAAGTTTGCAACGCTTGGGCAGTTAGCTTCTTTCGTTCGTAAACATGACCCAAATTATTGAGTGCTGTAACATATCCTGGATTTTGCTTTAGAGCTTCTTTGTACTCGCGAATGGCGATATCATACTGCTCTTGTGCAAAGTAAGCAAATCCCAAAGCATTGTGGACAGGAGCAAGATTTTCTTCTTCAGCATCCACACCTTTGAGCGATTTTTGCAACAAAACGATCGCTTGTGCGAACATTTTCTTATCTGAATAGATACTGCCCAATTCATAATACTCCTGGACAGTTCCTCGCTCTTTTTTCAGCTTTCTTTCCAGACGTGAAAGAGTGCCTTCAACTTTACGAGTTTTGAGAACTTGACGAATTACCAACCAACCAGCACTGCCAAGCAGTACCAGCAAAACAGATAGATAAATAATTGGAAGCGTATTTTCCATGAGTGCGTGAAACTATATGGGTTTCAACTGAAGTATGAAGTGTGAAATATGATGAAAACAAGCAAGTTTTAAGTTAAAGTCTCCCACCAAGATTTGATGCTTATTGAGAGTTTAAAACTCCTTGCAACTTATAGATAAAGTATTTTCATCCTGACGCTCCTTACGTCGCTACCGCAACGCTCATCATCCTTCATCCTTCATCCTTCATCCTTTCCTTATGGTAGCCCCCAGGCGGCAGCACGTTCGGCTAGCCAACCGGATGCTTGCCAACGAGCGATCGCTTGATTGACTCGATCCTGCAAATTAGTGTACTGCAATCCCTTCGGCATCACGATACATAAGGCTTCTGTAGAAAGCTTCACTGGCAGCAGGCGATACTGAGGATATTCTTGAACCCATCCAGCGAGGACACTTTGATCGGCGGCGAAGGCGTTTGCACCTCCGTTTTCTAGAAGCGATCGCGCTTCTTCGTAGGAATCCACCCCCACTAGCTTAGAGGCTGGTAAAGCATACTTCATC
The DNA here is from genome assembly GCA_031970155.1 of Coleofasciculaceae cyanobacterium CTOTU46601. Taxonomy (GTDB): domain Bacteria; phylum Cyanobacteriota; class Cyanobacteriia; order Cyanobacteriales; family Coleofasciculaceae; genus DALYIW01. The sequence goes on along the minus strand of DALYIW010000110.1, from coordinate 1,561 downwards.
ACTGGGATTGTACTAGAACCTTTTAGCACTGCGATCGTTTTTGTGGCAACATCACGCAATTGTGCGATCGAGGTATCTTTCGTAATCAACCCAGTGCCATCTAAGTAGTAGGGTTTGCTCAAGTCTACCAGTCGAGCGCGGGAGTTCGTGGCTGTCACTCTGGCAACCATCAAGTCAACTTTGCCTTCTAGCAGGATATTGAGGCGATCGCGATTCATCACCGGCTGCAAAACCACAGCATCAGGTTTTCCCAACAATTCTTCAGCCAGACGTTTCGCTATGTCAATTTCAAACCCTTGCAGATTACCACTGGCATCACGAAAACCCAAGGGACGCAGATTATCTTTTACGGCAACAATCAACTTACCCCGTTGCTCAATCTCTTTTAGTTCGGCACTCGAAACGGGTACTCCGAAAGACACCACTAACCCGATTACCAAACTAAAACTTAAGAACTTGTGGTTAATCGCTTCTAAAAATTTCGGCAAATATATGCACAAGTGCGTCAATGAGTCAATACTTTGAACGCTAACAGTTATCAGGCTAGGAAGTTAAAAGGTTTGCAGGTTATAACGTTCAACCTTCCAACTTCCCTATCCCTCATTTTCCAGCTTGATTGGCTAATTCCACTACCTTGTTGAAACTCGCTGGATCGAGCACTGCTAGTTGTGCTAACATCTTGCGATTCAGCTGGATATTGGCTTTTTTGAGTTGACCAATCAGCTGACTATAGCTAAGGCCATTCATCCGCGCTGCGGCATTGATGCGAGTAATCCAGAGGCGACGAAAATCACGCTTACGTTTTTTGCGATCGCGGTAGGCATTACGTAGCGCCTTCATTACCTGCTGATTAGCAGTGCGAAAGAGAGTTGAGTGTGAACCCCGGAACCCTTTAGCGAGTTTGAGGATTTTTTTGCGTCGTTTACGAGCGACGTTACCGCGTTTTACCCTTGTCATGGTTAGTTGTTGGTTGTTAGTTGTTTGTTGTTGGTTGTTAGTTCTTAAAGATTAGTGGTTCACTTGGTACTTTTTTCAGGGCTAGTGAGAAACATCTTTTCTCTTCCCTTTTCACCAATTTCTAATCTCTATAAATACGGAAGCATTAGACGCACGTTATCAGCATCGCGCTCATCTACCAGCGTCAGCTGAGACAGACGGCATTTTCTGGTTGAGGTTTTGAACTCTAGGTTGTGGTTTTTAAAGGCTCTACGGCGTCTGATCTTGCCACTGCCAGTAGCTCTAAAACGCTTTGCCGCTGATTTGCGTGTTTTTAGTTTGGGCATCGACTGATACGAATAAGGGCACAATCTATAATCATACTACTCTCCAGTTCAACCAGACCAACTCTGTCTTGAAAATTAGGGAGTCGGGAGTCGGGAGTCGGGAGTCGGGAGTCGGGAGTCACTGGAGAAAAATGAAGGATGAATAGCCCTGTACATCAATAAAGGTGCTTTAAATAATGAAGATTTCTTTTTTCTTCACAAATAAATAAAGGTGCTTGTACCCTCATCCCTCATCCCTCATCCCTCATCCCTCATCCCTCATCCCTCATCCCTCATCC
>DALYIW010000109.1:21593-24474 GCA_031970155.1 Coleofasciculaceae cyanobacterium CTOTU46601 | reverse complement strand
GTAGGGAGTAGGGAGTAGGGAGTAGGGAGTAGGGAGTAGGGAGTAGGGAGTGGGGAGTGGGGAGTGGGGACTCACGTTTAACAACCTGGAATTGAAATAAGGACGCGAGAGTTTCTAATACCATTTCTCGCGTGAAGATGCACTCAATAGCCTGTGCAGACAGGCTTGGTTCGTGTAGCCCCAGTCTTCTAGACTGAGGGCAAATAAAGTGCAAGTTCATAGAGAATCGGTGTAAATTTTTCGGAGCATTTTTACCGACTCCCGACTCCCGACTCCCAACTCCCTTCTGTTAGCCAACTCGAGCTTTAAGTTGACTGGGATTAACCGCTTCAACAACTAGACTTGGCAGGACACGCTGTTGCAGCTTGGCTTCGATTACAATCTTGAGAGTTTGTGTTTTTGAAGAGCAGGTGTTACAGGAACCCTTGAGCACAACCATAACGCGATCGCCTTCCACGTCATACAACTCCACATCTCCTCCGTCTTGAGCGAGAAAGGGGCGCACTTCTTCAGTAAGTACTTGTTGAATCATAGAGATTTTTTGCACCGAGCTGAGGGGACGTGGGGCAGGTATACAATCTTGTATCTCTAAGTAGGCTTGCTCTTGTGCGATCGCAATTTCTGCTGCCAATTCCAACTGAGTAGCTTTTTCTCCTTGCACTTGTGCGATCAAATCATCAATTTGGGCTAAACAAGTAGCACAACCGCCACCCGCTTTGACGTAGTTAGTAACCTGTTCGGCGCTAGTAAGGTTGTTTTCCTGAACTACTCGACGAATTCGGGTATCGCTTACTCCAAAGCAGGCGCACACTAATGTACCATCATCTTCTTCATGAGTTTCTAGAGGAATACCTTTGTAAGTGAAAATAGCGGCTTCCAATGCTTCCTGTCCCATGACAGAACAGTGCATTTTCTCTTCTGGCAAACCGCCCAAAAATTCGGCAATATCCCGATTAGTATATTTCAGGGCTTCATCTATGGTTTTGCCCTTAATAATTTCTGTTAGGGCGGAGGAAGAGGAAATGGCACTAGCACAGCCAAACGTTTGAAACCGGGCATCAAGGATGATATTCGTGGCTTCCTCAACCTTGAGGTGCAGTCTTAGGGCATCTCCGCAGGCAATGCTGCCCACTTCACCCATCACTACTCTCACTCCAGATTCGTGATGATCTTCAATAGAACCCTGATTCTTGGGGTCGTAGAAGAGTTCCATTACTTTATCGGTATAGTTCCACATGGCAGAAAGGATTTTGAGATGTGTTCAGTAATCGGCTACTGAGTCACTAATCACCAACGACTAATGACTGAGCATTAAGGCATGTTTTCCGGTCTTGTAACCGTTCAGGGGCTTCGTTAGACTTCTTGCAGAAGTAGGGAAAAGGTGAAGGTAAAAGGAAGCTTGTAAACCTTTTTCACCTCAACGTTATTGGTTTTATAGTTTTATATCAGCTATCTCAAAATAGACCTTGAGATCTGACCCGTCTTTAATTAATAAATTGATTAAGGTTGTACTCAAAGCCTTTAACCCTGAGCAGATGGAGCTTTAAAATTTTTTTGGGGGTAGGGGGTCTAGTATTTTTTAAACTTTTTGGGGATGGGGTTCAGGCGTTTTTGTACTCAAGCTTAAATCTTTACTGGAAGAGAGTTTCAAATGATTTTATCCTATTTTTTTTGAGTACAATTTTGTACTCAAGAAGTTCCTAGTTCGGAAAACTGTAAAAGACGCTACAGTCTGATTGTATACTCATTTACAACTCACAGAAGATATATCAATTTGTTATTTGTTGTTTGTTGTTTGTTGTTTGTTGTTTGTTGTTTGGCTTGCCTTGAGCGTGGTTGTTTGTTGTTTGTAAAAATACTAACAACCAACTCTAATATCCTTTCACCCTAATTTTATGAATAAATATTAAAACTTCTGGCTTTATGCAACGCGCTGGTGATCTTGCTAGTACACCACGCAAGCTAAAGATTGAGTTCGATGAAAGTCTCTTTCCTCGATTCCCGACTCCCGACTCCCGACTCCCGACTCCCTATTTTCAAAGGAAGTATACTACTCTTGCGCCCCTACAAATGGCGGTTTAACAGGAAATTTGCATAAGTCTGGAAGTATTGATCGGTTTTTGATCGCATACACTATCACCGTAAGGGGGCGATCCACTATCTCGCTGACAAGTTGCAGCTAGAAGCCTGACTTGTTTGGATAGCAATGAATACTATCCAACCAAGATGATCTTGGAAAAGATGGCTGAATTTCTAAGGGTGCGTTATATCTATGAAGAGCAGCAACCCCCCTCAACTCACCTCAGGAAGCAGCTTTGGTTGAAAGCCTAATGAATAATGATCGGCTTCAGACACATAAAGGCGATATTTTGGTTGTTGATGATACATTAAACAACCTGCGTCTGTTATCGTCCATACTGACCGAGCGGGGATATAAAGTTCGGAATGTACTCAACGGAGAGATGGCTCTAACAGCTGTGGAGGCAGCTGCACCCGATTTGATTTTGCTTGACATCAAGATGCCAGATATGAGTGGCTATGAAGTCTGTCAACATCTGAAAGCTAATGTAAAAACTTGTGAGATTCCAGTAATCTTTATCAGCGCTGTTGATGATGTGTTGGACAAGGTGAGAGCCTTTAATGTAGGTGGCGTAGACTATATCACCAAGCCGTTTCAGGTTGAAGAAGTTTTAGCCCGTATAGAAAATCAACTGGCGCTGCGATCGCTCTCTAAGCAACTTATTGAGCAAAATGCACATCTTCAACAGGAAATTCGCGATCGCATCCGTGCCGAGGAAACGCTCTGTGTCTTTATGAGGGAAGCAGCCCGTAGTGCCGCAGAACTACGGGCACTCTTTGCCGCGATGAATGAACTCATCTT
>DALYIW010000109.1:0-21576 GCA_031970155.1 Coleofasciculaceae cyanobacterium CTOTU46601 | reverse complement strand
CCCCCACGCATCGCTGTCGAAGAACCCATCTATCCCGCCGATGAATTGCTCGGCAAGACACTGCACGAGGTTTTTGAGAAAAGCCAAGCCGATACCTTTCTGGGTTACATTCAACAATCCCTGGAAAGCAGGCAAACAGTCAACGGTGAGTACAGCCTAACGATTAGAGGGCAAGAGGTTTGGTTTGCTAGCAGCATTTCACCAATTTCGGCAGAATCAGTGATCTGGGTAGCGCGTGATATCACAGAGCGCAAGCAGGCAGAGAAAGCCTTGTGGGAAAAAGAACAGATTCTGCGGCTAGTTCTGGATAATATCCCTCAGCAAATCTTCTGGAAAGATACTAATTTAGTCTTCCTCGGTTGCAACAAAAACTGGGCAAAGTCCGCCCAGATAGAAAGTCCAGATGCTGTGGTAGGACTAACAGATTACGATCTGCTCCCCAATCAGGAAATCGCTGAGCAATACCGCCAACGCGATCACCAAGTCATGGAGACAAACACACCAGAGTCTCATATTGTTGAGTCCAAACAAAAAACGTCAGCCGATGGGAAACCCGTTTGGTTCGATGTCAACCGAATTCCGATTCATGACTCACAAGGAAAGGTGATTGGTGTCTTAGGCACGTTGGAAGATATTACTCTACGCAAACACGCAGAAGATGCACTGCTTGCAGAACAAGAAAAATCTGAGCGTTTATTACTCAATATTTTGCCATCTGCGATCGCCGATCAACTCAAACAAGCCCCTAGTCTTTCAGAGAAGTCTGACGGCAAAGCACTCATCGCTGAACAATTCAACGAAGCTACGATTCTATTTGCCGACATTGTTAGCTTTACTTCCCTAGCTTCCCGGATGTCTCCCAAAGAACTCGTCAACTTGCTCAATCAAATTTTTTCAACCTTCGATCAACTAGCTGAGCAACACGGTTTAGAGAAAATTAAAACAATTGGGGATGCTTACATGGTAGTCGGAGGTTTGCCGATGGTTCGACCTGACCATGCCGAGGCGGTTGCTGATATGGCACTGGACATGCAACGAGAAATCAGTCGCTTCATGCGGGATGATGGCGAACCCTTCCGCCTCCGCATTGGCATCAACACGGGTTCAGTAGTAGCAGGTGTCATTGGCATCAAAAAGTTTATTTATGACTTATGGGGTGATGCTGTCAATGTTGCCAGTCGTATGCAAGATCACGGAGTTGCAGGAAGTATTCAAGTGAGTGCAGCTACTTACGAGCGTTTGAAGGAATTATATGTACTCCAAGAACGAGGGGAGATCGCGATCAAAGGTAAGGGAGAAATGCTTACCTATTGGCTGACTGGCAAAAAGATAGGTTAATCGGGCATAGGGCATAGGCATGGAAACTGATACTACAGGGTGCGGCAAGTAGGATTTATGGCAGCAAAAACTACAAATAAATTTGGTTCCAGAACCAGGAAACAGACTATTAAGCTGGTGATGGGACTGGTAGCGATCGCTATTTTGTTCACGGCTACTCCAGCCTGGGCGCTGTCATTTGACGATGTTCAACAATTCAATCTCCAAGAACTTTTGCGGAATGCCTTGCAGTGGATCGAAAATCTGGGGCAAAAAGGAGCGATCGCATTTATCTTGATTTACATCGTCGCCACTATAGCCTTCTTACCAGGTTCGATTCTAACCTTAGGCGCTGGTGCGATCTTTGGTGTTGTTTTAGGTTCAATTTATGTCTTCATCGGAGCTACTTTAGGAGCTACTGCTGCTTTTCTAATTGGTCGCTATCTGGTGCGTGATTGGATATCCAAAAAAATTGAAAGTAATAACAACTTTAAAGCCATTGATGAGGCAGTCGGTCAAGAAGGATTCAAAATTGTTCTGATGACGCGACTCTCCCCAGTATTTCCCTTTAATCTCTTAAACTATGCCTTCGGAGTAACTGGGGTTTCCCTAAGAGACTATTTCTTTGGCTGCATCGGCATCATTCCAGGAACCATCATGTACGTTTATATTGGTTCCTTAGCTAGCAGTCTAGCCATGATTGGTACCGAGAATCCAACTCCTAACCTAGCTGTGAAGTGGGCGATTCGGATGGTTGGTTTGATTGCTACAGTTGCTGTAACTATCTATGTTACTCGTATCGCTCGGAAGGCTCTAGAAAACCAAGTTTCATAAGGACGTATTGTTTCTTGCGCTAGGCGTCTCGAAACCAATGTTTTTACCTCAATAATAGACCCCGGTCTTAAGAGCGGGGACTCTAGATGAAATTAGACGATTTAGTTTTCGTGATGATTTCTCCCAGAAAATGGTCGTTTAAGGCAAACAAAAAGAGCAGAGTATAACTAATAGAATCTACAACAAAGTTTTGATTATTTTAATAAAGCTCTCATGAATTTCTTATAAAGTTTTCATGAACTTCTTTTATAAATTTAGTTATATCCGCATCAAAGCTCGATCAGAATAAAACTCTATTTTACTTTTCCTACTTTTCCTACTTTTCCTACTTTTCTTATTTTTCCTACTTTTCCTGCTCAAAAATAGATTTTTTGATCGACAAAAAAATCTAAAAAAAAAAGTTGAATAAATAATCCATCTAAGGTAAAATAATCTGGAAAACAAAATGAAATAGTACAAAGCTTAGTAGTTATTAGTTCAGAAAATTCCTATCTAAAACAGGATTAAAATTTGAACTTTGTTACGCCTTTATTTTTTGTGCAAGCCAAACGTGAACAGCATTATGTTCCAGTTTTCGCAGCGAAAAATCCCACGACAATGCAGCATTTTGCCTCCTTAAACTCTCAACCACCGCCACAAGTTGCCAGACAGCAACCTGTGGAATTTTAAAAACCAACTTCGTTTGAAAAACATTAACCGAAAATGAAAAACCGTGTTTGGCAAGAATTCCGAAAAAGGAGTTACGGCATGAACACCGTGACGGTGAGCTATGTCAATGACCCTGCCTTCCTCGCTCCTGAAACGTTCGCTACTATCACTTCGTCGTCAGGTCACTTGACGCTCAACATCAATGATTTAGTTGTCTATTAGATAGACGTGTGTACCAGGAGTTCAAGATACACACGCTTTGTGGCTAAGTTGGACGAAACTGATCTTTGAGTTCATTTTGTTCCTGCTGTTCTTCTAGCCAAGACAGCAAGACCTTACTCATAGAGCGTCCGCACTTTCTTGTCGGTTACTATCGAAACATTGGCTGCACCTACCCCACTTTTTTGCAAAAGTTTTTTGCAAAGAGTTGAATCATAGGATTGCTTTATCTGCAATACAAATGCTACAGCACTGAATAACCCGACCTGAGATAGAGGGCAGTTGAGATCAAGCCATAAAGCTGAGAACTTACTCAGCAATTATGGAATATCTATGACTGCAATCCTTTCTGTCGCTGTTAATAAGTAAATCATGACCAATTGGCGATGTCAAACAACATTAGAATGTTCTCATTAAGGGCAGTTTTGACCTATAGAAGAGTCAAACTTTTCTGCGTAACAATACTTAAAAACCAAGTTCTATAGGATACATTAAAAGTAACCCTATTACTTAGGTTTTACAGGCCAGCGTTGCTGATTAAAGGCATGAGTTTAGTCTCCTGTAAAGACCAGCCAGCAGGAAATATAGGTTTCCCAGACCTAGGCAACTGGCGGCGCAAAATCAGGGTTTGAAAATTTCTATTTAGGCACTTCATGCTTAGAGTCCACGCAGGTGGGCTTTGAATGCAATTGCCTCAGTCAGACATAGTAAGTTTGGTTGATATTGTGGAAACCAAACTTACATTTTTGAATGCAAATTCGTATTAATAGCCCACGCAGGTGGGCTTTGTTTGTATAGCCCCAGTTTTCTAGACTGAGGGCTAATCAAAGTGTCAGGTTACAGACAATTTATATTACATTCAGCAACGCCTATGAACCGATCTATTTGATCGTTAAAACTCTTGATTCAGTTAAGGTAAAAAAAGGTTTTCTTCTTTCATGAGAATTTTCTCATAATGTTTGACAAGTGAGTTCTACCAACTTAAATTATTAGCTGTGAGACATAACCGCTTAGCAGTCATAACCCTTAGCTAAATCCAGCAAGAGATCGACTTCAGCAGTTAGTATCTTTTCGTAAAAATTATCTGCTGACATCTCTTTAGTAGCGCTGTGATTGCGATTCTTATGTTGCAATTTTCAGCAAAAAAAGGCATAGCATAGAACAACATTCGGTGACAATGATCGGCATTTTTCGATTGACTAGATGCAGCCCATGTCTTAAATTCACGCCGCCTATAATTCGCTACTACACAAACTCAGCCCTTGTTGAGTCTAACTGACAAAAAAATCAGGGTTTTATCTGTGTGGTTTAGCGATATCAGCGTCGCTAGGGCGAGTGTGCAATGAAATTTAAGAGACATCCTATAAGCGGGTGGATGGGAGATAAAACCCAGTTCCGACTGGGAGATGGCATCTCTGGCAGCGCAGACTTCGGCACAGGTTGTGTGTTACTCACCCGTGTTGTGATTTGTTGTTCTTCACGCCGTATCTATAGTTTTTGATGCTTTTAGTATTTAACAAATTTTTATCTCGTTTGGAGGGATTACATTGTGGCAGCATTAAACTTTGAAGGACAAAACCTAGTTGGAAACAGCTTCCAGGGTCAAAACTTAAATGGTTCTACGTTTTTCAAAGCCCGACTCGAAAGTGTTCGCTTTGACCCGAATGCTCAAGGTCAAGCAACACAGCTAAGAGGCACTAATTTTAGTGAATCGATCTGGATTAATGTCAATGCCACTAACGCCATCTTTTCGTCAAGTGGTAGTTTTGGACCTGCAAACTTCTTCAAGGCGACATTAGAGAACGTCAATCTCAGTGGAGCAAATCTGAGTGGGGCGAATCTATCATTAATCAGCACAAAAGACATCAACCTGTCAAACGCCAACCTGACCAATGCCAATTTGCAAGAAGCGAATCTCAGTGGCGAACAGTCCGAACGGCCTAATCTTGCCGGAGCCAACTTTACTGGCGCTGATCTATACAAGGCGAAGCTAAAAGCAGCTGACTTCACTGGGGCGAAGTTGGTGAATGCCAAGCTAGGTAGTGCTGACCTTGAAGCGACACTTTTGGTGAATGTGGACTTGACTGGTGCCCAATTTGATGCAGCGACTAACTTGACAGATGTTACTCTCAGCAACGCTATCTTTGACCTCACCAATCTGAGTGGTGTCACTCTGACTGATACCACTTCACCGGATGGGCTAGCAGCGACTAACTCTAAGTTTCGTGGAGCCGATTTGACTAACTTCAAAGCAGAAGATGTCAATTTCGCTGGTGCTGACTTTAGCCAACATAGTAATGGCACTCGAACGAATCTGACTGGTGCCAACCTGGCTGACTCTGAGTTGACTGGAGCCAATCTGACTAGGGTCATAGCAGAAAACGCATTTCTAGAAGAAGTTGATCTGAGCAATGCGGTGCTTGTAGGTGGCGATTTCAGCAACGCCAATCTTGGAGGAGCGAATCTGACTGGAGCCAACCTGACGGGCGGAGTTCAATTAGACGAAGCTTTTCTTCAGAGAACGATTTTGGCTGGAGCCAACTTGACAGGGGCGAACCTGAGTGGCGCTGACCTGAAAGAAGCGGATGGAAACAACCAGACCAATTTTACGAATGCGAACTTGAGTGGCGCTAGCTTCGAGGTTGGTAGCTTCATCGGTAGCAACTTCACCAATGCCAACATGAGCAATGCCATCCTGACCAAAGGCGACTTCACCAATGCCATTATGGTCGGGGCAAACTTGACCGGGGCGACGGCGGTTGATGTTGTGGGTCTCACAATGGGAACTTCTGGAGCTGATACCATAACCGGAACCTCCGCCAAAGACAATATCTTCGGTTTCGATAGCAATGACTCTCTCAATGGTGGCGACGGGAATGACTACCTTGATGGCGGCAGCGGCGCTGATAGTCTCACAGGCGCGGGCGGCAACGATATTTTGTTCGGCGGTGCGGGTAATGACACCATCACAGGCGGTGGCGGTAGCGATACCATTCACTACAGAAGCGGTCATGGTCAAGACCGGATCAACGGATTTCAGGTGGGAACAGGCGGAGATATCCTGTCCTTCAGTGGCATTACTGCAATTGATATTGTCTCATCCGGTACAAACACTCAGTTCCGACTTGGAGATGGGATCGCGGGCAATGCTGGCTTTGGTACAGGTTCTTTGTGCTTCACCCTAGCCAACACTTCCTTCACATCGGCCAACATCAGCAGCAACATTGACTCAACTAGCAGTCCTATCTTCCAGTTCTCGTAGCGAAACATCCCGCGACAAGGCAGCATTTTGCATCCTTAAACTTTCAACCACCGCCACAAGTTGCCAGACAGCAACCTGTGAAATTGTAAAAACCAACTTCGTTTGAAAAACATTAACCGAAAAGGAAAAACCGTGTTTGGCAGGAATTCCGTAAAAAGTGTCTCTAGTTCAAAAGGAGTCTATTGAATGATTTTTAGTGTGTTATTTTTCCTTGTCCTACCTCTATAACCCCCTTTCTCAATCTTGGGAAAGGGGGAAGGATAAGGATTACTAAGAGAAACCAATCAACCGAAGGTTGTGGTACATCAAGCAAATTCAGGTTGCTAAGCAAATTTTCAAAACACAAGAGGTAAATTATGGCTGTAAGAAATGGAACACCGTTAAAAGATACCCTAACCGGGACTAACAACGCCGACACTCTGCGCGGCTTTGACGAAGATGATCTCCTATCTGGCTTAGGCGGTAACGACCTCCTTGAAGGCGGAGACAAAAAGGACACTCTGTTTGGTGGAGACGGGGCTGACAGACTTTTTGGAGAGGGCGGCGAGGACGAGCTGTACGGTGACGCCGGCAATGATACCCTCGATGGTGGCTTAGAGAAGGACACCCTGTATGGTGGAGACGGTGCCGATAGGCTGTTGGGAGGAGACGGCGAGGACAGCCTGTATGGTGAAGGCGGCAATGACTTCCTGGATGGCGGAGAAGGCAAAGACTTCCTGGATGGTGGTGCCGGCAACGACAGACTATTTGGTGGCTTCGAGGATACTGTACTCGGCGGTGCTGGTGTGGATACGCTGATTGGTAGCGACTTTGGAGACTTGCTGGATGGCGGTGCTGGCAATGACTCCCTGAGTGGGGGTCTGGGCGATGACTCCCTTTACGGCGATGACACCTTGGGTGCGGCCGGTGCTGACACCATCCTGGGCGGCGCTGGCAATGACACCCTTTACGGCGATGCTGACACCTTAAGTGGTGGTGGCAATGACTCCCTCGTGGGCGACGCTGGCGATGACAAACTGTTTGGCTATGCCGGTGATGACGTCCTCCGGGGCGGAGATGGCCTGGACACACTCGACGGCGGAGACGGCAACGACATCCTCGATGGCGGTCTCGGATCTAGTACCTTGTTGGGCGGCGCTGGCTTAGAAACCATTACAGGCGGCGCTGACGCTGACTTCATTGATGGTGGAGAGGGTACTGACTCCCTTTTAGGCGGAGGTGGTAATGACACCATCTACGGCGACGGCAATGCACTTGAAAGTCTCGCTGGCAATGACTTCCTCAATGGTCAAGGTGGTGATGACTTCCTCGATGGTGGAGCAGGCGTTGATCGGATTTTAGGCGGGGATGGTAATGACACCCTCTTTGGCGGAGAAGACATTGAAGAAGGTCAAACCGCAGCCGATACGCTAGTTGGCGGGAACGGCGCTGATGTCTTTGAATTGTTGTACACGGGATTTGTGCCAGAGATACCAGATCCGGGTGAGCCACCGGTGCTGGCTCCTGTAGGGGACATCATTCAGGGCTTCCAAGACGGTACAGACTTCTTCGAGTTCGAGCTGGCGTTTGAGGAACTGGAGATCACCAGCAGTGGTAGTAATACTGTGATCAGAGTTGCTGACACTGACGAACTGATAGCGACTGTACTTAACGTTAATTCCAGCCTAATCACAGAGGCAGATTTTCTGGCCTAAAAAATAGGCGTGTGTACCTAAGATTAACCGGGTACACACACCTCATCCATAAATCGCACGGAACTACTTTTCGCATTCGTGTCTTCATCTCCTGCTGTCTCTGGCCAAAGGGACAGTAGGAGCTTATTACTCCAACAGAACCATGCGTATTCTCTTTTTACATCCTAATTTTCCTGCCCAGTTTCGTCATGTGGCTGCGGCTCTAGCCAAGGACAGCCGCCATCAAGTCGTCTTCGGTACTGCTCGTAGTGAAGGTCACTTACCTGGTGTTCACAAGGCTATCTATAATTCTTCCCGTGAAGCTCGACCCCAAACTCATCACTACGTCCGACCCCTGGAAAATGCTGTCCTTCAAGGTCAGGCAGTTTATAGATTGGCAGAGCAACTGAAGCGTCGGGAGTTTGTTCCCGATGTCGTTTACGGTCATTCGGGTTGGGGTCCAACCTTATTAATGAAAGATATTTTCCCAAACGCTAAATTATTGTGTTATTTCGAGTGGTTTTACCACGCTCATGGTTCCGATGCTGACTTCGATCCGACTGAGCCGCTGACTGCCGACGATGAAGCCCGCATTCGCTTGAAAAATGCTCCTATTTTGATGGATTTGTATAGTTGCGATCGCGGTCTTTCTCCCACCTACTGGCAGCACCAGCAGTTTCCGCCAGAGTATCGCAGTAAGATTACTGTACGCCATGATGGCATTGACACCGACTTCTTTTGCCCCAAGCTAGGAGCAAAGTTAGTTCTCCCTCGCATCAATCTAGACCTTTCTCACGCTAAAGAACTCGTCACGTATGTGGCGCGGGGCATGGAACCCTACCGAGGTTTTCCGCAGTTTATGGAAGCAGTTGCCTTACTCCAACAGCGCCGCCCTGAGTGCCATGTCGTAATTGTGGGAGAAAATCGGGTGGCTTATGGCAAAACCTTGCCTGATGGCAAAACTTACAAAGAGGAGATACTGAAAAAATTTGCCCTCGACCTTGACCGGATTCATTTTACAGGCTGGCTGCCTTACTCTGAATACCTGCAAGTCCTCCAAGCTTCCTCAGCACACGTTTATCTAACCCGTCCCTTCGTTTTGTCTTGGTCAATGCTGGAGTCTCTATCCGCAGGTTGCTTGGTGGTGGGTTCCAGAACTGCCCCTGTGACTGAGGTTATCGAGGATGGCGTCAACGGTTTGCTGGCAGACTTTTTTTCGCCCCAGGAAATTTGCGATCGCCTTGAGGAAGCACTCAAGCATCCAGAGCAAATGGCGGCGATCCGGGTTAAGGCAAGGGAAACAATCCAGCAACGCTACGACTTATCACAGTTACTGCCCAAGCACCTGCAATGGATACAGCAGCAGGACGATAAGGGCAACTTAATTTACCTTAGAGAAGTAACAAAGATAGATCAGATAGTAAGTACACTAGAAAATTACCCCAATGGGAAACACAAAGACGCGGAGAATGCATTAGCAACATCTCCGGAAATCTTACAAGTGGGTAACCGGACGATAAGTGATCAAGAACTTATTCCCCTGCTGAGTCAATACCAACTGCTGCCAAAGCTCGAGCAAGAACTCCTGATTGATGATGCGATCGCGCCCTTTAGCTGCACTCAAGAGGAGCAAACCAAGTGCTGCCAAGACTTCTACGAACAGCATCAGTTAACATCAGAATCTGAACGCCAAGCTTGGTTGCAACAGCAAGGCTTAACTGAAAGACAATTTTTACACTTAGCAACCCGGAAACTAAGAATCGATAAATTTAAACAAGCCACTTGGGGCAACAAGTTAGAATCCTACTTTCTCCAGCAGAAACAACAATTTGATCGAGTTATCTACTCCATGATTCGCATTCGAGATGCGGCAGTTGCTCAGGAACTTTATTTTCGCCTGCAAGAAGGCGAACAGTCTTTTTCCGAACTAGCAAAACAATATTCCCAAGGTTCAGAAGCTAAAACTGGCGGCTTAATCGGTCCAGTTGCACTGAATATATCCCATCCCAAACTAGCCCGACTCCTGAGCGTCAGCCAACCCGGTCAACTATCGTCCCCAACTCGCGTCGGAGATTGGTGGGTGATTGTGCGAGTGGAAGAGTTTCTGTCAGCCCAATTTGACGAACCCATGCGACAACGGTTGCTAGATGAACTTTTCTTCTCCTGGTTACACGAACAACTTCAACAACAAACTCCAGACAATTCCAAGCATTTCTCCTTGATTCGTCAATCAAAGAGTCCAGACGCTCAGACTACCTCTTATCTAAAGCAAGGGGCTTGAAAAAAGTCTTGATACCATTGGGTTAAAAAATTTTGAAGTTTGAATTGCTTAGCATCTATGCGGATTCTTTTTACCATTGCCCACTTTTTTAACCCTGAAAACCAGGGTCGGCACGCTTCCCAAGGGAAAGATTTTCAGCCCCGCGTACAAGCTCTGGGCCAAAGCCTTGCTGCCTTGCATCAGCTATTTAGTAAATCCCAAGATATCATCAACATTGCTCAGCGGAAGGCTGCGCCAGCGAACCAGCCTCAAGCCGGCGAACTTGATATTGTTATTTGTACCGCCAAAGACTCTCATCTCCTGAATCGCCTTCCCGTGCCGGAACATTTTTACAAGCACCATCCCACCCAAGCAGAACCCATGCTTCTAGGTTTTGAGTGCCAAGCGGTCTTGCGGGATTGCCTTGGTCAGTATGATTACTACTGTTTTCTCGAAGATGATTTGATCCTCCATGACCCCTGGTTTTTTGTCAAATTAAACTGGTTTACCCAGCAAGCTGGCGACCTCAGCCTGCTCCAGCCCAATCGCTATGAAGTTTCTACTCACACTCTGACCTGCAAAGCTTATATTGATGGCGATTTAGCTCCACGGGTAACCGCGCCCTTTCAGGATGTACGCAAACAACCGGAAATCAAAGGCCAGATTATGGGAATGCCAATCGTCTTTCATCGCGCCCTTAACCCTCACGCTGGCTGCTACTTTTTGAATGCCAATCAGATGGCTCATTGGGCTAGCCAACCCCATTTTCTCGATCGCGATACCAGCTTTGTTAGTCCCCTGGAAAGTGCTGCTACGTTGGGAATTATGAAGACATTCCGGATTTACAAAACAGCACCAAAGCAGGCAAATTTTTTGGAGATTCAGCATTTTGGAACAGCATTTTTGAGGCTAATTGGGGAACAGGTAGGCTTGGCAGCAAGCTGAACTTTATATGAATTATTGAATTGTTGAGGGTGCGGAATGTGGAATATATAGTTTCCTTTGACTGACAATTTTTCAGGATTGTGCAAGTTGAGGGTGTGGAATGTGGGCTGTAAAGAATACAAACAACAAATAACCAACAACAAACAACCAATAACAATCGTAACGTCTATCTTTTAAGTAGGGGATGAGTTAAACTGCCATCACAGACATTGCCACGTCGAGCAGGGCATTTTGTTCGTGCAGCATCTCAACTATCTGCTCTACCGCCGATGTGCTGCCAGTGAGTAGAATCCTCTGGCTGTCGTTGCTTATAGAGATGATTTCTGTTTGCACATTAGATACCTTCCAATCAGTATCAGTAGAAGCAGACACTTGTACTATGGCGATCGCACGTAACTCCGAAGATGAGTAAGGATAGCAATCGACTTTCAACACCGCCGATAAGCGTTCCACTACTCGCAAAAGCATATCCTGCTTACGTTGTGTCGCCCGGAAGCTTAAGACAATCCGCCCTCCATCTGTACCAGTTCCCGTCATTTGGCCGCCCAATATCGTATCTAGAGAGACGCCACGAGTTGAGAACACGCTAGCTGCTGCCGCCATCGCCCCTGGCTTATCCTGGGCTTTAATCACAAATACCCAGCGCTGTTCAGCCATGCTGACTCCACTTTTCAAGCTTTAATTTGATATGATCGCTCATCTGTTGCAGTAATAAAGCTTCATCTTCCCACAACTGAAGTGGCACAATCCGAGTCCACCCCATCGATGTGACAATAATGGGTACACCAATACAGGTATGAATATCGTAAAACTCACCATCAACCTGTACCTGTCCTGATACTACAATTTCTTGCCCCTCTACCAAGCTACGCACCAAGTCTACAGTGACATTAGCTGTAGCTGCGATCGTCTTTGCTCCAGAAAGATGGGTAACATGAGGTTTAATCACCACTCGTAAATCCGGCGGCAAGTGGTCAACATAGTTAAATGCTTCACAGATTTTTTGCTGCTGGAGATAATTAATCACCACTTGCTTTTCTCGACTCACCTCATCAGGAAATTGAGAAATCTTACGCTCTCCTCGCAAACGTTTGAGAATGGAGCGCAACTCCTCACGCTCCATGCCAAAAATACGTACACTACTCCACAAAGGCACCATCGCTTCACCGTGTTCTCCCACCACGAACCCTTGTACCAACTGACGCCGCACACCAATATCATTGGCAATTTCTCGGCGAAAGCGCAGACTATCAGAGTACGCCCCAATCCCGATCACACGGCGTCTTCCCAGGTAGTGGCTGAATACCTCAACCGCTAACTCTACAGGATTAGTCACAATCAAGATAATTTCATGACCGTGACCATACTGCTTAATCGCCTTAGCGTAGCTGTGAAATAATGGCAGGTTGATTTGTGCCAAGTCATCTCGTGAAGTCGCCTTGCCTCCTTGTTTAAGGGTGACGCCAGCACTCATGACAATTACATCGCCTACTATCTCTTCGGGATGCAGTGCCACATCGAGTTCGGGAGCAATCTCTGCGTAAGCATCAGTTAAGTCACTGCAAAGTCCATAAAGAGTCTGGGCACTTTGTCCAGAGGCTCTACCTACTAACTGTAGGCGTTCTGATGGAGAAAGCACGCGAGAGTCTAACAATTGCCTGACGATTTCACGTCCACAATCTCCACTAGCTCCAATGATGGAAACGTCCATTGACTATATTGCCTTCTCATGGTTATTACGGCTACCGATTAATTTAAGCAACAATTTGTGATAAGTTGCTGTTCATTTACAACAACATGCTTGATTTACTCATTTTTTTGTTAACTGTAAAATTTACGCAAATTGGTCTTTAAACTACCATCTGTATGGGCGTATAGCTATACACCCCTACCCCGTGTCACTATAACTTTTCCTGTAGGGAATTATGGTAATAACCCTTTTTCTTGAGCCTCTGTCCATGTTTGGTTGCTTTCTATGTAGGTTTTAACTAGGGTAATAAGTTGATGAAGATAGTTATTTCCCTCGGCTTCGGTCATCATGGTGTGAGGGATATTTAGCTTTTTGTCGAAGCCGTGGTACCAGGATGTAGGTTGATGTTTGAGTACGGCTTCAAATAAGTTTCGTTGCTTTTGAAGGTTAGTAGCGCGATCGCTTTCACTAGAAACCATCAATATAGGCGTGGCAGAAGTATTTTTAGCTCGCTCAAGTATCTGCTGTCCCATATCTAGGAAGAAACGCAGGGCAGGTATCATAAAGCCTTCATAGCCAAAATTTCCTGGATTATCCTTATTGAACCACTCATAGTAAAAGGGAAGAATTTGCACAAGCCAATCTACTAGTTTGTTATTACCGCTTAGATAGGGAGCAAATAGTAAGGTTTTTTCAATATTTTGGGGATGTTCTTGAGCTAACCAAGCTGCTAAAGCACCGCCCGTAGAATATCCGGCAATTACTAACTGTTTTCCTAGAGGTTTAGCTTGTTGTACCCAATCAAGGACAAACTGTTTATAGACTTGAATGTCAGTTGGTAAAGGAGGAGGATTATTGCGACACCAATTTCCGGCTACACCATGACCGGGTTGTAAGGGAACTAAGACATTGTAACCTGCTTGAAATAAGGCTTCTCCCAGTGGCTCAAATTGGTAAGGGCCAGCGGTAAATCCGTGGAAACAAAGGAAAACTTTTGGGGCTACATGAGGTTGAAAATAGAATTTTGAGCGGCACTTTTCGTTTTTTAGTGGTAGAGCATTCTCGCGAATTTTAGCTTGCTCAATGATGTCTGTTGTTGTGGTGGAGTAGTCAAACATGTAGTTGTTAGTTTTAGTTACTAGTTACTATTCACGTAATCAGTATTACGAAAAAACTACCCTTGGTGGTAAAACTTAGTTGGCTTGAGGTGCTAACGCGACTCATAACCTGACAAAACAAGAAACACAAATATGAATAGTTATCGCCTATTGAAGTACGAAATCACGTTATTTTGTTAGGTTACACCTTTGAATTAAAGAATGCTAAGGGTTGGCGATTAGGGAAGTGCGATCGCGCTTACATTGTACTCACTGCTCCTGCAGCCGAAGCATTCTGGAAAGGCGATCGCTCACAATTGAAATAGATCGATTCGATGGGCGCGATCGCTTCCTTCACCCACCTCGAAGTAAGATTGTTATTACCCATTACCAAGCTAGAGCATAGGATAAACCCAAATGTCTAAAGAATTATCTGAGGTGATGAGACAAGCAGATGCCCTCACACCTGATGAGCAATTGCAGCTAATCTCATATCTAGCAGAAAGATTCAGGAGATTCGAGATTAAACGCAAACCACGTCGTAAAATAACAGAATTTATTGGAATAGCGCCCAACTTACTTGGAGGTATGGATGCTCAGGAATACGTTAGCCGTATGAGGCGTGGAGAATTTCCAGATCTAGAAATTGAACAAATGCAATCAAGGAAACAGGAGTGAATATTTCAGAAAGTTTACAGGGTGTGACTAGCTTGTTTCTAGATACTGCACCAGTTATCTACGCAGTCGAGCAAAACCCACGATATTTGCCATTGGTTAGAGTCGTGTTTAATCGCATTGAGGACGGCTTGCTAAAAGGTGTCGCTTCACTAGTTACTCTAGCTGAGTGCTTAGTACCTCCTTATCGTTTGGGGCAAACAGAGTTACAACAAGACTTTATTGAGCTAATTACTGACACTGAAAACATTACATTTAAGTCAATTATTGGTCAAAACAGGGCATTACAAGCTGCTCAAATCAGAGCCAGATACAATCTACAATTGCCGGATGCTTTTCAGATTGTTGTTGCCCTGGCAGCTGAGTGTGAAGCAATTTTAACCAATGATGCCACGTTCAGGCGCGTCACAGAATTGCGAGTGTTGGTATTGGATGACTTGGAGACTGCCCAATAACAACAAGCGCTAAGCCGTCAACTACCTTCTACGGAAGCGTACATCCCAACCAAAATGCTTTTACATTCCTTCGCCGCAGCACTTAATTGGGTGTTAATCTAGAATCCCAAAAGGGTTATCGCTATATGTTGCTATCTGGGTTAGGATGAGCAATGGAATTCTTGCATAAAAGTCAAATAAAAGTGTGATAAGTATTACAAACACGTAATAAAAATTGACTCTTGCCAGACTTCTAGTAATGACCAAGCTTTAGCTCATTCCACCCAAATTAGGAAGTTGCCTCATGCCAAATAGACTATTTAACGCTCACATTGCGACTGAACGGGTTTTATTAACGCCCAGTGATATCAAATCAAAATTACCTTTAACGGATTCAACCAGAAAAACTGTTCTGAAATTTAGAGCAGAAATAGGAAATATCCTGAAAGGTCAGGATGACAGAAAATTTGTCGTAGTTGGACCTTGCTCTATCCATGATGTAGAAGCCGCTGAAGAATATTCAAAAAAGCTAAAGAAATTGGCAGATCGAGTCAAAGATAAGCTATTGCTGGTAATGCGAGTTTACTTTGAGAAACCCAGAACAACTGTAGGGTGGAAAGGATTAATTAATGACCCTGATATGGATGATTCTTTCCATATAGAAAAAGGTTTATTAATTGCACGTAGTTTACTGATAAAAATTGCTGAAATGGGCTTACCAGCTGCTACAGAAGCTCTCGATCCTATAATCCCTCAGTATATTGGTGAACTGATTTCCTGGTCGGCGATCGGAGCTCGCACAACTGAGTCCCAAACGCATCGCGAAATGGCAAGTGGACTTTCTATGCCTGTAGGATTTAAAAACGGCACTGATGGCAGTATTCAAGTAGCTTTAGATGCCTTGCAATCAGCAATCAGCCCTCACAACTTTTTAGGGATTAATCAAATGGGTCAGGTAAGCATTTTCCAAACCACAGGAAATCCTTACAGCCATATTATTTTACGAGGTGGTAGTGAGCCTAACTTTGATGCGGTAAGTGTCAAAGTCGCGGAAGAAAAATTTAAAGCCGCTAATTTACCAGCAAGAATCGTCATCGATTGTAGCCACGGTAATTCTAAGAAAAACCACAAATTACAGGCGTCAGTGTTTGAAAATGTAATTCAACAAATACTAGATGGCAATACGTCTATAGTTGGTTTAATGCTGGAATCTAATTTGCATGAAGGGAACCAACCGTTTTCTTGTAACCCAGAAGAATTAAAGTATGGGGTTTCTGTAACGGATAAATGTATTGATTGGGAGGAAACCGAGGAAATTATTTTGGCGGCTTATGAAAAACTTAGTGAAAAAACAGTAGTTCTAAATAGGTAATAAGCTTTTGCAAAAATAGCCAGGACGGGCAAGATGCCCATCCCACTCATAGTCATCTTTTTCTGGGGGACAGTTTTTTGTAGGGGCACGATATTATCGTGCCCTTGCCTTGTGGTTTATGCAACGGAGAACCGCTAGAGAGTAACCCTATTTCTTGTGTTGAGATGTAGTGCGATCGCCTTATTCGCGTTTGATGGCAGTGAGCTCTCCCACTCACACTCCGGAAAATTCTTATCAAGCAATAAAGACACTGTTACCAGAAGCCCTCAAGGAGCCTTTGCTGCCGCAACCAAGCTACTAAATCAGTCTCTTGAGAAAAATCTATCAATGCTTGTGCCAATGAATCTAACTGCTCGATGGGTAATTCCCGAATTATATCAATTAGCGATCGCTCGACCTCACCCAGCTTTTGATTGAGCTGACGTGTAACCAAAGTTACCTCTCTTTCCCGCCGCCGCTGCATCTCCAACCAAGCTACTAAATCGCTGACTTCGGAAAAATCAAGCAGCGCCTCTGCTAACACCTCTAATTGATCAGCAGATAACTCTCGAACCCGCTCAATTAGTCCTGGATCAACCTCACCCAACCGCCGATTGAGTTGACGGCTAATCGGTTTGAATGCCCCTTGTTGCAAGATATCTTGATAAATCACAGAGCCGCGCATAATG
Organism: Coleofasciculaceae cyanobacterium CTOTU46601; assembly: GCA_031970155.1. Classification (GTDB taxonomy): domain Bacteria; phylum Cyanobacteriota; class Cyanobacteriia; order Cyanobacteriales; family Coleofasciculaceae; genus DALYIW01. The sequence continues at coordinate 4,482 of DALYIW010000109.1, read as the reverse complement.
TCCTCCCTTAAAAATCGACGAATTAAATCTTTCTCAAACCGCAACCCCGCCAGAATTTTTGCACAGCCAGAAATATTTTGTCGCTGCTCTCTGTCAGGAATTCTAGCGACTCGTTGGGCTACCTGTACTAGCAATCCTTGAGGAAAGTCAGTTCGTGTCAACGTTGCCAGAGGTAACAGTGCAGGTGTATCGAGCAATGGTGCTGGATCTTGTTCCCATAAGCGAACTACTCGATAGCGGTGAATAGTTGTGTCGTCTCGATATTCCTCAGTAAAAGCAACTTCATTGGTCGTTTCTTCTAAAAAGATTACTACCTGCGTTACAGCACATCGGTATTGCCGCTTCAACCTCACTGAGTAATCCAGCATCCGGAATGGGATTGGTTGGTCAGAGTAGGGTGAAGTTTGAAACTCTATATGTAATATCTGGTTAGCGGTTCGCAGAAAGGCGATCGCATCTGCACGAATTGGCTCTAAAGTCAATTCCGTTTTGAGTACTTCGATATCTTGCGACTCAACCGCAAGCAGCCAGTTAACAAACTCTACGGGGTATTGCTCTGCCAGATATTTACAGGCGTTGTCGTAACTCAACTTGTTGCTTTTCTCCTATGGTTCTCAGTGCTACCACAGGATTTAGCTTCATCTCTCTGGGGGGCAATAAAAATAGCTGTTGTATCTTGCGAGAATGGGTTGTTTAGTGTAGAAGCGATCGCACATTCACTCGACGCCAATTTTTTGATGAGTTCGCTTTGCCACACTCTACTTCTGAGTTGCAATACCGTCGCACAGATGGCGATCGCTCTGTTGCACCTTCGGATTAGTCTTGAGATAGTCATGTAGCCAACCGCAACCGCGCATCAGTAGGTTATCAAGTTCCCAGGTTTGTGGTTTTATGTTGTCAATATTCCAGAACCTAACAGCCTTGTCACTACTGGCAGAAGCAAGTGTTTTTCCATCTGGGCTGAAATCTACACTCCAGACCCAATCGTCATGCCCTTGAAAGGTTTGAAGCAGCGTACCATCACGCTTCCAGAGTTTGACCGTTTTGTCGAAGCTGCCAGAAGCAAGTGTCTTGCCGTCAGAACTAAACTTGACACTCAAAACCCTTTCCTGATGGCTGTTTAAACTCTGATTGTCCCTGAGAAACCTTTGCTGATAACCTTTTGAGGTTTTGCATAAGGTGGCATCCAGCTTCCAGAGTCCGATTGTTTTATCATCACTGGCGGTGGCAATCATCTTACTGTCTGGGCTGAAGCTGACACTATTAACTTCATCACCATGCCCATTCAGGGTTTCGCACACAGTACCATCCTTTCTCCACAGTTTGGCAGTGCCGTCATCACTGGCAGTGGCAATCATCGTACCGTCCGGGCTGTATTTGATATCCACAACCCGATCATTGTGCCCCTTTAGGGTTTTGAGGATAGTGCCATCTTGGTTCCAGAGTTTGGCAGTGTTGTCTGCGCTGGCAGTGGCGATCGTCTTACCGTCTGGGCTGAAGCTCGCATAAAAGACCTCATCGCTATGCCCCTTGAGAGTTTTGCGCCAAGTGCCATCCTGGTTCCAGAGTTTGGTCGTATTATCTGCACTGGCAGTGACAATAACTAGGATAAGTTGACTGCCACTGGTCAATAGCTGTATCCAAGTCAGGATCTGGGGGCAATTGAGCAGTAATTTCTGTTGAAGGGCGTGAATCCTCTTCCCCAATTTCCAGCGTGACTCGAACCCCCACCTCTAACTCACCATCTAGCTTCAGGACAACCAACTTGCTCATAACCAGCACCTGGCATTAATAGTCTTTTTCTCAAATGACAAAATTTTCAATACTGCAAAAGAGAATCTCTCTATCTGTTTCTCAGGTTTGGAATATAAATTTTCTGTAAACCTTAACTATTTATTATAAAAATTAATAAAAAATAATTGACTTTTCCGACGCCTTTAATATCATCTCCAGGACTTACGCCAATTGACCCTTCGGCTTCTCTTCGACAAAGCTCAGAGACCACGCTCAGGGTCAAGTCTTCGGCTTCCAAGAGCCTTGACCTTTGAACCACCATCTGTAGGGGCGTATAGCTATACGCCCCTACCATATTCATAGGACAATTGAGTGGGATGCGACACACCGAAAAATCTAGGTTGCTCCTCATCGTACACGGGACAAGCTGTTGTCTCTTGCGACAATGGGTTGTTTAGTGTAGGAGCGATCGCACATTCACTCGATGCCAAGTTTTTGATTAGTTCGCTTTGCCAATCTCTACCTGCTATGCCTACTTCTGGGTTCCAATGTGCTTGCAGAGATCCTTGTCACTCTTAGAGACATTAGGGTTGGTTTTCTGATCGCGCAGCCAATCGCAACCGCGCACCAGTAAATCTTCTAAATCGAAATTCCACAGAATTATCGTGCCATCACTACTTGCAGAAGCAATCGTCTTGCCGTTGGGGCTGAAGCTGATGCTAGTAACTGAACCACTATGCCCTTTAAGGGTGTGCAATTCTCTGCCCTCCATGCTCCAGAGTTTGACAGTTCGGCATTGGTTCGCCCTATCAAACTAGAGGTACGAATCAACATCCGCACTTCGTCACAGGGCGATAATTGTTGGAGCCATTTCTCCCGAATTGGACGGAAAGATTCTGAAAGAAGCCAGTTATGAAGATGCGATCGCAAATCAACCACCGATTTGTCGCAATCCTCACGCCACTGGGCAATAGAACCCCCGTAAACAATTTTTTTAGCTTCCAGTCGAGACGACTGCCCTAAACTACGATAAGTTGACTGCCACTGGTCAATAGCTGTAACCACGTATGGGGGCAATTGAGCAGTAATTTCTGTCGAAGGGCGTGAATCCTCTTTCCCAATTTCCAGCGTGACTCGAACCCCCTGTTTCAAATCACCATCTAGCTTCAGGACAACTAACTTTCTCATAACCAGTACCCTGCCTGAATATTCTGCTTCTCAGATGACAAAATTTTCGATCGCGCTGAAATCACCCAAAGTCACCTTGACGCTGAAACGTTCTCCTGGTAAGCCACTAAACTGCAATTGAATATAACTATTAGCATTTCGAGCTTGGGCTTCCATAACAGCTTCCCCTAGATCATCCAGCAGCATCAGCTGAAGATGAGGGGGCAGATAGGTTTCTCCCTTTTTAGGATGCACCTCTACCAGAATGTCCATTTGCTGTTTGGATTCTGGGGTAAGCGCGACGACTAAAATCACCGATTGACTCTGATGTTGTATTGCAAAATCAATCAGCTTCCCTCGCCATAAATGAGCTTCTTGATTGCTTCTAAGACCCAAAGCTAGATGAGCAGATTGGGTGCCTAAAAGGTCTTCAATCGACTGCCAATTTGCCTCAAAAATATTCTCAGCCCATCGTTTTAAGTTCACAAGTTTTTCTCGATTTCTGGGGCTACAGTCGCTAATGCAGCAAACTTTTTTTTACTAATTTCTTCTAGATATTCAAGATATTCAAGAAAATTTTCTAGAGGCTGCAATTGGTTAATAGGTAATGAATCTCTTGATATTTTCTTGACAAATCCCAGCAACTTTGCCTCTCGAAATGAGTGACTAATCTATACGCCCCTACCCTGTTTCGTGTCTGTGCGTAAGTCCTGGCAACAAAGAACTTCGATTGTGATGAATGATACTGAAAACCCCGACTGAATCTTGTATGTCCAGTCAGGGTAGTTGATTTACGCTCAGAAGTGATTAAAAATTACAGCCAAGCAACTTGCGATCGCTCATGTAAAACTCGACCATAGACACCCTCAGTTTGTTGAGCAATCTTAGGCCAGCTAAACCGTCGTTCTAAATCCTCATAAGCATTGTCAATCAACCACTGAGCATAACCAGGATTTTTCAACACTTCTAGGATGCCCCAAGCTAGAGAATCAGGGTTGTTAATCCAGGTGACAATACCCGTCTTAGTATGTCGCACCACCTCCGGAAACCCACCAGTATCGGAGACAACCACTGGCACGCGAGCTGCGAAGCTTTCTAGGGCAACAATGCCAAAGGGTTCGTAAAGACTGGGGAAAACAGCGCAATCTGCAATCGTCTGAAATCTATCTAACTCCATATCGGACATAAAGCCAGTGAAATAACATTTATTCGCTATTCCTAAATCCCAAGCTTGTTTCTTTAAGTTGTCGGTGTTGCCACCACCGATAATCACAAATTTTGTATAGCCTCCCATTTCCCAAAGCACTTTTGGTGCAGCGTTCAGTAGCACTGAAACACCCTTCTCAAAAGTCATGCGACCGACATAGTAGACAATTTTCTCCCCATCGTCAGCAAAGCGGCGGCGGAATTGTTGGTGGTCAAATTCTGGGATGCGGTGTTTTTTCTCGGGTCGAATGCCGTTATAAACAACGTCAACTTTGTCCCAAGGTGTCTCTAAAGCACGTTCTACTTCTCGCCGCATGTAGTCAGTGCAGACAATCACCCGCCACGCTTCAAAGGCAAGAAGCTTTTCTTTCCCGC
>DALYIW010000108.1:15648-24496 GCA_031970155.1 Coleofasciculaceae cyanobacterium CTOTU46601 | reverse complement strand
ATTGCCACCCTCAACCGTTTAGATGCGCTGCCGCCAGAATTAACCCGTGTGGGTCGTTTTGATGAAATCTATTATGTAGGCTTTCCCCAAGCTATTGAGCGCAAGGAAATCCTCCATTTGCACTTGGCGCGGTTTGACCCGCGTTACCGAGACGGGGCTGACCCTTTAACTGAATCTGAGTGGAGAATTCTCTTGGGTAAGACTCTTAACTGCACTGGCGCAGAGCTTTCTCGGATGGTCGAAAAAGCAGCCAGAAGGCTGTTCCACAGTGGTAAGGAGATTAGAATTAACCTACCTGAATTGCTGCTAGAGCGCGAGGCGATGGTACCGCTTTATCTGCGGGACACCGACCGTATTCTCAAAATTGAGAATTTAGCAAAATACGTAGCCCAGCCATCAGCTAGTCCCGATGCTAGCCTGTACGCTCCGCCGCTCACTACCTTTTGGGGCCAGAAAGTGGTTGAGTCTGCTTAATACTAATAGCAGTTCCTGCGTGCAGATGTAGTTTTTGAGCCTGCCCAACTGGTAGCTCGATTACCGCATCAACCAGTGTATTAGGTTCGTAGAGCTGACACCTTGTATTAATACAAGGTGGTGCATTATTTACTATGCTAACTATCTTGTTGTTACGCAGAAAAATAATGTCGATTGGGAATGCCACGTCTTTCATCCACACCTTTACTTTCCGAGGTGGTGATATGGGAAAAAGCATTCCCTCCCCTTCTAGCAGTGTTGAGCGTCCAGCTAAACCTTTGGCTTGCTCAGAGAAACTACTTTGCACTTCCAGCACAGCGACTTGTTTACTGTCCATGACTAGGTAGGCAGGAGGACTTTCTTGAGCTTGCTGTCGCTTTATCTCAAATACCTTGTAGATGGAAAGACCGGTTAGGATGAATGCGATCGCTATTCCGACCCAGTCCAACAGTGTCACTTGTTTGAGTGAGCTTTTCACCGCTTTTAACTTGCCTTTATGTTCTCGAAGTCACGAGCCAAAGCCGCATCTATCCTGTTGGATAGACTTTCTAAAGCAATTGCTTTGAGTAGCGCAGTGGAGCGGGTGTTGCCCCGATTAGCAAAGTATTCCCATACTGTCAGCCAGTCATCAAATGATAGAGTTTCCACCTCAGCTACACCTTCTGGGGTAGGGTAATAGCAAATTTCCGTTTTTCCGCTAAAGCCTTTCCTTCTGAGACTTTCCGCTTTCTTGGGAGAGCTGCTCATCTCAAGTAGCCAAGTTGGGGATGCACCAATTGCAATGAGTCCCTCTGTCTTTTCAATGCGGCACTCCTCAGTAGGTAACAAGAGAACGGTTAACTGCATATACTTGTCAAGTTGCAGTTGAATTCGTTTGACTGGATGTGATTGTTCCCTAAGTTGACTTAACTCAACAACTGAAACTTCCTTGTTCTGTTCTGGTTCTTCCCTAACGGGTTTTTCCAATAGAAGTGCAGATAGAAGTTTTTTCTCTCGTTCGGGAAGGCGTTGTAGTGAGTTTAGGTGGCTCCAGAAAGCGACGACTGTGGCTAATGGGTAGGCATTAATTAGGCTACGGTTGGGGATGACTACCCTGATAGCTTCTAGATTGTGACTTGTGACAAACTCTTGGGCTTCTTTCTGGGCTTTCTGAGCTGTTTGCAGAGTCATCTGGCGTTCGCTCATAACGACTTGACCGTTGGTGAGCTGGTACGCCATGAAGCTTTGTCCGCCGCACCAGAAGCGTTGTAACTTAACTTGGTTTGTTGGCTGTATCGCCTTTTGAGTTGATGTTGACTTTTGAGCTACCCGATAAGCAGTTTTCATTGATGTTATCAACCTACTTAGGTTTTGTGTATTAGAACGATCCAGACAAGGGGGTTCCCTCAAGTAAAACTGGGAGCGTGGTCTAAAATGCAATGGATGCCCCAAACAGTATGGTTTGAATGACACTGGACTCACGCAACACAGGTTGCTTTTGAATGAACCCCCATAATGGGCGACGGAAGTCCCCCTAAGAGGGAACTTCCGGGCGCACCTGCTGCCCTTATAGATACAATCTGTGCTGCAAGGGCTTGAAAACGACTGATGCTGTTCTAGAACGTGACCGTGCCTCGAACCGTTGTGCGATGCTGGAGTTGCGAGTATTTCTGGTCAGCATAGGTGGCGAAATGGGCGACTGATTGACAATGGACTGCCAGACTTTTTCTCTTCAATACTGACCACGATAATTCTCCTTTTCTAAGCCTTCTCAAGATGTGAAGCTCTAGGCTTAGACTCTTCTTACTTAATTTTATTAAAAACTAATCGGTTTGTGCATAGCTTTAAAACGGCATATTGGCACAAACAGTTAAAATAAAAATCTATTACCTGGTTTTTGCCTTATAAAATAATATGGTGAACTTAGAGACAGAAAAGCTACTTGACGACACCGGATGGCAAATCTTGTCCATTCTGCAAGAAGATGCTCGCATTCCTTTCAAAGAGCTTGGACAGCGGGTTGGACTTTCTCCGCCCGCCGTCGCCGAGCGGGTTCGGAGGATGGAAGATGCAGGTATTATTACCGGCTACCGAGCCGAGCTGGGTTTAGAAAAGCTGGGTTTACCAATGACTGTTTTTATCCGCATCAACTCAGAAGGGGACAAGTGTGCCCTAATCGGTCCATTCGTCAAAAAACTTCCTGAAGTGATCGAATGTTATCGGGTCACTGGGAGTGCCTGTTTCATCATGAAAGTCGTTGTCTCGTCCGTTTCGCATCTGGAAACTTTGATGGATCGACTGGTACTGTATGGTACATTGACGACTTCGATTGTTTTATCTGCCCCCGTGAAAGGGCGGATTATCGAACAGAAGGCTACCTCACCATAGGTTCTGCTACAACTAGGCTCGACTTTGCTGTCTATGAGGAGTAAGCGTGGGTCATAGTGATACCCAAAGATAGAGACAGGAGGGTTATTGACACTACAGATGCGAGAGATGGGTTTTGGGTACACTAAATCAATCAGGACTATGGTCAATTTGTGCCTGTGCCCACTCTTATAATTGCTTCAGCGTCTTCTTTTCTTCTGACAACAGATGGACTGGGGTAGGGAGATAAAGCTTCTGCATCTATAAGCTCTTTGACTTGCTCAAATATTAAAACCTCCCGTTCCTCCTGATCTGTTAGCTTGTCGTAAAAATAAGGCTCGGAAAACCACTGTTCAAACGCGATTGTTAACAACCCATTCGGCGCTAGTTTAAATCTCCAATACTTAGAAACCCTGTCGTCAAGAACTTCAAACAACGGCGCAGGTTTGTGGATGGGATAATAAGTATAATTATCATCGCCGATATAATACCAAATTTTTCCCTCCCATTCGTATAGAGCGTAAACAACATATTCTTTGGCAACTGTCACTTGAAAATCAGTTTCTTTTTGGTAACACAGGTGAGGCAGGAAGTAACTTTCAGGAAGAGCTGCCCCTGTATTGGCGATACAACGAATTTTCATAATTTGCTGAAATCACTGATTTTTAGGAGCTATTTTGGGATAAGTTCGTTTGAATTTAAACTCAACGTTTTGACCTGTTTGAATGTTCCGAAACCAATGAACTTGCACGGACGCTCCATTAATAACTTTGGTTTGCGTACTGGATATTTTAACCCAATCTCCAGGCTGACCTCCGTAGTTCGCAACGAGTCGGGGAGCATCCCCTAGTGGCATTAATGGTCCACCTTGGATCTGGATACCATTGCCAGCTTTGGCATCTTGAAGGAGTAGTTGCTCCTGTAAATTGGTGGGAGCCTCATCGGGAATCGGACCTGCGTTCACGATCGCACTTTCGAGTAATAGAGAGCAGACACCAATAATAAGATGAAGCGATCGCGTTTCTTCTCAGTGGCAAAGGAAAGGAGCGGTTGATCGTAGCTATCCCATAAGGAATTGCTCTTTGTTGTTATCGGGGAGTTTTGAGTAAAGTAAGTTATGCTGGTACGTTCGCCTTTTTAATGTTGACAATAGTCCCATCTGAATTACAGGTGTAAAACCACTCTCTAGGGATTTTTGTTTGATTCAAGATGCTCAGATGATGGCTCAGTTCTTCAACAGGGAATGTATCTACGTAGGTTACAGTTTTTGTCTCTAATGGATTAAGAATATCGTTGTCTCCTATGTAGCGCCCCTCGCCTACATAGCCTAAGCTTGACAGAAGTTCTTCTACCTCCGGCTCGACTATTGGCATACTTAAATCATCGTCAGGGTAATCGATAAAGACTGCGATTTGCCCAGTTGGAGGCATTTCTAGTTCTGGAGAAGTCCAGCCGTTTTTATAGTTCCAAACAGTAGTGCCTTTAGTCTTCATTTTCGCCTCCTGGAAAAATACACTGCCAAATGTTCCCCTGAAAATGTTGAACTGCGAGTAGCCGTCGTCCTTTTGCCACTTTTAAGCAGCGTTCAACTGCTTTTTTTCTTGTGCCTGCCACAACAGGTTCGGTTTGAGGCTTCCCCATTCGCCGGATTTCATCTTCCGGATCTTCGAGATAGTCGAGCGGGTCAGTTGTCATTATCCGAACTTTCCTGCTGCTGTTGGCGATCGCGAAGGGCTTTGTCGATCAGTTTGGCGACAATCCAAGAAACCGAGCGCTCTTGTGAGGTAGCCCACTCCTCTAAAGCCACTTTTTTTTCCTTGGTTATGTACACTGCTATCAACTCAAGCTTGCGTTTTCCACCCACTAACTCTTTTTCCCCCAGTTCTATAGACATTTTATCTCCTATATTTTGTCTGACTATATGCTATAGTAGCATCTATTATGCTATAGTATTTTAACCGCCAAAAATTTGATACCACTGCCTCTAATGTCGATCGAGACAGCAGACCTTAATTTATATTGCTTCTAGTAACGCTAAAGGGGGCGATCGCTCCTGCCTTCTCCAAAAAAAGCGTGAAGCGTAGCATGGTGCGTTAGCAGCATAGCTATCCCGAAGGGAATTGCTCCTCTCCCACATTTATCAACACAAAATCTATAGGATTTATGTAAAAAATTGGTCTGATTAGGAAATAAAGTTAGTCTTTTTTTAAATAAAAATGTAATACAGTTCTAACTTGTAATACATCTGAATATGAAGTATAGATGACGAGTAGACAATCTTATATTAGGTTGCTATAACTATCTTTAAGGTCAAAATTTGTTAGGAAATTACTGAGTACTTTTCAAGTTCCAGGAGCAGATGATTTGCTGGAACATATAGACTTACTCATTGATGGGCTGTTTATTCAGGGTCAGGTAAGTGATTTGGGGCTGCGGGGGTCAAAGAACCAGCAGCTTTATTTTTTATCAAGGCGAATCACATAGGCAGAATTGGGGGATATTCCCAGCCAGGAATGGGTGATGATGCCAAAGACAGTGATGTACACAGGATTTCCTACGGAGTGAGTGTGAATGAGTGTAGTAGTGATAGGCGATCGCGCTGTTGGTAAGACCAGTATGGTCTTCGCTCTAACTGACCCTAGGGAACAGGAACGAGTCACCGTAGAAGACGGTCCAGACTGGACTGGTGGAGTAGCACCTACAGAGGCGCTAGAAGGAAGACCATTGACAATGGCGGTTGACCTACCCGTTCCCAGGCAAATCCAAGTCCAATGGACAGATACTCCTGGTGAAGCGTTTACGAGGCTTTATCTGTAGCAGGCATTTAGGAAATTGTTATAAGCCAAGATATCTGGACTACCATTGCAAGTCCTTTGGCTGATAAATTACCCTGTCTTAAATCAATGTGGAAACGATAGGAATTCATAACATGGTAACTACAGCCCCTTGGGAAAGTTTGCGTGACAAAATTAAAAAACACTTACCTGATGCTACTCCCGATCAAGTGGAACGTTTTGCTGTTCAGGTTGGGCGACTGCAAAAACTTCAAGCTTTATTTCAAAAGTATCCTGAAGAGCAAGAAGAATTTCAAGATAAGTTGGAACTTGCCAAGAAAGCCCTTAAATACGAAAAGCCTTACCGCATAGCTGTGATTGGCAAGGCAAGGACTGGCAAAAGTACAACGGTTAACGCTATCTTAGGACGCAATTTAGTGCTGGCAAAAATATCAGGCAAGCCAGCAACAGGAGCCGCTTTAGAAATTTTCTTCGACGCGGTTGATGCTCGACAGGAAACAGCAAAAGTGCTTTACCGTGATGAAGCCAATATTCGTAGTTTGGTAGCAGATTTTGTCAGTCGCTATAAAGCATATAGACTGGACGAGTCTAGGCTTACTGGTAATCTTGATGCAGCTTATGCTACAGCACTTGAAAATTTGAATCCAGCCATTCAACTTCCCGATCAAGCGAACAGGGATTTTGAGGAGTTACGGCTGAGTTTAGCAGATATTGTTAGACAGTATGCCAATAATCTTGGGGAAGAATTGCGCCAGAACTTCTCTCTTGCCAACCAAAGAGACATTGAAGATCTGATGGATTTAATTGATGAAAATAGCGACATCAACAGCGTAGGCTCTTTGAGTCGTCGAATTGGCTTAGTAAAGTCCGTTACCTATCACATTGTGCCAAGCGAAAGCTCTGATGGGATCGCAACACTACAACTGCCCAAGAATGTATGTTTAGTTGACTTACCTGGGCTTGATGGCACTCCCCTACACGACATTATTATCAACGAAGGAATTAAAGAAGCTGATGCTGTAGTTTTTATTCAAAGCCCAAACGGTATTCTCACTCGTGGTGATGGCTATCTGCTTGACAGATCCCGCAAGTACATCAGCTTTGAAGGAAACGAGCGATCGGGCGAACGGATATTTCTAGTCCTCAATGCTAAAGATAGCATTATGACAGACAGCCCAGAGAAACAGAATATCCTGCGGAGACAGATGGGCGAGTTGATGGAATTGCTGGTTTCAGATTATGCGAGAAAATTTCCAAACCGAGGAGGAGATCGTCCGTATTTTGAGACATCTGCTTGGATGGCATACTACGTTCAAAAGAAACTTAAAGGAGAGAAAATTGAAGATATTAACACTTATGAAGCAGCCACCCTCAAACTGGGTGTTCGAGGGAAAAGCGATCGTGAAGTCCTAGAAACCAGTCAAATTCCGAAGCTGGTAGAAGAATTGACTAAATTTGCCCGCGAACATCGTATTGAGGGACAAATTCGGGACGGTAAATTGGCTTTGGACAGTATGGTTGACACACTCATCAATAAGTTCCAAAAAGAGATGAGTCAGCGAACTCGCAATCAAGGGACATCATACTTAACAGAGAAAGTAGAGCAAATCCTTAAAAAACGGCAGAAAGACCTTGAAAAATTGGTCAAACAAATCCGAGAAAATCAAGAGCAACGCATTGAAAATTTGCGAATTGAACTACAACAAATAGCTCAATCAATTTGTGACGAAACTGATCGGGTAATTAAAGACAAGATGCCTGAACTTTGGGAAAAAAGTTTTCTTGATAAAGAAGACCGTCTAGGTCATTGCAATGTTGCTAAACTAATTTACGAATATATGCTAAGTGAGGCTCAAATTTATCTTTGGTATGAACTAACTAATCAAGTGCCATTAATGGCTAATCAGTTGGTTCGAGTTTACACTGATAATTTGGAAACCTCCAAGATTGCCGAAAAAATTTCTAGCGGGTGCTATAACTATGTAGAAGTTTCTCAACTCAAATCAACAATCAAAGAAAAATTTATAGATGCAAATATGCGTCGCACCCTGCCTGTAATAGCTAGTCGCATTGCCATGACCAGAATGACTGACCCAGCTTGCTACTTCACAGCTGTGGGTGCTGATGGTCAACCCGATAAAAAGCCACTTTTTGATAGTCTTTCCGGAATACCGCGCCAGCCAGAGGTAAACAGCGATTCTTTCAGTCCATTTATCACCGAAATGCGAAAGCTGTATCAATCTTTCGTGTCTGAATATTGCGTGATTGGGATCTTGAATTTGTATCGATACGAAATGATTTTGATTGAGGATTTGTTATTAGACTACATCAAAAATGTCTTTTACAAAATCCGCTATTCAGACGATCCTGTTTTGAAATCAAGAATCAACGAAAGTCTCAGCAGAGACTCCGACTGGGAACGTCTGGAGTTTATACAACGCCAACTCGCTGCCCTTGAAATTATCAAATCGTAACCAAGTAAGCAGAAGTCCCGAAACAATAAACCAATGCCAGTCATTTTTTTGAAATATATAGCTCACTCAAGAGATTTATGAACAATACCAATCAGTTCTTGAAATTACGCACTGCATTAACCGAATGGTTAGCCAAAAATCAACAGACTTCACAAGCCGATATACGCATAGGACTTTGGGGAACCTCCGGTTCTGGAAAGACGACTTATTTGGCAATACTTCACAATGCCCTAGTTCTATCAGACGATTGGGAACTTACTGAGGATGATGAAGCTGGCGTTTTTGTTGACAAACATATTAATGATATTGAAAAAGGAAACTTTCCGCTTCCTACCGAAATAGCAGACACCATAAAGATTTTCACCTATACGCTAAGACCCCAGTCTTCTAAAGGAACAGGCTCTAAAATCGTACTTAATTTTCTTGATGCTCCCGGTGAGTTTTACGAAGACATACTTGGTGATGCGGCTACAACAGTCAAAATAGTTAAGCGTCAGAGTCAGCATACCAACGCAGATATGCAAGTCAGTGAAACCAAAAATAATTCAGGGGATATCGTGGACTATTTACTCAGTTGCGATGGAATTATTTTATTACTCGATCCCATACAAAGCAAAAAAAAGCATAATTCATACTGGACTTTGCTATCAAAATTATTTCGAGAGTTTCAGAGACGCTCCCGACGCGAAAATATGAAGACTGAGCGACTACAGCAATACATGGCATTCTGCGTGACAAAAGTTGACCGAGAGGAGATAT
>DALYIW010000108.1:0-15593 GCA_031970155.1 Coleofasciculaceae cyanobacterium CTOTU46601 | reverse complement strand
GGTGAGAAGTTATTTAAAAGTCTGAAAACAAATTTTTGTCTCCCAAATCGTTATAAGTTTTTTTCTGTAGCATCTATTGGTCTTTATCAAGATAAAGATGGCAAGTGGAAAGAAGCTGTAATCTATCCCGACACCCCAGATAGCTCAAACACATCAGCTTCTCAATCACCTCAGTCATCACCAAAGAATTCTTATTCACAGGGTTACGATCCTGATGAAGCATCAGGAACAGCTAACACTTCTCCTAATTCTAGTTCGTCATCAACGGGTGGTTGGGCATCAGGTAACAATACACCAAGCACTCCAGAAGCACCTCCTACACTCAAACCAACTATAAATGTCAACTATGAGCCATTTAATGTTATCGAACCCATTCAGTGGTTAATCCAGAGTATTCAAGCCAATCCACCATCTCGTCCTAACCGTAAGTAGGACGGACAATTTATGGCAGAAACAGTTCACAAAAGATTACATCCACACGACACTACACCCTTTTACCTATGTACTCACAGTTTATTCACGGCAAATTTGTTAGTGACACAGGTTCTGGATATCAGCTTGTTGCTCGCACTGCTGACTTGACTGATGAAACTGATTTAAAAACTATTGCGGAAAGAACCCATCGCTTTTGGGGTACAAGTCCGACACAGAGAACGGTAAAGGCAGTTGGTATCTTTTTGCAACGTGATAATTTAGTGTTGGTCAAAGCCGAAACTGCTGTAGATGATCGCGGTGATTATGCTAGGAATGAAGGGAGAGAGTTTAATCAACACTGCTATGTTTTTATTCCCGTTACATCAGTAACAGCGTTGCAAGGGCGGACGTTTCAACTACTCTCTTGGATGTTTCAGCAACCTATCCCCCTCTTTCAAGGGTTTAATGCTGATTTGCCACATTTGTCAATCCCATGTTTAGAAGAGCAAACACTAACTGAAGCTAGGGAGGGAGAAGTTGAAAAAATCCAGCGATGCTTGAAAGATAGCAACGAGCAAAAGCCTTTAGTTTTATCTGCGTTAGCAGCAGTAATTAACGGTAAAAGGCTGCTTCTCACTAATGAGAAAACAGATACTCCTCCTGAAGACTGGCTCGAGAGCATATTGCTATTACTACCTGCTATTGTTCGCCGTCAAATCTCCGTTGCAGTCGGAACTCTTGAAGAACAGCAATGTACCTGGGCGCAACTAGTTGTTAAAATTAATCAACATTCTTCTCGTTCACTTCCCGAAAATATGATTTGGCTTAATCGTGCTAATCAAACATTCCAGGGACAGGTTGACGAGAAGATTTTTGAAAATCCATATATTGATTATATACGCGACCATATAGCCAAAGCCCCAGAGACACTTAAGCAACTGCTTCAACAACTAGATACAATTGCTGACAATAATATTACACTAGAGTCACTTGCTGACCCAAATATAATTGTTCGCTTGATTCCCGCATTACCTGAAGAACAGCAAGATGAGTTCTTGAAAAAATATTTCTCAGGATTGAATATCGATAAGTGGGAAGTTTTAATCTCACTGATAATCAAGGAAAATTATCAACAAGGGCTTGTGTTTGCGTGGAAAGAGTTAGGGCTAAATGCCGTTGAACAGTTCCAACAATATATCCCGCTAATGTTGCAGACTTGGAGGAGCCTTGTAAATGCCAAATTAGTCCTACTGTTAGATGAACTCCAGGGGAATTTACCATTAGCTGAGATATTGCTGAGGCAAAAGCTATTAGAGCAACCCCGTAGCGAAACTGAAGATACTGCAATTGTAGAAAAATTAATTGCACTCTGTAAGAATGCGGTAACTTATAAAGCTCAATCGAATTGGTTAGGGGCATGGCGATTTGCTACTAACCTTGCGACTCATCAACTCTTTCAGGATGAGAGAGAGAATTTTTCGTTGCTAGATACCGCCCTATTAGGTGAAATTTCTGCTCAAGAGCTATACAAAATTTTTACATTAAAGATAGCAATTTTGTTGCCTCATGTTGAGGAGAAAGAGTTCAGAGATAGTAATTTGCACAAACAGCTTAAAACCATAAATCCAGAAGCATCTGAGCTGATCGCCACTTTACTTGCAGAGCGAGATGCAGGTCTGGCAAAACTGTCGCAGATAGCTAATTTAACAGAAATGAACCATGGGGCAAAAGATATTTTGTACGAGGCATTTTTGAGAAAATGGTCGCCGAGTCAGGAAGCTGCAAGACCGTTGTTGGTTGTAGTGATTAAAGAAAACCCGAACCTTTCTAACAATTTCAATCGTAATGAGTTTAGTCAAACCTATGCTTGGTTTGAAGAAACCCAGCCGGGACTCAAGAAAATTTTCGACAGTCTCCAGCAGAATCCTATCTCGGAAAATTGGTTTAAACTGGCTCAGGCTGTTTATGAAACCCAAAAAGAGCAGACTGAATTTCTGGACAGCATAGTAGGAAATGTCTTTCCTATTGAGGTGATACAAAAATGGCTACTGCTAATCGTTGATAATGAGAATGTCAGGAAAAAACTGATTGATACTTCTTTGGCATGGCGAAGTCTCACGGTTCAAGGTTTAAGTCAGCTTGTTAGTGCTTTGCAGCAGTATGTTACTACACTGACACGCTGTTTGCGAGATGGCGATCGCCCAGATTGGATCAAGGGTAACTTACTGCATTACCTTTGTCAAGCCTGGATAAGACAAAAGAGGGTTGATGAGGACTTGAGGGATTTTGTCACCAGCCCTAGCGTGACTAATACATTTACAAATCAGGACTGGCTAATTCTACAACGTCTTAGTTGGGAACCAGGAATTGAACTAGAACTACCGCTAGGGGTTAAAACTGCTCTGACATCCGAGCAGAAGAAGTCTTTGCAGAATGATGCGCTCACAATAGTACCTAGATACACCCGTCCTGAACAAACGCGCCGGTTGCTTAATAATTGTCAAGCCTGGGGTTTAAATTCAACCGAACGGAAAGAGATTCTCAAAGCTGTACAGCCTCCAGCCTGCAATGTTGATTTGATAATGCCCTACCTCTATCGTGAAGGTAAAGCAATTAACCCTGCTGAAGAACAGCAGTTAATAGGATTGTTACTTCAACTGCAACTGCACAGCCAAGAAAGACCAGATGTAGAAAAATTTTCTGTCGATGTTTTTACCCAGTACATATTACCAAATCGCAATCTGACTATGCTCAAGTGGTGGCGAGACAAAGCCACCGACAAACAGCTTTACACTGATGTTTTTTACAGTGCTACTAAAAAATATGTGCATAACATCTCTATACAAGATTTCTGTAACTACCTTAAAGAACTAAAAAATTATCCATTTGTTGAAGAGCCATCCTTGATGTTCAAGGCATCGTTTAACTGGATACCAGACTTGTTAATTCAACCCATCATTGAGTTGATTCGTAACTCTACATTTTAAGGATTTTAAGATGGCTATACAAGATCCGAAGTCACCTACCCCTGCTTGGAGATGTTCCAATGGACACGCTGAATTTGAAAATAGTCAATATCAATGCAAATATTGCCTTAGGACATACAATAATTATCTAAAAGACAATAATAAGATTCAAACTGGGCAAAGAATACTCCTATTTTCTAGTATTGCAGCACTTGCAGCCGGTTTTTTGGTTATTTGGGCTGGATTGTATGTGCGACAAAAATTTGCAGAAGCTGATCGCACAATTATCCAGCTTAATGAGACAACAGCTAAACTTTCTCAAGTCAAGGCAGAATTAGAGCGCTCAACTGAACAACTTAAACGGGTTCCTGAATTAGAAAAGTTACTTGCAGACATTCAGACGGAATTAAAGTCAAGCCAAACCCGATTTCAAACAACCCAATCTAATTTGGCACAAACCAAGGCAACCTTGACTCAAACCAAAAACCAACTACAACGAAGAGAGCAACAAGTTGCTGAAGGGAGTAAGTGCGTTAAGTTAATGAGGGAAATTAATAATGTCATCTGGCAAGGTGCTGGCTTAAAACCAACCGAAATTGTGAGAATTCAGCAAAATTTGCAATCTTTAGGTTTTTATCAAGGTGAAATAGATGGAACATTTACCGAGATTACCGTAAAAGCTGTTAATGATTTTCAGCAAAATTGCGAAGCTAAGTTAGAGCATCGGTAGTTGCTAACGCTTTTGATAAATTATTCTCAATTTTTATCTACTATTTACCCTATTCAAGATTATAATATGGGAACTAAAAATTCTCCTTCTCCCCATACCTGGAAATGTACCGATACGAGTGATTAACATCGCTCAATGTTCAAAGGTTTAGGAACGTTAGTCACATGGTTTGAGCCGATAGAGGCGAAGGCAGCTTTCTCTTGCTCCGAGAATTTGATTACCTCAGCCAGTTGACCTTTCTGAGCCTTGTAAAGAGTACCGCGATCGCCACTTACATCGAGAATTTGTAAGGTTTCGTCCTTCGTTGTGTAAACGACTGCGTATCTCTTACCCAAAGAGGCAACTTTTGTTTCGGTGCTGACGTTAGCTGGATTGGTTTCCAGACTTCTGAGGGCAGCAGTAATAATCTTTCTTTCCCAGTCTGGTCTGGGAGGAATAGCACTTTGCTCGACTTGGGGCGTTTGTGTTGGAGTAGTTAGAGAACTCGGTGATTGTGCTTGTGAAACCGCTTGTGTATATTCAGGAGAACATCGGGTATAACCTGCTTTATCCGGTTCTAGCTTGTACCCCTTTTCTTCCAAATATTTCTGTACGAGTAAATCTGTCCCCGCTGCGCTTCCTACCACAAAGGAACTCTTTGCAGCAACAGCCTGGTCTAGAAGCGGGACGTAGTGTTTCTCGAAAGTGGACTCAATTTGTTGCTGTGTTACTCCCCGCCAAGGACCAGAGCCACTGGCCATTATCGTATCAGTGGACGAATAGACTCCTGTATTAGCGAGATCGCCCCATGCCGCCCCATAATTGCGGGTACTCGATGGTGTTTCTGGGGGTGCTGATGAAAAGCCAATAAACTGGCTTGCCACGTCAGCCATTGCTATGTCTTTTTGCATATGCTGAGCCACAGATGGGTTGAGAGGTTGTAGGTCAGCTAGGGGATTCCTAGCTGGTGCTGGGTCTAGCGCTTGTGTGGTTCCTTCCGGTGCGAGTACGTCTTTGTCTTTCTCGCGTGTCCAGCTTTCTGGATAGGTGAGTGTACTGGCGTCAACCTTCAGATAAGCAGTAGTCGTCGGTGCGCTCTGTAAGCTGGCTTGTATGGCGACATTAGATTTAAGTATGCCATGTTGACAGAGTTTGTCAGCTGATTCCTTATCGAGTACGCCCAGCACTTTGCCCTCCACCAGGATAACGGGAATAGATGGCTTATGAGGGTTCGGGTTATCCTTAAACCCGATGGTGATTATGGCTTGTTCTTCTTTCCAAGTTCGTTCCGACCAGCCGTGATTTTGGAGCTGGGTGATTTTGAGCGTGTTACCTTTGGCGGTAGTGGCTGTCACACTCGCGCTTGGCGGAGAAACTATATAAGCTTCAGCATGAGTGCCGATGGGTAAAGCGGGGGAATCTTGTTGTAGTGGGCCAAGTTGTTTGCCTTCTACCGCAATGACTCTCTTCCCGTAGTTAGGATGGTCTGCCCTGGTTTCTAAGACGATTTCAATGGGGACTTTTTCTCCACCCCAGTTGCGTCCGAGATGCTCGTTAGTCGGTTGGTGGGTGCCGACCACACTCAGTTCGGTGAATTGTAGAGTGGATAGTTGAGCCACAACCTGATCGGGATAGGTATTGAAGGCAACACTGGCTTTCTTGGAGTTATTGAATTCCTGATTCTTGTTCTTGGTGTGGCAGACTTGCCAAAGAGCTGATGCCATCGAACCCTTTTGGTCTTCTGGAGTTTGGGCATTGACCTCTTGCAGGTACTGATTAGCCTCCTTGAAAATTGCCTTGACTTGATGCTTGCCAATCCCTGCTTTTAGCTCAACCTGAGCCGAACTGAGTATGATTCCAGCTTGAAGGCTATGTTCCTTTACCGAATTTTCGCTTACGGTACCAAGGTGTTTCCATACAGGGAGACCGTTTTCGTCCTGAACTCCATCGACCATCGCTACCGCAATCAAGGAGTGAGGCATTTTGTCGGTGGGCTTATCGTTGTCTACCAACCGGATATTCAGTTCTTTCGCTCTCCATACATCGGGATGGTCAAATTTCAGGAGATTGGTGATTTCGATTTGTTTTCCAGTTCTAACACTCGTTGCTGTTAAAACTGGACCGGGTTCAGTCAAGGCTTTTTCTTCAAGGTTTTTGGCTTTCCTTACATACTGGTTATAAGTGTCTTTAATCGTTTTAGCCCCGGCTTCTTGCTCTGCCGAGTAGGTTTGGTTAAATAGCTGCCTAAACTGGTGAGTCGGTCTGGCTTCAAGCTTACTGACCTCATGCAGTTGATTGGTTTGACGCACCATCAGGTCGATGGGACTGTAGTTGGTGCTGTCCATCGGACGGTGATGGTATACGTCTGGACTCTTTTTGTCCTTTAGCCACCCCATGTCTCGGTAGTTGCTGATTGCACTGCAATATTGCAGCACGTCTTCATCCGGTCTAGCAGCGCTTTTGGGGCCATCTACTGCCACCTGGAGTTCGTTGCCCAATTCGCTAACAACATCAAATAAAATCTCCTTGAGCGCGGTGAGTTTTTCATCGATTTGTTGGGGAGTGAGTTCTTTAGGTAAGTCGCTAATGTTTTGAATTCTCTCTCTAAAGTGATTGGGGAGATGAAGGTCTTTCTTGGGATTAGCGTCGTCTTGGAGCAGTCGTTTGTAGCTATAGGAGATGTTTTTGAGGTAGTTGGCTTTTTCTTCTTGGGGGACGAGTTGAGTTTCCCACTGCAAGGCAACAGCTTTTTGAATTTGATTGGCGATGATGCCAATTTTATTCTCCCGCGCTGAGAGGGCGATTTCGGCAAATGTGTCGGCGGTGTAGGGAACCTTATCTCGTTTGACAATATCGGGATAACGGTTTTCTGGCGCATTGTGTTCCTTGACTTCAGCCGCCAGTGTTGGGTATTTATCAGCCAGTTGAAAAGCCAAGCGATCGCCATCAAAGTCAGCTTGGAGGTGGGCAGCGGCTGTCTCCGGATGGATATGCACAGTTCCCTGCTCGTGTTTAAATTCCTTTAGATGCTTGTTGGTCAGGACAATTACCCCATTAGAATTAACCAGGGGGCTACGGGTGACAATCACCTCCTTTCCTTCTGGGAAATGGGGGACGCAGATTTCATCCTTAGCTAAATCCTGCGTTGGTTGAGCCAGCCCAGATTGAAATTTGATGCCCCGTCCTGTAGCGATGTCCACCCACTCTTTTCTGACGAATTTGTTGAGTTCATCTGTAATTTTGGGGTGTTCGAGAAGTTGACCGTGTCCTTCCAAGTCGGCTTTGAGCAATCGGTACAGCAGCTTGTCTCGCTGCGTCGGCGTGGAAGCTTCATCATCCTCCAAATCGCCAAAGTTTTCTTCTGAAGTTAAGGTGTCGCCAAAGGCTTCATCAATCAGGGAGGAAAGTTCACCCCAGGATTGAAAGTCTGCTGGTAGTGGTTCTCCTATGCCCTGGTTGGAGAAGGCGAGTGCTTGTCGTTTCTCGTACTTCTCAACGTAATATTGGGCGATCGCTCTAGGATCGGATTGGATGGCGGCGAGTCTTTTGGCTTGCTCTTTCAGTTCAGGTAGGATATCGGCTTCTACCCCCTTGGGATAATTCACCAGAATCTGTGTTCCCAGGCTGTGTTCCCCATATTCAGCCTGGGACTTTACCCCAATCCCGACTGTGAGGTAGTACTCCCCAGGCTTGATGGCGTCTGCTCCCTTGCGCCCCTTGAAGCTGCTGGTTGCCATCACCAGATCGTAGCCAGTCTTGGTGATAAGAGAGCCACTTTCGGTTTTGCCACTTCTAATAAACGGTTCGCTTAAGCTTTCCAGATTGGCAGGAGCTAATGTGCCTTTGGCAATTCGGTATACATCATTCTCGGCTTGGGGTTTTATGCCCATCCGGAACTGGAAGGGAGTATTTTGTTTTCCCGTCAATTCTTGCGCCAGGTCGCGGCTGATGCGACCATAGCAGTCTCCTACCAGTTTCTTCGCATCTTCCGGAGGCATCATGCCACCGTTTTCGCCAGTGGCATCATCAACAATTAATACCCGGACAGATTGTTCGCTAAAGCTTTTACAAGGAGTGAAAACAAGGCTGCCATAAGCTGCCCCATCACTTTTATTGGGGTAAACTAAATCTCGTACTTCATCGCTAGCAAAGTACATCCGTTCCCCGGAAGAGAACTGTAGAGTTCTACCCTCGTACTCTTTTAAATCCTCTGGTTTAGCGCTATCTTTATAGACCGCACCAATGGCAAACTCCGTTTCAGGAAATAGGTACTCGGCTAGGCTGTTTTCTACCTTTTCAGATATTTCTAGTTTCTGACTGAGCTTAGTGTCGAAGTGTTCTAAGTGAATTGCCATATTTGTAGCTGCACAAGTCCGCAGTAGCGATAATAGTAAATGAGGGGAATTGCTTAGATCAGGTTAATTTAGAGCGAGAGACGCGATAGGAGATATGGATGTCTGATTATTTAGATAAATTGATTCAACAGGATTACAACATAGATGGCACAATGAAGCCTGAATATCGAGAGAAGCTGCGTTCTGAAGGGATGGATGAGACTGAAATAAATCAATGGGAAGAAAGACACATCCGAAATGCCAAATTGGAGCTTGAGGTGCAGCAATGGCAGCAACAGCTTGAGCATGAACGTGCTGAGGTAGAGGTTCAGTGGGAACAAGAGCGCCTTTCTCGGAATGAAGAACGTGCCCATTTGAACATAGTCCGTGAAAAAGTTTCTCCTTCAATCAGTAGAAATGAGATGGATACAAGTTCGATGACTCCTCTTGAGCGTCGGGCTGATCTGATGAATGGACTCGACCGCGAGGAGCTACTCTCTCAGGGGTTCGTGGAGCCAGATGACTTTTATAATCCAGCAGACGAAAAGCCGCTCCTTGGTAAAAAAGAAGAAGAAAAGGTATATGTCTTATCGAATGAGGAGTTGGCAGCAGCTGATGAGTTCTAAATAAAAATCTAGCACAACGCAATTGGTGCTAAACTCCTTCAGTTTTGGTAGGATTTTTCAAAGATTCCCTGATAAATTAGTCGCACAATTTCGCGCCTTCTTCCGTCAGATAGAAGAAAACAATCCATAGGCATAAAAACCTGTGGATTGTCTCCTATGTTTGGATGAGTTTCTGGCAGTGCAACTGAAGAAAATTGAACACACGAAGAACTCAAAAGGGTATATCGTCTAATTCAGAGCCAGCAAAGGTTTCAGCCTTTGAAGGTACAACAGTCAGTACGGTTCTTTCCTGCACAATCGTAGGCTCAGAACTCACTTTTGAGGCTGTTACTTCAATAGTTTTGCCTTCTCCTTGTTTAATCCTGTGTCCATTGGTATTTACGGGAGCAGGAGGCAGGATTGGCAAGCGTTCCCGTAGCGCACAATCCACACTGAACCTGTCTTCCCCCAGTTCTTCAATGCGAGTGACGACCAGGGTAAGAGGCTTATCCGGTTGGGGTTGCCAACCCGACTCTAGGAGAGTCGTAACATTTCCGCGTGTCCAAACAGCTCTGCCATCGGCTAATTGCAGCTTGTACGAAGTGCCGTGGTCGCCTCCCTCGGACTTGGTAATGCCCTTCACGGCGAATTCCCCAAGACCGAGTTCCTGCATCTTGAGCGCATTTGTGCCTGGGACTTGCCGCAGGAAGGGCAGCAAGGATTCTTCGTTAATGAGGGCAGCTTCTACCTCAGCAGCGGTGAAGTTGAGTTCTTTGCTGGCGAGCTGGACACTTAACTTGAAGATGTCGCGGCTCTTGGCGACTAGGGAAATTGTCGCCTTGGGATAGGGGTTTCCTGCCAGGTCTTTTTCCTCCGCGATCGACACTTTGCCCCGGAGTAATCCAATGGAAAAGATGTCTCCGGATTGATTGACGGGGAGTAAGTTTACCCCCAGTTTCAAAACGATTTCGTCGCCATCACGGAAGATAGCAGGACCATAGACAGCTTGCAGGACTCCTCCAGCTGCCTTGACCAGAATCAGCCGTTGAGCGTCGAACTCGGGTTGATTGGAGGCTTCAATCTGTTCAAGGAACAACAGCAGAGGTTCTGATTCCTGTGGAGGCAGATCCGAAAGCCCGATATCGTTCCAAGTCTCAGTTAGTTCGAGCAGTACCAGCGAAGCGAAGGAACTGGCATTGAACTCAATGATTTGAGGCATATTTATTTACGTGCAAACTGTATGTTATGAGGGCGAGAAGTGAGAGGGTCAGAACTCGCTGGTGTAACTTGGCATTAAGTTGCTGTTGCTCTGTGAGCTAGGAATATCGGTTTCACTGGGAATTTCCAGTTGACTCAGTTGTGCATCCAACTGTTCGCGCAACTGGATGACCTCCTGCTGTCTCACTTGTCTGAGCTGTTTTACCAACTCTTCGAGGACAGGTAAGTGCCAGGTGAGGAAGTCAAGGCTGAATCGCTGTGACCCTTCGGAGATGTAAAGACAGACACGGCTTGAGCATTGCTGGGTCGTCATCCAGGTTTGGGAGTCGGGCGTGATAGTTGTGTGGTAATCGACTTGCATAGTTTTTGAATGAATGTGCAAGTAAACACTGGGCGCTAGCCCCAACGCACATTCATCTCCCGCCCTGGTTGATTCTAGGCGGGAGTGGATCTTGTAGCGCCAGACGAGTGTTATTTCACCCGAAGTGGTTTGTTCTTGAAACGGACGTGTTTGCCCTGAGTGACCTCAGCAAAGGCGCTCACATCCGTTCCAGCTTTGTAGGCAGTGAGAATCTCGTCTGTCTTGGCTTTTGTCACCACAGTTTGTTCCCGGAACTGTTCGGGAAAGTCTGACTCGGCTGGGTCTTTGAGCAACTGTAGCTTGGGTGGGTTATCTCGAATCTCGATCACCCGGTCATGTCCGAGCAACCTATCGGGAATCAACCCTTGTGCGTGCAGTCGGAGTAGTCCAGCTTTGAGATAGTCAAGCCGTTTCTTTTTCTGCTCGACGAGGCTGGAATACAGTGCTTGTATTTCCTTGAGCCGAAAAGTCCAAGCCTCTATATCAGTCTGTATCATGTGAGCGATGTAGTTGAGGGCATCCACCTTCTCCTCTGTGGCTTCCTGAATCTGCATAACCGATTGCACCAGCGCGGCTACCTGTTCTTCATCCTCGGTAGCTTCCAATTCATGCCAGATTTGAGCGGCAATGATGGAGAGCTGGCGTAGAGTTAAATCAGTAATTTGGGTTTCTGTAGGGAGCATTGGTGCTAAGGGTAGAGTTTGTTGGGGGGTTTGGTTGAGTTAGCTCCATCCAAAGCGATCGCTCTCGTAATACTGAAGGTGGTAATAGTCACGTTCTGTTTCCCATCGGTCTTCAGCTTCGAGTAGCGCTATGACCTCGGATGAGTTTTCATCGAGGTTTTCAGTAATTGTTTCAATCGTCTCTAGCCATTCTTGCTGTTGAATATCGTAGTAGAGATTGAGGTCTTCTTCCTGTTGGGGAGTTAAAGCTGGGAGTTGACGAGTCATCGTTGAAAGAAACAATCAAGAATCTCAGCCAGATACGCGCTAGCGATTGGCGCTGTGTCCTCAAATTCACCCGTCAAACTGCGACCTGTAACTATCGAACAGCTCATCGATTTTCTGGGGGTCAGATACAAGCGTCCCCCGCTCATCCCGGAACGTGCGATCGCGAAGCGCTGCTGTGATAGCGAAGCGACTCTGAAAGAGTCAGCGCAGATCGCGGTCTCCCCTGAAGGAAAGCCAGTTAAAACTTGTAGTGACGGCAAACTTTGTATCAGAGATGAGAATTTTGGCGTGGGTATTTCCCAAAGTTGATAGGGCAATCGCCCTTCCCTAGAATCTCAGCTATGCGATCGCGCTCTTGCTGGGCGCTTCACTCTTCATTTCAATTGAAATGTAGCGAAGACTTTCCGGTCTTTGAAACTGGAAATACGAAGAGAATAGCCCTCTTTCAGCGGATTTGTTGGCGTCCACTCATAAACCCCATCACTGGCGGTACGAGAAGAGATAACTTGGATAGGTTTGTCGCCATCGTACAACTCGATCATCACATCACTGTCGAGATTGTTCCTCCATAAAATGAAATAAGGTTGATTCTCCTCAACTTGTACCTTACCAGCAGGCTGGCTGACTTTGATGAGTGGAGAAATCAGCTTTTTGCCTCTAGTACGAAATCCTATGTAGTGCGGCAGCTTGCGGAAAGTCGGATTATCTTCCTGATTCACTGGTTGAGGTAGGATAATATTCCCCTTGCGAGAATTGAACAAGTAAGTGGAACTGCCGCCATCAAAGGTCATGATGTCCCCTTTAACGCCTAATTGACGTAATAAATCAGCAGCCTCGTCCAGTGTGGCTCTATTCACTGTCATAATCAACAGCAACTCGTCACCTTTAATACCATCAGACTCTAACGTACCGACAAGCTGATACCGATTCGCTTGATTTTTGCCTAATATTCTAGCCGGATGGTCGGTGTACTGGTAGCTAACAATTGCATTTTTAACACGGCTTTGGTTCAAAGGCATACCAGTAGTTGGGTCGTAATCTGTAATGTACGCTCCTGAGTCATCCCAGACCAAAGCCTTCAATCGAATATTACTATAAAATTTATCTGCTGGTTGACTGATAGGGCCGTAGGGGCTATGTCCGCCAGTGATGACTTTGCCATTAAATTTAATGGGAAAAGATAACTGCGAGCTAGATTTATATTGTTCAAAAAAAGAACAATTGATGAGGGAAAAAACTGTATCACCGTATAGCTCTTTGTATTCGTCGGTAACTTCTTCAAACAACTTCATCTTAAAGAAAGGGCTGTAATAGTTACCTTCCCCTCTATAATATTTCCCCTGAGCCAATCCCATATCATCTACTTCTCCGATTAGTTGGTCTATTTGCATTTTATGTAGGTCAATCACTTGGAGATAAGCTTCGTTACCATCAGCTAGTTGTTGTTTATACAAACCTGCACCGTCTATAACTTCAAGAGGTTGATAAGAAGATAAAGGAGTGAAGGCTTGAACAGTCCAACACCTACTAATAATTACTAGAAAGACAATTACAAGAAATAAAGAAAAGATATTCATTTTAGTGGCACTTTATTTTATATTGTTTTTTTAGTTAGTTCTTGTGTGTCAGGGTCGATAATTATTACCCCTTCATTTGTATCATCTAGTTGTTCTAACAATAATCCTTTGTTATTCCAAACTGATGTTCTCCCTCCACATTCCATACCACCAGATTGTCCAACACAGTTTGACATCAATACTGTCATTAAATATTTAGTTGCAATGCCAGATAACGTTTCAATGGCTTTGTCAACCTGATTCACAGATTTAACCACACTTGCTACATAAAATTCTGCTCCACTTTTAAATGCGTTCTCTGAATGTTCTGGAACTGACAATTCATAACAAATTGCAGGTGCAATGTTGTTCTTGCTACCTATTAGACCAGTATAACTTTGTCCGCTAATAAAAAATTCTTCTTCATCAGAGTGTAAATACTTATTTGAATAAGTTTGCCTTACTTTGTGTGGATGAAAAATGACCATACTAATGCAGATACCTGTATTATTTTTTGTTGGTACTCCAACTCCAATAGTTATCTGCTTGGTATCGGCAATCATTTGGAAATCGTCAAACCTACTATCGTCTTGATGAGTCGCCAATTCTTTTGATAGTTCCGGTTCGTAACCCGTTATTGATAGTTCCGGGAAAATAACTGTGTCTGCTCCATTGAAAACTGCTAGGTCTATTAATTTTTTGTGATTAGCAATATTACTTTGAATGTCACCTTTGATAGGTCTCGTCTGTGCTACACAAATTTTCATTTTCGTTGTCCTTTTTTTAATTGCCGCCGAACTATCTAAAGCTGCATCTAGCGGTTTGGCACCTTTATTAGGCAGACTAAACCGCTACAGAGCGGTTTAACTCCCGAAAATCCAGAGATCATACCGCACATTTGTGGTCTAAGACCCCTAATCGTAGGTATTATCTTGCACATTTGCGGTCTAACTGGTGCAAATTCAGGAATTTTACTAGGATAGAGCATAGCGATCGTTGATGAAGCGAACTGGCATAACTTAGCTACCCCTAGACGGTTTCTGTTCATTTTTAACACAGCTCCTAGTTAGGAATGGTTTTCAGCGATCTGAAGATAGTAGTTAAGCGATCGCCTCATCCATTCAACAGTCCAGCCAATTGCTGATGAATCGCCTCTAAGCCTATCGGCACCGCACAAATAACCAATAATCCGACGCATTTTTAGTTCTGCTAACTATTCTCGTCAAACACCAATCCTTGTTCGATTATCCATAAGCAAGCAGCATACAAAATTTGAGTATGGCACTGCTTCTTCTCACTTTTGACGGGTACATAATTTTTGATATTAATGCACCAACAGACTAACCCATAAACTTCGTTTCTTTTCACGACTTGTGCCAGTTCCAGTGTCTTGTGTAGGTACTCAATTTCCCAAGGCTCTAAGTCCTCTCGACACTGTTCTTTGTGAGCAGATAACAGCTTGAACAACCAGTGACGATAGCCTGAAAGCGATTCTTCTAGATTTTTGACTTTGAACTTAGCTAATCTGGTTGGTTTCCAACTAAAAGGGTTTCCTAATCCAATTAGGAGCTGCCCCCGATACCAACTATCTGTCTTGGGTCTGCCACAGTAAACTAAACCTGGTTTACCAACTAATTCATTTCTGTATTTAAGGATATCCATGTATCAATTTGAGAAAACATCACTTGCTGTGTGAGCGTTAGCGTCACAAAAAAAAAGCAACACCCACCATTGTTAGGAGGATGTTGTATTGTTTAGAATGCATTAATTGGGTAGATTAAAGAGCTAATTCAAGCACTTGCTTACCCCTGAGAACCTGCTTGAGCTGTTGTATCAGTGTTTCTTTCTCCATCACCGCAGGGCGAGTGTTGGGAACGCTTACAAGAAACACGGCAGCGTGGTCAATACCAATAGCCTTCCACATCTGTTGCAAGCCATCTAGTTTCCCTTGCTTGTCGTAAATACCATCAGGGTTTGCTGTCACATCAATACCCAAGCACCATCCCCTGAAATTGATTACGAAATCAATTCCATAGACATAATCTAAAACAACACTGGGAGGAACATCTTCCCAATGAAGTTTGGTGAGGTACTGTCCGTTGGGCTGTCTCACGCTATGCCCATATTCAGCTATTAGGTAAGGACGAGCCAGCTCAATTCGTTTTTGACCTGACGCTGACTGCTGGGCAATTTTGATAAGAGCTATTGAGTCGAATTTCACGGTGTTAATCTTGGCATGACGCAGTAGACGTGCAAACGAAAATTCGCTACTATTACACATGAAGATATTTACTATTAAGCGATGCAAAAGCCCCAAAGACGGCAATTCTTTGAGGGGCTATTTTGTTCACCATTTGTGAAAGCGCTAGCGAACTTGAATTGAGGGGAACGCCGTAACGGCTATTTCCAAGTGTTCAGATTTTTAGTATTTAGAGATAAAAAAAGACCCCCCTTACTTGTGAAGCAAGGAGGGTAGTATT
>DALYIW010000107.1:0-24558 GCA_031970155.1 Coleofasciculaceae cyanobacterium CTOTU46601 | reverse complement strand
GGGGGAGAGAACACTACCGAAGTTCAACAGTCCGGCTCAGGCAGTTCGGAAAGCACCCGTCGCTCAGCTACCAACCCTAAATCGCTCCATTCCTGATGGCACATACCTCTACGGCCAGTCCTCAGAACCTCAACAACTTGGTAAAGAATATCTAGTATTTGAAGCACGTCAGGGCAAAGTGGTTGGTGCCATGTATATGCCCAACTCTGAATATAGCTGTTTTAGAGGCACACTTGCTTCAAATCAATTGAGTTTGAAGGTTGCCAGCTCTTACAACCAAACGGCTCTTGCTCACACCATGGCAGCCCAGCCCGCGCGAGTTGCCGCCGCAGGTGGTGAGGTAAACCTTCAAAATACCTATGACTCGATTAGTTACCCTCACACCATCCGACTTGAGGACTATAAACCTCTGAGTAAAGTTAGTGAGAACGACAGGCAAATCTTAAATTCCTGCCGGAGTAACTCTCAAGGACAAGTTGAATAAGAGGTCTATTCTTTAACAAACTAACAACAAATAAGCCAGTCGGCGATCAGCTTTTCTCCCATCCATAGAAGGATGTGGGCAAAACTAATCACCGACTTGGTGTAAAACTCAATACTCGATACCTGGTTGGGCTTTGATACCCTGTTCCCGGAAGGGATGCTTGATCAGAGTCATTTCCGTTACTAAGTCGGCTTGTTCAATTAATTCTGTTGGTGCTCCTCTACCCGTGAGGATGACATGAGAATCAGCTGGCTTTTGTGCTAGCCCAGCCAGAATATCCTGAACATTGAGGTAGCCTAGCTTTAAAGCAATGTTAACTTCATCCAATAGTACCAGCCGGAAATCAGGGTTACGGATAAAGTTTATAGCTGTTTCCCATGCAGCTTTAGCTTTTTCGATGTCTCGTTCTCTGTCTTGAGTTTCCCAGGTGAAGCCTTCTCCCATCGCGTGGAACTCTAATTGCGGCGCATCATTGATTGTCATAGATGTCCAGTGTTGAAAGGCGGCTTTCTCTGCTGGTTCCCAGGCTCCCTTGATAAATTGTACGATCGCGACCCGATAGCCGTGACCGAGCGATCGCAACACCATACCTAACGCCGCCGTAGTTTTCCCCTTGCCGTTGCCAGTATGAACAACAATCAGACCCTTCTCATGCGACGCTTGGGCGAGGCGTTGTTCCTGTACCTCCTTGCGGCGCTGCATTTTTCGTTGGTACTGCTCAGGCGTCAATCCAGACCCTTCTGACTGAGCGCTAGTAGGAGATTCCAGGGTTTTGTTCAAGTCCGTGTGAGAATTAATCGTCATAGTGTTATTGGTTGTTGGTTGTTGGTTATTTGTATCTTTTTATAAGCAACTAACAACAAATAACTAACAACGCTAACTTTTTGTGAAGAAATTTACCAGTAGTGTACCCAAGAGTAATCCCAAGAAGGTTGCTCTTGTTGTTCAATCAAAGACTCTTGAGTGCTTGGGTTGTTTGGAACTGGGGGCATCTGTATATTATCCATCCAGGAGAAATCCCAGCAAGGCGGTTCTAGTTCTTCAATCAGACAGACCATATCTCCTTGATAGTTCTCATTTATTTGTATCGCTTTGAGCTGCAAATGAGGAGGTACATAACGCAGGTGAACGGGCAGTCCGTGTTCTAGAAGAAATTCCGCCAATTGCTCAGAATGGATGTATATTCCTTCTCTATGAAGGCGCTGCAAAATTTCTTCAAACGTAGGCCAGCGCTGAGTAACGCTTTGTGGCTGGAGAGACGACTGCATGATCATGTTTAGAGCAATAGAGAAAAAATTGCTTGACATAGCTGACACAAGGTTTTCTTCAGACAGAAGTTTTCTGAGCGCAAACAATTAGTTGGTCTGCGAGGTGAATTGACATTACTGACTTCAACTCAGTGGTGACTGGTGTCTTGCTCCAAACGTTGGCTTTTACCCAACTCGGTGTTTTGATTTAACTCACTTGTAGAGATTAACAATGTTTAGTTCTAAGAAAAGTTTTCCTAGAACAATGCTTTGCTGCTGCCTTTATAAATTCATCCTTACCATGTGTTATCGATCACAACTTTCAAACATCAGCGGAGCCGGAAGAACTGGCGATCGCCAACTTATGCTTGTGTTAGCGTAGGGGGACGAAAGTCGGCGTAATGCTAGCGCCAACATCAATAGCAGTTTAGTGGAGCTAGCCTTTTAGGGCGATACTACCGCATGGCTATAGTGCCAATGTGGGTAGTCGTTTAAGAACTTTAAAATTTGCTTAGGTAAAATACATTTTTCTGACCAGATAATTTCTATGATATCAGGCAAAGTAGTAGTCCTTGAAGGGGATATTACTCACCAGTCGGTAGATGCAATCGTCAACGCGGCAAATACCTCTCTACTGGGCGGTGGTGGTGTGGATGGGGCAATTCATCGGGCAGCGGGGGCTGACTTGTTGGAAGAATGCCGACGCCTCAACGGCTGTAAAACTGGCGATGCCAAAATCACTAAGGGTTATCATCTTCCTGCTGATTGGGTGATTCACACCGTCGGCCCCGTCTGGCAAAATGGAAATCATGGCGAAGATCAGCTCTTAGGCAGTTGTTATCGCCGTTGTCTGGAGCTAGCAGAGCAATACCAGATTCGGACGATCGCTTTCCCAGCCATCAGCACAGGTATCTATGGGTTTCCTTCCGAACGTGCTGCCAAAATTGCGGTGAGTGAAGTTAAAACGTTTTTGGAGAGCCATTCCTCTGTGGAACAAGTGATTTTTGTATGCTTTAGTCGCCCATCCTATGAGTACCATATAGCAGCTGTGCAGGAAATTTTGCAGGAAAAAAGAAAAGGATGATCTCATCATCTGTGTGGCAACTGGGGCTGACGGCTATCTTGGCTTTCTACGTTGCTTGGAATCTGGGAGCAAATGATGTCGCTAACGCCATGGGGACATCTGTCGGATCGAAAGCGATTACTCTAAGGCAGGCGTTGATTATTGCTGGCGTTTTGGAATTTACTGGGGCTGTTTTATTTGGCCAAGGCGTCTCCTCCACGTTGGCAACTGAGATAGTGAACCCTGAGTTATTTGCCGGAATGCCCCAACTGCTAATACTGGGCATGGTTTCAGCGTTACTTGCTTGTGGTTTGTGGCTGCAACTGGCTACAAGTAAAGGTTGGCCTGTATCATCTTCCCATGCTGTTGTGGGAGCGATCGCAGGATTTAGCTGGGTGGCAGCGGGGGTTGGTGCTGTTGACTGGGGCAATATTGGTCAAATCACCATCGCTTGGGTGCTAACGCCAGTGGTGAGTGGCATCTTGGCAGCAGTGTTTTACAGCATAGTGAAGTACTCGATTCTCACTCAACCTAACCCCATTAGACAACTGCGTGAGTGGATTCCTTGGCTGAGTGCAGCGCTGTTTAGCGTGTTTGGCGTTATTGTCATGCCTCCCCTACTCGCTCATCCGGCGATCGCCGCTTTGCCTATTCCTGCTAACGATCTGGGAATTGCTACAGGTGCAGTGGCAGCTGTTGCCCTCAGCCTGATCAGCTGGCGTCAATTAGAGAGAGGGAGAGGGGGAGAGAGGCAGAGAGGCAGAGAGGCAGAGAGGGAGAAAATAGTCCTTAGTAGTCTTCAACCTAATCCTGTAGAGCATCTGCTAAGGCGATTTCAGGTGCTGAGTGCTTGCTTTGTGGCGTTTGCTCATGGCTCTAATGATGTTGGGAATGCGATCGCACCTTTAGCCGCGATCGCTTATATCATTAAAACCCACTCAGTTCCTCTAACTAGCTTCAGCATTCCCCTCTGGATTTTAGTTCTCGGCGGCACTGGTTTGGTTGGCGGTTTAGCGGTTTGGGGAAAAAATGTGATTGCCACCATTGGGGAAAATATCATTCCTCTCCAACCCAGTAGTGGATTCTGTGCAGAAATTGCCACCGCTACTACCATCTTGCTGGCTTCGCGACTAGGGTTACCCGTTTCTACCTCTCATGCCCTCGTTGGCGGTGTTGTCGGCATTGGACTGATTCAAAACTGGCGAAATGTTCGCTTTCAAACCCTCAAATCTATTGCTCTGGCATGGGTAATTACCGTGCCTGTAGCTGCTAGCTTAGGGGCGATTATCTTTTTCTGTCTCCGTTTGCTTTTCCTTCCATGATGTCAACTTGGACAGCTGAACAAATTCTGGCACTCGCACCCGATGCTAGTTCTGCTAAAAATGCTCAAGGATTAGCGACACTACGTAAGTGGAGCAGCTTGGGAAAAAATGAGCAAGCGCTTTGGGGGGAGTGTCAAGGTAGTGGTAGCAAGCCTTACCAGGCACAACTTGACTTGATAGAAACCGCATTTAAATGTAGCTGTCCCAGCCGAAAGTTTCCTTGTAAACACGGTTTAGGTTTGTTTCTGCTGTTTGTGAGTCAATCAGATGCCTTTACCGAAACTACGCCGCCAGACTGGGTAAGTAACTGGATTAATAGCCGTTCTCAAAAACGCACAAAGAAGGCAGAATTTGGTATTGTAGCTGACCCCTCGGCTCAAGCAAAACGGGCTGCTCAACGAGAGGAAAAAGTGACGGCTGGTTTACAGGAATTAGATCGCTGGTTGCGGGATTTGGTTCGACAGGGATTAGCCGCAGTACAGGCACAGCCTTACAGCTATTGGGATGCAGTCGCAGCACGCATGGTGGATGCTCAAGCACCAGGCTTGGCGCGTCAACTGCGGGAGATGGCGAGTATCCCTCACTCTAGGGTGGATTGGCAGGAGCAGTTGTTGGAACGATTGGGGCGAATGCATCTCTTGATACAAGGGTTCCAACGGTTGGAAACGTTACCCCCTCCAACTCAGGCAGACATTCGTACTTTGATTGGTTGGACACCCAAGGAAGAGTTTTCCTCCGCTTCAATTGTGCGCGATCGCTGGCTAATCTTAGGGCAACGAGTAGAAGAGCAAGACAATCTACGTACTCAACGCACTTGGCTACAGGGACAAAATACAGGTAAAGCGGCTTTAATACTGAACTATGCTTACGGAAATCAACCCTTAGATAGCAGCTTCATTCCGGGTACTGCGATCGATGCTGAGTTAGGGTTTTTTGAGAGTGCTTATCCCTTACGAGCACTCCTCAAAGTGCGTCACGCATCACCCACGTCACTTTTGACATTGCCTGGAGAGGAGTCTATTGCTACAGCCTTATCTACCTATATCAAAGCCTTAGCTTGTCAGCCTTGGATTGAGCAATTTCCCCTGATCCTACAAGCGATCGTTCCCTCACAACATAACAATGGCTGGGCAATAAGCGACTCAGCTGGATATTTATTACCTATTACTTACCGTTTTGAACAGGGCTGGCAACTACTAGCCCTCAGTGGTGGACATCCGATAAATGTGTTTGGAGAATGGAATGGCAAAAACTTTCTTCCCTTGAGTGCCCTGGCACAAGACAAGTTCATTATTTTTTAAAGCCTATCTAAATCAAGCCAAAACACCAGGACAAAACAACTGATAAATTCTAGTATTTGCAGGCTAGAAATATCAATCTTAGGAATTACGATCAAGACATGACATATGGTAGGGACGTATAGCTATACGCCCCTACAGATTGTGGTTCCACGGGAGATTGGCGTAAGTCCTGAATCTTTAGGTTGAGCATATCTTCTTTTGTTATTGCTAGGCATTCATTACTTGAATAGCTGTTAGTGTTAGTTCGGGAAAAATGCGAGATACAATCCTTTCATCACCTCTAAAATGAGTACGCTGGTACTTCCCCTCAGCATCTAAGAGGAAGACAAATACAGTAGGAATTTTGGGATTTCCCAGATATTCCCTAGAAGCAATGGCTAAATAATCCACAATCCAGTATTCAATAATTCCCAATCGTTGATACTCATCTAGCTTATCAATGTAGTCATCATCCCAATTGGTGGATGTTACCTCTACCGCTAACTGAATTGGTTCTTCTAGAGCATTGTAATCAGAGCGGTTTGAACGCCATATATCTCGATCTATTACACTTACATCAGGTTTTCGACCTTGCTCTGTTCCGTCTTCAGTTACAGTTCTGATGACTGCTGTGTTGTTGACTACATAATTCAGGTTCAGTCGCCTGATTTCATCATTTAGGCTAAATAATAGGAAATTAGCCACATCGTCATGGTTTCTGGTCGATCGCACCTCTACAATTTCTCCATTTACAAGTTCATAAAATCCTTCCTCCGGACACTGGTCTAAGAATTGGTCAAAGGTTAATTTTTGTTTGGCGATCGTACTCATGATGTTCTCCAATCAATACTTTATACAGTACATCAATGCTACTTTTTTGATTGTGGGAAGATTAATCATAAAATGAGTCTCTGGCAAGAAGTTTTAACAACAGCCTTAGTCGGTACACAACGGCGATCGCTTTCTCTCAACTCTCCAACAGGACAACTGGGCGATCTCCTCTCCCACCTGAACCCTTCTGATCCAGAAGGACTCTTACTCAGTGCAGCAGCAGCAATTTCTCTGTATCAACAAGCAGGACAATTACCAGTAAAGGATAACCAACCCCTACCAGACCTGTGTCCACCCGATGAGTTACCCTGTTGTAGTATCTGCGCTGGTCAACATCTAAGGTTGATGTTACTCAAGGAACGGCAAAAACTCCTGCCAGAGTGGTTATCTGCCGCTGCTAAAGCTAAAAAACGCGCCTCGGAGTATTGCTTACCAGGACTGTTAGAGTTGGGGCGTAACTCGCGCCCACTTCGCTTTGCCATCCTGCCTGTTTTAGGAAAGCGGGGACGCTGGTTAGCCGCACAAAACCCCGACTGGGACTATGTGGTAAGTGAAGACATTGAGGAAACCTGGAAAACTGGAAGCGGCGCTGCACGTCAACTCCTCGTGCAACAACTTCGCATCGAAAATCCCGCAGATGCACGGGAACGAGTTGCAGCAATTTGGGAGCAAGAAAAGTCGGATGAGCGATTGGCTTTCATCGAAACGTTTCACACTAGCTTGAGTATGGATGATGAGCCATTTTTAGAAGCAGCATTGGATGATCGACGCAAAGAGGTACGACAAAAAGCAGCCCAGTTGTTGGCACACTTGCCACAGTCGCGTCTGTGTCAGCGAATGAGTCAGCAAGTCCGTTCTTCCTTAATCCTCAAGGAGAAGCGAAATCGGCTGCACCTTGATTTCACTCTCTCAGAAGCAACTGATCAGGAACTGACTAGAGATGGCATTGACTTCAAACAACCTCCTCACTTGCTAGGGGAAAAAGCCTGGAAGATTTTGCAAATAGTTGCAGCTACACCCCTCAGTGTCTGGTATGAAATCAAGGGCGAACTGCCATCAGAATGGATACAAGCTGCCAAGCGCAGTGAGTGGGATAGAACCCTAATCGATGGATGGGCAGTTGCTGCCCTACGACAGCAAAATGTTGAATGGGTAGAAGCGTTACTTTCAGTCC
Source organism: Coleofasciculaceae cyanobacterium CTOTU46601 (assembly GCA_031970155.1). Classification (GTDB taxonomy): domain Bacteria; phylum Cyanobacteriota; class Cyanobacteriia; order Cyanobacteriales; family Coleofasciculaceae; genus DALYIW01. The sequence goes on along the minus strand of DALYIW010000107.1, from coordinate 17,157 downwards.
ACGGCAATTTCAACGGCTATCTCGTTCCCTCGGACAAATTGAGCCAGGGATTAATAGGCATCCTTTCTCCTGAACAACGGAATGCCTTCTTCCTCAGGCTCTTGCAATCTAGCAGCGCACCTTTTGATAGCAAACACCCAGCCTTCCTGCTCGTGTGTCAATACCGCTATCCTTGGAGTGTAGAACTGAGTCGTGCTGTCATAGAAGGTATACAACGCTATCTTACCAGTACCAAGAATTCCTACGATTGGTCACTCCAATCCGCCTTCAAAGACTTCGCCTGTTATATCGCACCTTCTCTAGCGCCAGAGCTATTAGCTACCTTACCCGCTATGGTAGTAGAGCAGTCTGGTTGGGCTTCTTATTGGCGAGATGCGATCGATGAGTTTCTTTCCTTGCTGAATTTCCGAAGCGAAATGCTCAAAGAGTTTGAGGATTAATTCTTTTGATTGAAATAAGTCAAAGTGTCTGTGAAAATTAAGCGGTTGAAAAGAAGGCTTTTTAGAATAGCCGCAATGATATTAGTTACGGCTATTGTGGCAATTGGATATTTAGCCGTTAGTATATATTTTTACGGCAATAATTCAACAACCCTTCGAGCAGATGCAGCGATTGTCCTTGGAGCAGCCGTTTGGGGCGAAAACCCCTCACCAGTTTTTAGAGAACGCATCAATCATGGAATTAATCTCTACAAAAGCGATCGCGTAAACAAGATTATCTTTACGGGTGGTCAAGGTAATGCTCAAGAGCTACCCGAGGCAACTGTTGCTAAAAACTATGCAGTATTACAGGGAGTATCAAAGCTAAATATCTTAACAGAAACTCAATCAAGAACCACCTATCAAAATCTTTACTACGCTAAGCAAGTAGCCGAAAATCATCAATTAAGTCAATTTTTAATGGTCAGTGACCCTTTGCATATGAAACGGGCAATGTTGATGGCGAAAAATTTAGAAATGAATGTTTATCCATCGCCAACACCTACCACAAAATATCAAAGTTTCAAGAGTAAACTGCCATTTTTACTCCGAGAAACTTATTTTTATATTCACTACCTAGCCAGCAGGTTATTGCCATCATTCTATGAAGCTTAACCTTTTAAGTGTAGTTTCATAGAAGTTGGTCACGAATTGACTAGCCTCAATTAATGAAAGTATTCGGAACTTGACCTACCCAGTAACAACAAAAGCCAACAAACTATGACTTCGGGCAAATCTAAAACTCAAAACTCAAAACTCAAAACTCAAAACTCTACTCAATCCTCTCTTCTCCGCGAACATGCTGAACAGCAGTTTGCCCACGAACTAGAGGAACTCGCTAAAGTTGATCAGCGCCAACGTCCCACTAATTGGAAACTGTCGCCTTGGGCAGTAACGACTTACCTACTTGGAGATAAGCTGGAGAATGGCTTTGTGGTATCACCTAAATATATAGGCGATCGCAGAATCATCGAAATAGCTGTTGCCACACTCACCACAGACCGCGCTTTGTTACTCCTCGGTGTTCCTGGAACCGCCAAATCCTGGGTATCAGAACATTTATCTGCTGCCATTTCCGGCGACTCTACTTTATTAATTCAAGGTACTGCTGGTACTAGCGAAGAATCCGTTCGCTACGGCTGGAACTATGCCCGACTCCTAGCAGAAGGTCCCTCGATGCAGGCACTAGTAGCTAGTCCCTTAATGAGGGCAATGGAAAACGGAAAAATTGCCCGTGTGGAAGAATTAACCCGCATTCCTGCCGATGTTCAAGACACTTTGATTACCATCCTCTCGGAAAAGACACTGCCGATTCCTGAACTAGGGGAAGAAGTGCAAGCTACTAAAGGATTCAACGTCATCGCCACCGCTAATGATAGAGATAAAGGAGTTAATGACCTCTCCTCAGCACTAAAACGTCGCTTTAATACAGTCGTTTTACCGTTGCCCAAAACTATAGATGAAGAAGTAGAAATTGTGCAGCGTCGCGTCGAAAGTTTGGGACGTGCCTTGGAGTTGCCAGCTGAACCACCTGCATTAGAAGAAGTGCGTCGCGTTGTAACTATTTTCCGCGAACTGCGTAGCGGCGTGACGGAAGACGGCAAGACGAAGATTAAATCTCCTAGTAGTACCCTGAGCACTGCTGAAGCGATTTCTGTTGTTAATAGTGGATTAGCATTGGCAGCACATTTTGGGAACGGACGCTTAGGTGCTGGGGATGTTGCCTCAGGACTGATTGGTGCAGTAGTCAAAGATCCTGTACAAGATCAGATTGTCTGGAAAGAGTATCTGGAGACAGTGGTTAAAGAAAGGACGAGTTGGAAAGACTTGTATCGTGCTTGTCGAGAGGTGATGTAGCGATCGCAAAGGTGAAGCTGCCGTGCATTTAATCTAGATAACCTAATCGAGAAATGGTATCAGTACTAACAAAAATTCAGTAATGTTAAAAATCATTAAGTCTTAGTTTAAGTTATTTGAAAAAAGATTGAATAATTTCAGCAAATGCATTTGTATTTTCAAAGTGAATATTATGACCACAATCACTAACTATTTCTAGCGTAGCAAATTGGCATATTGTAGCCATTTCTGAGTTAATAGCTCTAAATTTTGCATCATATTCACCAACTAACAAAAGCAATAAATTTTTGTTATGTTCTAGTTTTTCCCATAAAGAAGGCTGGCAACCAGTACTCAAATTACGTAGTGATTTAGCTAATTCAAAAGGATTATTCTTTAATTTATTGGCTACTAATAACTTAAAATCTGGATGATTTTTTATAGAACTGAATAGAGGTTGATTATACCAACTTGATAAAAAGGTAGAAAAATCACTTTCTTCTAATTGACGTGCTAGCTCAAAATCCCGTTGAGTTCGTTCTAATTGATCCCATTGGGTTTTCAATCCCGGAGAAGCCGATTCAAGCACAACCTTAGAAAAACGTTCTGGAAAATGAAGAGTCAGGTATAAGGCTAATCGTCCACCCATCGAATAACCAACTAAGAAACATTTTTTAATATTTAACTGCTCTAACAGGTTAATTAAGGCATGAGCAGTGTTTGACATGGTGTAGCACTCTTCTCCACCCAAAATCCTAGTTCTTCCATGACCAGGCAAGTCTACAATCAGGTAGCCAAATTGGTCAGACAATAAGGATATAACTTGATTAAATTCATTGCCATCACCCATAAACCCGTGCAAAAAAAGAATCACAGGTTGATTTATATTACCGTTGAAAGAGTAGTGAAATTGAAAACTATTGACCATCGTCGCCTACAACCGCTTGAGGTAACTCTATTGAAGGGATGATATTCGATTTCATGTAAGCGATGAAACAGCACGTTGGTGGTTTTGGGGACAGCTACTTAATCGCGCTTGTGGTACCCTTAAAGGCTGGGTTGAGATAATTGAGGAGTTGCTGTCGCGATCGCGTTGCTTCACGCGCCTCTTTACATCCAAACTACTGAGTGTGCTGTGTCTGGCGAATCGTAGACGTTTGCTTCTCCATACACCCACAAGCGACACTCGGCTTTAATCATCGCTGTGGGTTTCAGATGTCGATTTAATATAAGCTCTTGAGGTGAAAATCATGGCGAAGTTAGAATTAACAGTTAAGCAAGTGATTGATTTAGTCAAGCAACTGCCCACAGAGGATAAGTCCGCCGTATTGCAAGCTCTCAAGCAGGATAAAGAAACGAACACAGAAGATAAGGCAAGCAGGCAAGAGCAAAAACTGCGAGCCTATAGTGCGGCGCGAGGGGTTGATTGGGACCGGTTGAGTGAAGATGACAGAGAGGTGCTGGCAAAGAGTTTTCAGCACAAGGACAGGTGAATCCTGAATAAGTAACCAAAAAGCGATCGCCTGCATCAACAATCAAAGGCGATCGCTCACAAAAAGAATAACAATTTCAGGACTTATGCAGTAACTCTACATATTGCAATTAGCAACTGTTTTGAAAATAGGGAGTAGGGAGTAGGGAGTAGGGAGTAGGGGAAGAGAATTTTCATTCTTTCGTGGTGAGATAAGATCTCATGGTGCCTAACCTGAAAACTCTACATGTAGTGTATCAGTAGCTAACTTGCGTCAGTCCTGACTAAGAAAGGATGAGGGATGGGGGATGAAGGATGAAAGTACAAGCCTCTAAATTTACTTATGGGGCTATTCATCCTTCCCCTTAAGCTCGATAGGTTTTGTCTCGTGTAGCCTCAACTGTGTGTGGGCAAACTTGAGGCTCACTTCTTTTTTAGGAGTGCTAGTTATGTGATGCTGAGACAAACCCCAATGTGAGGCTGTCATGAGCGAGGAAGTGAGCGAGATGGTAAGCTCTTTCCTCCGTTTTCAGAAGGATTTGTTCGTACAAATAGCGAGTACCGCGATCGCCTAAACTTTCTGCTTGCCCTGCTTGACGCCGAATCAACTGAATAATTGCCTGCTCAGCTGCCAAGTCATGTTCCACCATTTGGCGGCACAGGAAGACGCCATCGGCTTCGGGCGAAAAGCAACACAATTGCGCCAGTGCGTTGAAGCTAGCTACAGGAACACCGCCTAGTCCATCTAAGCGCTCTCCGATGTCATGGACATGTCCCTGTACTTGCTCGTAGCTCTCGTTAAAAAACTCGTGCAGTTGATAAAATTCAGCGCCCTCTACCACAAAGTGATGCTTTTGATATTGCAGGTAAAGCGCTTGAAAACTTGCCAAAGCAGCGTTCAGTCCCTCACAAACTGGTGCGGTGACATTATGCTCTAGCAAAATCGGATTATCGTAGACTTCGCCAAAAGTGCGTAACAAACCCTGAGTTTCTGACATGATCGTGCTTTCCTTATCATTAGGCAGGTTTTATTGCCAATGCTAAAGTCTAGCACGCATAACTCTAAAATTTCTGTAAATTTCTTCTAGACCTTTACCTAGGCAGTTTGCAGGCGTGCTGCTGTTGTCAGCTATTCGGGGGTCAGTCTCTCTTACTTTCTTAAATTAATTGAGAAGTTTTAGCGTTTACCTCGTATTATTTTAGTAACATAAACTACTGAACGAGCTTTTTGTTGTCCAATTACCCCGGAAACCCTGAAAGCTTCGTTGAACACACTAATGATAAGTAGTTGCATTTTTGGAGACACAATGAATCCACCAAGTTCTCAACCCGAAGCTGCTCAAGTCATTGAAATTGCAATAGCTTTTGCAGATCGGTGGCAAGTTTACCATCGTTTACAAGAGCTAGCGATTCCCTGTCAGTGTGGAACCAACCAGCCGTTAAGTATTCAGATCAATGATGTCGCCTCAGCAGTCCAGCTTTGGAGTGTCGTCAGGCAGCTGACACTTCCCCGCCGAGACTTAGTGCTTTGGCTGGAACACTGCTGGCAGATTTGAGGCTAAAGTGATAAAGAAATTATTAGAGTTAAGGTAATTTTGCTCGGTTTGCTTTGATGCACTTTTCAGGGTCATCTACTGCTCACATACAAACCAGCGATCGCGTAATGTAGTCTCCAACAGCTATAGAGAAATGATTGTAGAGTATTTGGAATAGCCTAACTACCAGTCACAGCAGAGGTTGGCGTCAAGCTATCTATTGGAGACTCCTATTTTCAAGACAGCCATCCACGCACTTCGCGCACGAACATTGGATGAAATTTTCTCTTTCCCTACTCTCTACTCCCCACTCCCTACTCCCTATTTTCAAGCTAGACCCTAGCTTATGCTAAACTAGGCGGGTTAGCGCCATCTGTATCAGCTATTTCAAGTCAAAGATCCTGAAAGGATAGGCTAACTTACTGAGCGCAGCTCTGGAGAGGTGGCAGAGCGGTTGAATGCGGTAGACTCGAAATCTATTGAAGGGTCACACCTTCCGGGGGTTCGAATCCCCCCCTCTCCGTTAAAGAAAGACTAGCCAAGGATTAAGTATGACAAAAGTACTTAACCCTGTTGCTGATGTCTAGTTCAGCTTCAAGGAATTTACTGGCACCTCATCCCAGGAACTAACAGTTCTCAGACGAACAACCCAACCGGCTGACTTTTGCTCTTTGGTCAAATTTTGCTCAAAAGACTCGTGGCAATCTTTAGCCTGTTCTTCATTACAACAGGCAATACAAGAATAGAGAAGACCAGACGGATCAATTTGTTCGTTTACCCAAATAGTCATTGCGGCTTCCCTCCTAATTTGAATTGCAGTGACATCCTCCCAACGCTGTACCCGTAGGGTACAGCGTTGGCTTCCAAACCTCACGACTTGGCATTCCTAGTTTTTCTCTTACGAGGTTTCGCCTCTGACCTAGACAGAGTTTTCTCTGTCCCCGGCAGACCGACTGCATAGGCGTTTTCTATTCCGCAGAGTCCCTGCGTACTCAGTTCTAGACCACGCAACCTGATTACTTCTGATGCTGCATGATCTCTATCTGTTTCGTATCCGCATTCATCACATCGATGTACCCGTTCGGAAAGCTCTTTCTTGCCCGTATGCGTGTTGCATTTGGGACAAGTTTGAGAGGTTCCATCGGGATTGACTCGAAGGAAGTAGATTTGATGTTTTTTTGCTACCCACTCCAGAAGGTTGAGGAATTGACCGAAAGCCGCGTCCAAGGTATGTTTTCTCAACATCCCCCTCGACATTGCTTTCAAGTTCAAATCCTCAACAAACATCATCCCGATACCAACTTTTGTACACAGATGGTTAGCCAGTTTGAACTGCCAATCTTTCCGAACGTTAGCGATGTGGTTGTGGAATTTGGCAACACGGACACCAGCCTTTTTGCGGTTTTTAGAACCCTTTTTCGTTCTGGCATACTTGCGTTGCAGCAAAATGCAGCATTGTCTGCTCTTGGGTGGCGTCGGGATAAATTCGGTAGCAGTAGTTCATAATGAGAGTCATGAAACTGATTCTAACTGAAAATTAGCGGTCTATAAACCTATACTTGTTGCAGATTTTACCGGGGTTGACCGGATAAAATCTGCGATTGAGGGAGTCCATATATCCCAACGCTGACCCTATGGGTACAGCGTGGGACTTATAGCTCCCCCAAACCCCCTCAAAAGTTAAATATTTAAGTACATGTACAAGTTTTTTACAGGGAAGAGACTATCTACTGTAAAATACGAACACAATTTTTGACAATTTATCAGTATTTACAATTTCATCAACAACCGAATTTTATATTTCAACAATTTGGCTGATGTTATTGAGGGACGGTTGTACTGCAAGCTGGGTTAGAGCATCACCAGTCACTCGGCAAATTCGCCAATCTGGTAAAACTGAAGCCCCCATGTTCTCATAGAAAGCGATCGCCGATTCGTTCCAGTCCAGCACACTCCACTCCAAACGTCCACCGCCACGAGCGACTGTTAATTGAGCAAGGTGGCTCAGAATTGCCTTACCAACGCCCTTGCGCCGAAATTCAGGAAGAACGAATAAGTCTTCCAGATAAATTCCCGGTTTAGTGAGAAAGGTGGAATAGTTGTGAAAAAACAGGGCAAAGCCCACCGCTTGCCCAGCGTACTCCGCCAGAATCGCCTCAACGTAAGGTTTAGAACCGAACAGGTGTTCTTTGAGAGCCTCGGTACTGCCCGTCACACAATGAGAGAGCTTTTCATACTCTGCCAGTGCCATGATCAAATCAAAAAGGGCTGGCACATCACCCGCTTGGGCAGGACGCACAATCAGTTCAGAAGACATAAATTGGAATTGACGATACGCCAAACCTTTGACGCAGATTGCAACCTAATGATTTTAAAGCTGAAAGGGTGAGCATTGCTCACCCTACAACTCTATCTTGCTACTTGGTTATGATGCGATCGCCCTTGGCGCTGCGCTTCGCGCAATCGCGACCCTCAGGTCAACCATCCTTTCAGGCGTCGGGCTACTTGAGGACGACGCAGCTTACGCATTGCTTTGCTTTGAATCTGACGCACTCGTTCACGGGATAGATTGAACATACCACCCACTTCTTCTAGGGTGTAAGGTTCACTGCTAGCTAGACCATAGCGTAGAGAGATGACATCTTTTTCTCGCTCAGTTAAAACGTCACTCAAGACTTCCCAAATCTCTTGGCGCATCATAGCTTCGCTCATCTGCTCTTCTGGCAATCGTAGATCGCTATCTTCGAGCAAGTCCACCAATTCTGTATCTTCTCCTTTACCAACTCGATGGTTGAGAGAAAGCGATCGCCTGCGTAACTGTAACAACTGACGCAAATTCGAGGGCGTAATCTCTAAAGCTTCTGCTAATTCCACCTCATTTGGATTGCGTTGCAGTTGTTGCTTAAGTTCGCGCTGGGCTTTTTTCAGTTTATTGAGCTTTTCGACAATGTGAATTGGCAAGCGAATTGTCCGGGCATCATTAGCAATTGTGCGAGTAATTGCCTGACGAATCCACCAGTAGGCATAAGTAGAAAATTTATAACCCTTTTCTGGATCAAACTTTTCTGTTGCACGATTTAACCCCAAAGCACCTTCTTGAATCAAATCCAGGAAAGGCACACCCCGATTCAAATATCGTTTCGCAATTGAAACCACCAAGCGCAAATTAGAGCGAATCATCTTTCGCTTCGCTACGCGGCCACGATAGAGGCGATTTTCTAGCTGACGTTCTGTCAAATTCACCGCTTGACCAAGTTCTGCTTTCGTTGGTTTGCGACTCAGTTGCTCCTGCAAGCTTTCCTGAAGTTCGTCCATTTCTACTAAGAACTGCACACATTTAGCCAGTTCTACTTCTTCTTCTGGCTTTAGCAGTGGGTAACGCGCCATTTCTTTAAAAAAGGCACCAACCGTATCATCCGAACTAGTTTTGCTATAGCCTGATGAACGACTTTCTTGTAGAGTAACCTTTGCTTCAGGTACTTCAGGAAACCCGTCTTCTAAAAGATTTAAATCGGTTTCCACCGCCTCCATGTTGTCATTGTTAAAAAATTCTGTATCTTCTGTAAACTTGAGAGTATCAGCTTCGTTCAATTCAGTAATATTCATAGCAGTGTTCGATTGGTGAGTGTATGGAGAGATTGAGAGAATGTTGCTGTAAGTAATTTAGTTTGTCTTATGCTGACGCTAAATGGTTTTCTTTGTCCAAGTTTTCAACGACAATGGTAGCCTCAACTACCATGACACTCTAGACGGAACAGATTAGCTAGAGAACAGAGCGATGACAAAAGACTCATAAATTAATTTTCCAACTATTGTGATTGGAAAACATTGATTCTAAAGCTATCAGAAGCAATTTGGCTAGCCTGAATACAAAAGTCAGTTTGACATTGATGGAGCCAAAGTGTGGTTAAAATAAGCACCAATCAGGAAACAGGTAGCCAAAGTCCATCAGGCAGCTTTCGCCAGTATTGATACCCTTGATACCGATGAGAATTTTCGCATTTCACAGCAATAAACCGATAAAAAACTGGACAATGAACCTTTACGACAAGCGGTATAACTTCTGAGTAAGCTTGCCGAAAACGATTCTTCTATTTAAGTTTTCTATATGAACAGGATCTCATACCCTTTGTGCTGTCCTCTCTACCCATAGTGAGAAAATAGCTTTCTTCCTGATGTAGCGTTGAGAGGGAGTAGGGAGTAGGGAGTAGGGGAAGAGCTCATTACCCTTGTGTCTATTTTCCCCTCATTGATGTGACCCACTGAGATTGACTCACTCAAGGCAGCTAAAATTGACTGGTTGCAATGCACGTCCTCCGATCGCGTTGGAGGCATTTTGGGTCAGTAAGGTTCACGATATGTCAAATCCCCGTTTAGGTCTAGTACTGGCTGAGCCAGGGGCGTCTTATCAAGCTGGTGGTAGTCCCAATCACTGGATTGAAGTATTGGTAGATTGTCCGGGAGTGCAGGGGCTTTTTACTTATCGGTTACCGCCAGATTTGTCAGCCAACCCTGGAGATGTCTTGAGTGTGCCGTTTGGGGCGCAACAGATGGGAGCGATCGCCATTCGCCTTCTAGACTCACCGCCCCCTGACTTGCCAGTCGAGAAAATCAAGGAGATTGAGGATGTTATCTGTGCTGGTTTCTTCCCGACTTACTACTGGCAGTTATTGGAGCGAGTTGCTAATTACTATTGCACATCCTTGATATCAGTGATTCGGATGGCGCTACCGCCTGGGTTGCTTGCGCGATCGCAGCGTCGGATTCGCCTCAAACCCTCTACAAATGAAAGAAATACTGATACTTTAATCAATTCAGCGGCTTGTCAAATTTGGGAGATTCTTTCGGTTCAACCCAATGGAGACTACAGCTTCTTATATCTCCAACGTCAGGTAAGAGGTGCAAGTCGTGGGGTACGAGAGTTACTCCATCGCGGTTGGGTAGAAAGTTATCTAGAAGCCCCCAAACCTTTACGCCCAAAGCTCAAACCAGCTGTAACACTGGTTGGGGGTAGGTTTCCCTTTGACTTGACGCAGCGGCAGCGGGAAATTTTGGAGGTGCTGAGGCGTCGCGGCGGCGATTTGTGGTTGACCGAATTGCTGCAAATTTGCAGTACAACGTCTTCAACCATCAAGAAGCTGGAGGAAAAAGGTTGTGTTGTGATAGAGCAACGAGAAATATTGCGGACTGCAACAGAACCAACTATTGCTGGAGACAGGCCAAAGGCATTAACAGCGTCACAAGCGGAGGCTTTGGAGGTTATTGCTAGTCTGGATGGCTTCGCGAAGGTGCTGTTGCATGGGGTTACGGGGTCGGGGAAGACTGAGGTATATTTACAAGCGATCGCACCCATCTTAGAACAGAGAAAATCTGCCCTTGTCTTAGTGCCAGAAATTGGTCTGACTCCCCAACTCACCGACCGTTTCCGCGCTCGTTTTGGTCACAAAGTCAACGTTTATCACAGCGCCCTTTCCGAGGGGGAACGCTACGACACTTGGCGGCAAATGCTCACAGGAGAGCCACAAGTAGTTATTGGCACCCGCAGTGCGATCTTTGCCCCTTTGCCCCACTTAGGTCTAATTGTCTTAGATGAAGAACATGATTCCAGCTTCAAGCAAGACCAACCCGCCCCCACCTACCACGCCCGCACCGTTGCCGAATGGCGTGCCGAGATCGAAAACTGCCCTCTAATCTTAGGTTCGGCCACACCATCTCTAGAAACCTGGGTAAGTATCAGGAGTCAGGAGTCAGGAGTCAGGAGTCAGGAGTTAGAAGTCAGGCGTCAGGAGTCAGCCTCTTCAATTCAAAACTCAGCACTCAAAACTCAAAACTCTCTTACCTACTATCTTTCCCTTCCAGAGCGGATACAATCACGACCCATGCCACCAGTGACAATTGTGGACATGCGGCAGGAGTTACAGCAAGGGAATCGCTCGATTTTTAGCCGTTCGCTGCAATCAGCTTTGCAACAGCTTTCTGAGCAAAGACAACAGGGTATCTTGTTTATCCACAGGCGGGGACATAGTACATTTGTGTCTTGCCGCAGCTGTGGATATGTAATCGAATGTCCTAACTGTGATGTCTCGCTCTCCTATCACCACACCCATGAAGGAGCAACCGAATTGCTGCGGTGTCATTACTGCAACCATACGACAATACATCCCCGCAGTTGCCCTGAATGCAGTTCCCCTTACCTAAAATTCTTCGGCAGTGGTACCCAACGTGTCGCCCAGGAATTAGAACGGCAGTTTCCCCAGTTGCGCCTCATCCGATTTGATAGCGACACCACCCGTACCAAAGGTGCCCACCGAACCTTGCTAACACGTTTTGCGAATGGAGAAGCTGACCTGTTGGTTGGTACACAAATGCTTACCAAAGGACTAGATTTAGCTCAGGTGACTCTGGTGGGTGTTGTATCAGCAGATGGGTTGCTAAATTTGGCAGATTACAGGGCAGCAGAACGAGCCTTTCAAACTTTAACTCAGGTGGCTGGTCGTGCGGGTCGAGGCGTTGACCCGGGTCGAGTAATTATTCAAACTTATTCCCCACACCATCGAGTGATTCAAGCTGTACAGCGTCACGACTATGACTCCTTTACTCAGGCAGAACTCGAACAACGTGCACAACTAAACTATCCCCCCTATGGAAATCTAATTCTGTTGCGGTTGAGTGGTCTGGATGCCACGGAAGTTGAGAATGCCGCTGAGTTAATAGTAGATAGGTTAAGTGCTGCTGGCGCAGAGTACGAAATCTTAGGGCCAGCACCTGCGAGTATTATGCGAGTTGCTCGTCGCTATCGATGGCAGATTTTGCTGAAGTTTAGGCCAGATGTTCCTGTAGAGTTGCTGGATTTGACTCAATTACGTGACCTTTGTCCTCAAGATATCAGCCTCACTATTGATGTAGACCCACTCAATATGATGTAAAAAGATAACTTCTCTTTCATAGTCCTAGTTTTCATCTTTTCAATATGAATCCTATAACTGTTACACGAACTACATCTGATAGCATTCCCAGATGGCAATCGGCCACATGGGAAGATTATTTAGCCTATTGCGAAGACCCAAATTTAGATGAAGTCAGGGTGTTTTTTAATCAGGGGTATCTTTTCGTTGACATGGGCAATGAAGGAATTAATCACGCTAGATTTAGTCGGCTCTTTGCCATGCTGTTTGGTTTCTGGTTTGCTCGTCAACCAGGACAGATGGCCGAAGATTTGGGAGGTTGTGTAATTGAGAAGCCTAAAAAGCAAGGTGCATCGCCTGATGTAGTTCTATACATTGGCGAAGGTGTTCCGCGATGGCAAGAGGGAGAACCCCGTCGAATTAATCTGAATGACTGGCGAGTTCCTGATTTAGTGGGTGAAGTTGCTGATACGACTTTGGCAACTGATTTAGATGAGAAAAAACGGCTTTATGCTGACCTTTCAATTCCTGAATATTGGGTAATAGATATCAAAGGTGAAAGGGTATTAGCGTTTCGTTTGCAAGATGATGGAAAATATCAACAGTGTGAATATTCTGTGGCACTTGAAGGGTTATCAATTTCTCTAATCGAGCAGACTTTAGCACAGATGAATCAAGGCACTAATGTTAGTGCAGCATTGTGGTTTTCTCAACAGATTTCTAATTTATAAAGTCTGGGAGTAGTTGCAGCCTAAAGGCAAATGCCTATGGTACGCTGACGCTCCTTACGTTGCTACTATTGAACCCGGAAAAAGAGAAAGTTTTAAAAGAACATATCCAAGCGATCTACGCTTCGCAGCAGCGCTTCGCTATCGCTAAAATCCCAGGACTTACGCAGGGACACCAGATATAGTAAGGGTGAACGGCCGTTCACCCTTACATATAGCCCTTCAAAAGGAAATTTGCGTAAGTCCTAAATCATCTATGAACAGACATCACCCATCACTCGAACAGTTGAGGGACTTAGAGACGATTGAAGCCACCGTACATCATCAGGTAAAGGTAAAATTACCAGGAGGAGTGATCAAGTGATTGTGTTGAAATACTTAGGCGAACAGCGGTATGAGGGGTTAGAGGAAGTTGTGGCGATCGCCCGTTCGGCTGGTTGGGGCGCTGCTAACATTCTACGTTCCTACTATCGTGGTACCTCAAACAACGGTGACTTGGAAATTAATGAACACAAAGATGGCCCGGTCACTGCTGCCGATGTTGCCGCTAACCACTACATCTTGGAAACATTACAGACAAATTTTGGCACAGAATATTTCGGTTATCTAAGCGAAGAAACCTATAAATCGTTGTCGGAACCATCACGAGAGTTACTAAGATATCAACCTTGGGTATGGATTATTGACCCTCTCGATGGTACGCGAGACTTTATTGACAAAACGGGCGAATATGCAGTTCATATTGCCTTAGTCCATGAAGGAAGACCTGTTTTAGCCGTGGTTGCATGGCCGGAAGCCCAAAAGCTGTATTATGCAACTCTTAGCGGTGGCACTTTTGTGGAAACTCCTGAGGGTGTCACGACATCAATGGCTGTGTCGAGGCGTAATGCGATCGCAGATTTATCGCTTGTTGCCAGCCGTACTCACCGGGATGAACGCTTCAACCAGCTATTGCGCCAATTGCCTTTCAAAGAGAAACACTACGTTGGCAGTGTCGGCTGCAAAATTGCCACAATTATTGAACAGCAGGCAGATGTTTACATCTCTCTTTCCGGTAAGTCTGCCCCTAAAGACTGGGATATGGCTGCTCCAGAGCTAATTTTGAGTGAAGCTGGTGGAAAGTTCACCCATTTTGATGGAACACCCCTGATGTACAACCAGGGAGATATTAATCAGTGGGGTGGCTTGATGGCAAGTAATGGTCATTGCCACGAAGCTTTGTGTCAAAAAGCTTCAGAAATTCTGGCGCAAATTGACCGTTGAACCTCCATTTGTAGGGGTGAACGGCCGTTCACCCCTACTCTATGTGGTGTCCATGTGTAAGTCCTGAAAATGACTTTTGTGGGATGGGCATCTTGCCCGTCCGTTACTCTTTTTGCAACAGGTCTATTGTTTTCCTAAGCGTTAACTACTTCGCCACCGTTAGGATGCAGAATTTGACCTGAGATATAGGAAGAATCATCCGAAGCTAGGAACACATAACAGGGAGCAACTTCTTCTGGCTGTCCAGCCCGCTGCATCGGCACTTGTGCGCCAAAGCTCTTCACCTTATCCTCAGAAAACGTTGAGGGAATTAAAGGAGTCCAAATCGGACCTGGAGCAACGCCATTGACACGAATGCCCTTTTCAACTAGGGATTGTGATAGAGAACGGGTGAAGGCAACGATCGCTCCTTTAGTAGAGGAGTAATCTAACAGTTGAGGATTGCCTTTGTATGCAGTAACCGAAGTCGTATTGATAATAGTGCTGCCTTCCTTCAGGTTCGGTAGAGCGGCCTTAGTCATAAAGAACATACCAAAGATATTGGTACGGAAGGTGCGTTCCAGTTGCTCAGCCGTAATGTTCTCAATGCTCTCTTGCGGATGCTGTTCGGCAGCGTTGTTGATCAGAATATCCAGGTGCCCCAACTCCTGAACCGTTTGCTGTACCGCTTGCTGACAGAACTGTTCGTCCCCTATATCTCCCTTAATGGTCAGACAACGCTTACCTTCAGCTTCTACTAGCCGCTGGGTTTCCTCAGCATCCTGGTCTTCACTGAGATACATAATCGCCACATCTGCGCCCTCTTTAGCGTAGAGGACGGCCACCGAGCGACCAATCCCACTATCGCCGCCCGTAATCAGCGCCACTTTGCCTTCGAGTTTGCCCGCCGCCCGGTACTTAGAACCCTCAGCTTGAGGCTTTGGCGTCATTTCGGCTTCGCTGCCAGGTTGGTGCTCCTGATGTTGCGGTGGCTGTAATTCCTGTTTTTTTTGAGCCTGTGTCATAAAGCTTCTTCTGTTTCTTGCCTGTTAAATTCTTTGCCTGTATGGTTTCTTTCAGGCTTCTAAGCTTTACTTTGGAACGAGCTTTCTTTTAGTTCATCTCTCATTAGAGGGAGGTAAGAAGTATGCCTTTAGATGCGTTTTTTATTAAAAAAAATAGTAACTATCATTACAAGTTATATCACTTGAAATACATAGAAGTAGAGACGTTCCACCGGAACGTCTCTCTACAATCATGTGGGTTGATGAAAAAGGCGGTAAAAACCTAGATTCGGTCAAACAGAAACAATATAGGGAGAGTTGATGGAACTCATCTGGTTAGCATCAACTAAAGCCTGATAAACCATTGCTGCAACTTCAGCACGGGTAGCATCCCTAGTTGGATTGAGTTGCTTGAGCTGAGGATAATTCACCACCATCTTTTTCTTGGTTGCCGTCGCTACTTCATCTTTGGCATAGTCAGGAATAGCGCTACGGTCATTGTAAAAAGTCAAGACACTCATATCTGGTGACACTAAGCCAAGTCCATTCACCAAAGAAACAATCACTTGCACGCGCTGTACATTCTCAAGTGGGCGGAAGGTACCATCAGGTAAACCTGACAGGAATTGACCGCGATAGGCTTGTTGAATCACGTCCTTTGCCCAATAATTGGCAGCAACATCAGTGAAGTTCTTGGCATCCCGTTTCGGTGCTGGGTTAAACGCTTTGACTAGCAAGGCAGCGTATTCAGCGCGAGTCATCTTAGCATCAGGTTTAAAGGAGCCATCCTTGAAGCCACTGATTACTCCTTCATCAAATAATATTTCAATGAAAGGTTCTGCCCAATGACCTTTGATGTCAGTCAATTGAGTAGGAATTGGTGTAGGAGTAGGGCTAGGTCCTGGTGTAGGAGTAGGACTCGGACCTGGGGTAGGAGTTGGTGTAGGAGTAGGGCTAGGATTAGGAATGCCATCAATCTCAAACAAACCCTTAACTTTGGCAATAGTTAACTGATTGCCGATGGAAATCAGTGTGGTGCTAGTGGAATTTTGTAAATCAAACTGGGCGTTGTTACGAAAGATATTATTCCCTTGCTCTGTTTTGATGCCTAAATCTGGTACAGCTCTGCCAGTGACTGATAGACCCGTATCTGAGTTGTTTTCAATCGTATTATTACGAAACACGGGACGAGCGTCGGCAGAGACGATTATTCCATAGCGATTGTCAGAAATTATGTTATTAACAACCTTAGGAGCTGCATTGCCATCGATGCTAATTCCAGAACCTGCATTTTTACATGTGTTTCCGTTGATTTCACCTACGCTATTCTTAGTAAAAGATATACCATTGCCATCGTTGTTTATAAAGACATTATTGAGGATAACTGGGTTAGCATCTCCTGTAGCAAAAACTCCCTCACGCCTGCATTTAGTGAAAGTACAACAGGCAACAGTAGGATTAGTCGATTCAATCCAGACAGCTGTACCCCTTGAAGCTGGGTTAGTCGCACTTACGCCTCGGAGTTGAGCATTATTAGCTAGCAAAATTGTTACATTTTGACCAGCTTGGGTGCGGCTGTTGTATTGCCCACTTCCTTCAATCAGAATACCGCTGCCTTTGTTCTGTTCATTGCCCACAACTGTGACCCCAGATGGGACAGCTAGAGGGAAGTCTTCACCGTTTGCTGCATTGTAAGTACCAGGTGCCAGTTGAATTTGAGTGCCTGATTGAGCTTGAATGAGTGCTTTCGTAATGGTTTTGAAAGGAGCAGACTGACTACCAGCCGCACTATCATTGCCGTTTGTTGGATTGACGTAAAACGTTTGAGCCATAGTTATAATTTCACAAACAATAGTTAAGTAGGGAAGGTAGATGTGCTACCAATAAGAGCTTAGACCTCTAATGAGGGATGAGGGATGAGGGATGAGGGATGAGGGATGAGGGATGAGGGATGAGG
>DALYIW010000106.1:20981-24747 GCA_031970155.1 Coleofasciculaceae cyanobacterium CTOTU46601 | reverse complement strand
ACTAGCAGTAGCGTTTAAATCAGCAATTTGCGTAAGTCCTGGCTATGTCTCATCTGCCCATGTATGTTGTCTGGGGCATAAAGCAGCCAATTAGTCTGATCAAGGCAGGATTTACTTTATTTAGAGTCAGTGTCGCTGTTTCAGGGTACGCAACGGACTATGACTATACCCGTTGGAGAAATCTAACTCTTCCTTTAGGAAGATGGTGTAGTAATGATTAAAAGATAAAAAGAAAAGGTCAAAAAACTCTTGAGTCTTGCCCTTTATCTTCAGAGGATAGATTTAACCCTTTATAGCAACTGAAATAGCTTTGATATCAATGTTTTTCATCGCTTTCGTCTATCTATCACCCTACTCTTAAGTGAAGGTTGATTATTTCTAACTCTAACGCTCAAGGAGATAAAACATTGATTTCAAGCTGTACATCCTAACCTTCTCTGGTTAGTGAGAAATAAAGGTCTTTTTTATGGGCATTCAATTGGCTGGATAGCTTACCAGAGGTTTGTCTGCTGCTTGGGATAAGTTTTTGTTCTCTTCAACTCTCACGCCGCTTAGTCGTTATCCCATTCTTCAGTAGTAATCAGATCAGCAATTCGATCTCTAAGCAAGAAATTGCACCGTTCTAGCTCACACTCCACACAAACCCACTCGCGAGCTGGAATATACTGGCATAGGACGTAGATGGGCTGCTGCCGACTGACAACCCCCTTCTCGACCAAATGACGTGCTTCGCCTTGGATTACGTCGATGGAGTATTGGAGTGATGGTGTAGATTGCACTAAGTTAGCACTCATGGGTAATAGCCTGGTAAATAAAGGAGCCTACGATTAACTATAAACGAATATTCGCTAGCGTGAAAAGAAATTTAGTTCAGTATAGAAAGTTACAAACAAATTTACTTTCTTAATAAAATTTGCTAAACGTAAACGTCTTGAGATATACCAACACCCTATTTTGTAAACTAGGTAACAGCTGGAAGCCTCACCTAGTCACTAGTTAGTCTAGCGCTGCTCCCTATTGACTGTGTAAAGAAGGGATAGTGCTTAGGTTAACAAAAGTTAAACAAACGTAAGAAAAGTATCAATAGGGAGAGGTGGGGAAAATAACACCTCAAGGGCGATCGCCTGAGCTTCTGGCATCTGTCCGTAGGAGAACACATAAGGAGTCTCCAGTGGCAGGTTGGGCAGAAATTGCTCTAATGCATAAGGGCTACCGTAAATGACTAAAGCCTGTAAATCATTAGTTCTTAACAATCTCTTAAGCCAACTTTCAGCAACTGGCGTTAGCCAAGCGCTACCCCGAAACGGATTACCTCGAATAAATAGCTGTAATAGAGTTGGTTGGGAGCCAATGAAATCATCGTCATCTTCCCGTGTAGGTGGAGTGTGGCGGTCAACCAGCCGCAGTTCATAACCCAGCTGCCTGGGAACCGCTAGAGCTGGAGTGTGCCGCCCCAAAAAGTGACAAGTTAAGGCGTCGTCCACCACAATCAGGTTGCGTAGCTTACGGGAGTTGTTGTCGGTGGCTTCAAGGGATAAAGGTAGAGAACCACCCATTTGTTGGGAATCATGCAGAATTTGTACAGCCGTGTTGACGGCGGCAGGTTGTGCTAGGTAGTGGAATGAGTGTTGAGGGTTGTAAAGACGACTCTCATATAAGTGCGGGAAATTATGAGTTAAGAATTTTAGATGAGTAGCCTCTTCCTGGATTTCTAGTTCTTTGGTCTGCGGATTTTCAACAGGGATATTTGGAAAGACTTTAGCCTTGGCTTTCCAGATGCGCTCTACCGATGCTCGAATTCTCTGTGGCGAAATGCGTCCAGCTGCTACGGCGTCACAGACCGATTGGATAGCCTCTTCTGGATTGAGTGGCATTAACAAAATATCGGCACCAGCTTCTACCGCCATGACTGAAGCAACGTTTGCGCCATAGTGATTAGCGATCGCACCCATCACCAGAGCATCTGTCACCACCAATCCCTCAAAGCCCAAACAGCTGCGTAGCAAATCAGTCAAAATAGGTTGAGATAAAGTGGCAGGTCGTTCTGAATCCCAGGCAGGGATGAGCAGATGACCACTCATGACTGTATCTACCCCAGCGGCGATCGCGGCTTTAAAGGGTGGCAATTCAATCGTCGCTAGTCGCGGTGGCGAGTGAGGCAACAGGGGCAGGTCAAGATGAGAATCGGTTACTGTATCGCCATGACCTGGAAAATGCTTGGCGGTTGTTAATACGGGATACTGCTGGGCACCCCGGATAAAGGCACAAGCCAATTGACTGACAATTTCAGGCGTCTCCCCAAACGACCGAACATTGATGACTGGGTTTTCCGGATTGTTGTTGACATCAACTACGGGGGCCAGCATCCAGTTAATACCAATTGCCAACGCTTCTTGGGCGGTAATTGCTCCCATTTTCTCGGCATATTGTTCAGCTTTCTTGGGAGTTTCAAACGCCACTGTGCCAATTGCCATCGGTGGTGGAAACCAAGTAGCCCCAGCAAAGTACTGACCTACGCCTTCTTCAACATCAGCAGCAATCAGCAAGGGGATTTTTGCCCATTCTTGGAGTTGTTGCGATCGCAGCCATACTTCCCCAGCGCTACCTCCCATCAAAATCACTCCACCAATACCCAATACTTGCAACCAATGCTGCAACTGTTGTGCTGATGGTTCCAACGCTGGGTATTGAATTTGATGATCGAACAGGTAACCCGATGCTCGAACCACAACCATCTGTGCTACCTGTTCTTCTAAAGCCAGGTCATCTATCGACTTGGCTGAGATTTGTGCAAACACTTCAATCTTCTGCCTCAGGGATATCGTCTTCGAGGTTTTTGCTTTGGCGTTCTTGAGATAGCTGATTGAGCAGTGCTAACATGCGATCGCCACGCTCTAAGCCCCGGTCTTCGATAAAGACGACCTCTGGCGTGCGACGTAGGCGAATTCGCTTGCCCAACTCGCGACGGACATAACCTGTTGCTGACTTTAAGCCAGCCATTGTCTCTGCTCTTGCCTCATCGGTGCCATAGATTGACACGTAGATTTTGGCGTGTTGCAGATCGCCAGAAACATCCACATCGGTGACACTAACCATCCCAGTACCCACACGGTCATCTTTGATTTCCTGGAGTACCATTTGGCTGACTTCCTGCTGAATTAGCGAGGCAACCCGAGAAACCCGGCGATTTGTAGCCATAACGCCCCCTTTGTTACATTTCTGGCTGTCGTTTAAGGTGAGTCCTTTTAGCTAACTAGAGGAATTCTGACAGGTAACAGACGATCGCAACGTCCTTCAAAAGGGAGATTCAGCGATTGACAACCTTTTAAACTTTACGCCCTGCATTCGGCAGACTAGCAGACTCTGTAGTCTAGACGGGACTCAAACCCAGCATAGCGCGGAGGGTGAAAATAATGAAGGCAAAACCGCCCAGGAATAGACCAATTAAAGCGATCGCACTGACAGGGCGACTCAACAGAGGTCTGAAGCGATCGAACACGAAAACAAAAATCCCTAGGGTGATGGTGATAAAGTAGCGTGGGTAGCGAGCGACGTTTTCAAAAAAGTCTTTCATTTTTCTAGATATTTTGACTATTGTATTTTGTACTACTGGTAGCATCTGTGAGCCAGTTCGACAACTGAGGGTGTTACGCTAGTGCTTCGCGTCAAAGTTGCGATCGCTGCGGTTGGATTGCCGTGTTAGCCCTTAGTTACTTGTAGCTTTAGCTGATAAAGAACTACAGAAACACAGAGGACACAAAGCGAA
>DALYIW010000106.1:0-20934 GCA_031970155.1 Coleofasciculaceae cyanobacterium CTOTU46601 | reverse complement strand
GTCTACTGATGTTCAGCAAAGTATTTCACCTCGCCCGTTCGTTAAGTGGGCAGGTGGCAAGGGAAAGCTTATTCAGCAATATATCGATTATTTTCCCAAAGACTTTAAAACTTACTATGAGCCTTTTTTGGGAGGCGGAGCTGTATTTTTTTATCTTCATCCTTCCTCAGCCATTTTGACAGACATTAACCCTGAACTCGTTAATGCTTATCGTTGTGTGAGAGATAACGTTGAAGAACTGATTTCACTTCTAGAAGAGCATCAACTTAAACACTGTAGAGATTATTATTATCAAGTACGTCAAATAAATTGCACCACTAGAATTGAAAAAGCCGCACGCCTTATTTATCTCAATAAAACTTGCTTTAACGGTTTGTACAGAGAGAATTCAAAAGGTGAATTTAACGTCCCTATTGGCAAATATAAAAATCCTAAAATCTGCAATCGGGCTTTGCTACAGTCAGTCTCTGTTGCACTTCAAAATGCCCAAATCAAGGTAAGACCTTTTGAAGATATTCTCAAAAATGCTAATAGCTGTGATGACTTTGTATACTTCGATCCACCCTACCACCCTCTAAGTCCTACCAGTAATTTTACGGCTTATAGTCGCAACTCTTTTAGTCAAGATGACCAAATCAGACTCAAGCACGTCTTTGCAGAACTAGCAGAACGTGGTGTCAAAGTTATGCTATCTAACTCGGACTGTAAGTTTATCCGAGAACTCTACAGTGATTTTAAAATTAACTCAATAACAGCCTCTAGATTAATTAACTCTAATGGGACGAAACGTGGAAAAATTTCTGAAGTATTAATCACCTCGTATTAGAGATGCTTATTAGCCCAAATCATAAAACTGGTCAAGTTATGCACTGCCAGTAAATTAGGGTTGTCATGAACTCGTCTGGTTAACCAATCAACTGCTCCTTTCTTCATGCCTTCACCATCAATCAATACAACAGCCGGAGAAGGATAGCAGGTTTGTATATTTAAATTCAGGTAGGGAAGTTTTTCATCAACTGACCCCCCAGACTGCTGCCATTTACACTCAACAATCAGACCAGCAGGAATTGTGACAGTATTAAAGATATAAAAGTCTACATAGATATCTGTCCTATAAATTCCTAAGCCAATGTAGACTTGCTTGGCATATCGTTTTGGTGGGTCAGTCGAGTAGACTAGCCAGTCGCGCCGTCGTTTTTTCGGCAAGTCCCGACAAATTTCAATATATCCATGGGTCTGCAATATTGCCTCAACCGTTCTTTCCAGGACATTGCCAGAAATCACGGCTCTGCCGCCCTGAGTCATTGTTTTCCTAACCGAGACGGTGAATCTATCTAAAGAAAGATTACCTCTACAAGCGCTCTTTTTTCTACTTCTTTTTGTTCAATTACAAGATGTCGGAAAAAAGACCAAGAACGTTGATGATTTTTGGATTAAAATAGTACTAATGTACTGTAAAAACCGCGTTGTGGTATCAGCTTGACTCAGATAGATTTGCCACTTCGTAATTCGTTGCGTGGATTAGAACCATGTGTGGAAGATATAGTCAGAGCCAATCAGCAGAAATCATTGCTCAGGCATTTCAGGTAGATAATGTGCCTACCTTAAAGCCTCGATATAACATTGCACCTACTCAATCAGTTCCAACTGTTTTACAAACGTCTGCATCGACTAATCGGCAATTCAAAATGTTGCATTGGGGGTTAATTCCTAGCTGGGCGAAAGACCAGAAGATGGGGGCAAGACTAATCAATGCCAGGGCGGAAACGGTAGCCGAAAAACCAGCTTTCCGGAGTGCCTTCAAGCAGCGACGTTGCTTGGTGTTGGCAGATGGCTTTTATGAGTGGCAGCAACAAGAAGACAAAAAGCAAAAGCAGCCGTTTTATATTCGCTTGAGTGGCGATCGCCCCTTTGCCTTTGCGGGTTTGTGGGAGCATTGGGAAGATGCCACAGGTGAAGAAATTGAGTCTTGTAGTCTTCTAACTACAGAGCCAAATGAGTTAATGAGTACCATCCACAACCGGATGCCAGTGATTCTGGAGCCGAAGGACTATGACTTGTGGCTTGACCCGGAAGTGAAAAAGCCGGAGTTGTTGCAGCCTCTATTGCGTCCCTATGTTAGCGAGGAGATGACGGCATACCCGGTTAGTAAAACAGTGAACAAGCCAAGTAATGACAGTACGGAGTGTATTGAGCGCATTTAGGAGAAATCAGCGCTAGCTTCGTTGAATGTCAAAGCCGCATTTTTATTATGCGTAAACTTCATAAAGAGAGCAGTTTTGTATCAAAAACTACTGGATTTCTCTTTCAACCTTAATAGTGTAGAGTCAACAGACTAAGGTTCGAGTTATGAATCCCGACGCTACACTAATTTCTGATATTCATGCTCCAATAGAAAACAAAATCTTGAGCAAGCTTAGTCAGAACTGGCTATTCAATATCATAGGGCAGCGACTTGAAGGGATTGAGGTTCGTGACCCTAAGCTGGCGCGGTTTTTATGCCGACTAATTCCGGCGCGTTGTCCTTTTGAACGGACTCTTCAAATTTTTGGACATACTATCTTACGTATCCCTCCTTTATGTAAACTGAATCCCTTCTACGACCAGTTGATGATGTTGCGCTTTCGGGCTTTGTCATTCCTAGCTGATACCTGTGGGGAAGATATTGCAAAATACTGTTGCTAGTGTGTAGAACACTCGCTACCTGTTCAAACATCAGGTCTACATCCTAAGCTGATCAACATTTATTTGCCACATGACTGGTCTGTTTTTTGTTAACAAGTTGGAAGGTTGAAACCTTGAAATGTTGGTAGATATAGCGGTTTTCAGGGGTATATACCACATTATAAGGGCACCATCTTATCGTGCCCCTAAAAGAATAAAAACTGTGTTGAACCCTATTGAAAATTGCTATAGAACATTTGAACGATTAAACCTTCAACGTTCAAACCTTGCAAGCTTCTAACCTGAATGAATATGAATTATCCAACATGTCTGGGCAAAGTATATTTGGTGGGTGCTGGACCTGGAGACCCTGGCTTACTAACGGTTAAGGGTAAAGTACTTTTGGAAAATGCTGATGTAGTCATCTATGATGCTCTGGTTAGTCCTCAAATATTGGCGATGATCAACCCTGATGCCGAAAAAATTAATGCAGGGAAACGCCGAGGCCGTCATTCTCTTGTGCAAGAAGAAACTACTCAGTTGCTGATTGAAAAAGCACAAACTAATGCTGTTGTGGTGCGGCTAAAAGGTGGCGATCCGTTTGTCTTTGGGCGCGGTGGCGAGGAAATGGAAGATTTGGTGAATGCTGGGATACCCGTGGAAGTGGTGCCTGGTATTACGTCTGGTATTGCTGCTCCAGCTTATATCGGGATTCCTCTAACTCATCGGGATTATAGTTCTTCTGTAACGTTTGTTACAGGTCACGAGGCCGCAGGAAAGTATCGACCTGAGGTGAATTGGAAAGCGATCGCACACGGTTCAGAAACGATCGTCATCTACATGGGAGTTCATAACTTACCCCACATCGTTGAGCAACTGACCACAGCAGGTCGCAGCCCAGAAACGCCTGTGGCTTTAGTTCGTTGGGGGACACGACCCGAACAGGAACAATTAATCGGTACTTTAGAGAGTATTGTGGAGCAAGTTGAGGTAAGTGGGTTTGAAGCGCCTGCGATCGCAGTTATTGGAAATGTGGTCAACTTGCATCAGGTATTAGCTAGCTGCAAACCCGTAGTTGCCTAACCAAGAAAGGATGAGGGATGAGGGTAAAGCACCTTTATTTATGAAGAAAACAAGAAATATTCAATATTTAAAGCCCATTATTTATGGGGCACTTCATCCTTCTCAGTCACATCCTCCCCAAGTTATTTCTCTATGTTCCGCCAGTAGCACCGCCCGATTCTGGAAAGCTTCTGAACTCATCTGAGGCTTCAATCTGGCTCTCCCGTATTTATGGTGATCAGCGAGAATTATGGTTTTGACGAAATGCTTGCTGGATCAGGATTTCCCCTTGCCCGATGCACCACAACTCAGGTTTTCCACCACAAGTACGGGAGAGCCAAGTTTTTTGTCAGTGGTCAGTAGTCTGTTACAAATAACCACTGACTACATTAGAACAATTAAAACTAAGTCAAAAGTAGGAAAAGTAGTTTTTTAGATTAATTTTTGTTTTCAGTAGGCAGGAAAAGTAGGAAAAGTTTTTATTTGAAATAATAACCGGATTCTTTATCAAAATTTCATTGCCAGTTTATCAACGCTTCATAGAGTCAGTCTTTTTTGACTATATAGTTACTCTCGTTCAGAGAGAGGATCATCTCAACTTGGATACTCCTGACTTGTGACCTCTTTTTTCAAGATGGGTAAACAGTAGAAGTTTGGCACGGCAAAACAGCTCACACTACACAAGGAGAAAAAGTAATGGTAGATTCCATCAACCCCATTCCCCTAATCGTAGATGACGATGGCAGTCAGGATGGGATGACTGCTCTAGCGTTTATGTTGGCTAATCCCAAGTTCGACGTTAAGGCTATTGCAATTAGCAACGGGATTGCCCGTCCTGACATCTTTGTGAATAATCTGGCCCGGATGCTAGAACGGCTGGGAGTAACCGACATTCCGGTTGGGATTGGCACTCCCAATCCCTTGGAAGGAAATAATGCCTTTCCAGACTTTATCCGGGCTGGTTCGGATACCTTCTGGGCACCATTTGTCACCCTGCCAGACACAGCCTCACCGCTCCAGACGCAGAGTGCAGCACAACTGATTGTGGACACGGTGAAGAACTCACCAGAACCGGTAGCAATTCTGGCAACCGGTCCGCTGACCACCATTGCAGAAGCCCTGCGCCTTGACCCATCTATTATCGACAACATTTCTGTCGTGCAAGTCATGGGAGGGGCAGTCTACCAGCCAGGAAATCTAGGAGTACTGCCCGAGCCGCCGTTTTCTACTAACACAGC
The DNA here is from genome assembly GCA_031970155.1 of Coleofasciculaceae cyanobacterium CTOTU46601. Classification (GTDB taxonomy): domain Bacteria; phylum Cyanobacteriota; class Cyanobacteriia; order Cyanobacteriales; family Coleofasciculaceae; genus DALYIW01. The sequence continues at coordinate 15,970 of DALYIW010000106.1, read as the reverse complement.
TGCCGAGTTTAACATTTGGCTCGATCCGGTTGCTGCTCAGGAAGTGTTTGCAGCAGGAGAGCAGGGCTTAAACATACAATTGACTCCCCTTGATGCAACGAGCAAGATTTCATTTGACCGCCAAATTCTCGAAGCATGGCAGGCTACAGGCACTCCTGAGAGTAAGCTCTCTGCAGAGTTCTTAGACTTTGCACTGACAGTCATTCAGAGCGGAAATGATCCTAACCCAGTCTGGGATCTGGTTGCAGCACTTAACCTCAGTGAGACAGACTTCTCGCCGGAAACTCCCCTGCATATTGAAGTTGACACGCAGTCGGACCCTGGGGCAACTCAAGGTCAAACAACTGCTGTTCCTGGTCTGCCAACTAATGTTTTCGCATCGTTAGATCCGAGTTTCAATAACATTGCCTACGGTGCCGACGAGATTTTTGCAGTACTCGCAGCCCAAGATTCTGTTCCGGGATACAGTACTGGAACTTCAGGGGATGATGTCTTGTACAGCAGCAGTGCTAATAAGATTATCAGTGCTCTAAGTGGCAATGACACCATCTACAGTTACGGTGGCGAAGACACTCTCTTTGGTGGAAATGGCAACGATAGCATTTTGGGGTCTTGCAGTAATGAATTCATCTCAGGCGGTAATGGAAATGACACTATTTACGGCAACGGCGGATTAGACACCTTGACAGGTGGTTCCGGCGACAACATTATCTACGGCGGTTCCCAGGCAGACAGGATTCTAGCTGGCGTAGGTAATGACACCATCTACGGCAACGGCGGTAACGATTTCATTGACGCTGGTGTTGGTTTAAACACTATCTGGCTGGGTGCAGGTGCTGCCACCGTTGTGTTGGAGACTGGGGAAGGCTACGACACTGTTAAAAATTTCCAGCTTGGAGCTACGCACTTTAAGGTAGATAGCCTGGACAACCTGCGGTTTGCCGATAGTGCTGATGGCGCTCAAATCTTCCGAGGAAATGACTTACTGGCAGTTGTCACTTCGCAGTTAGCAAGTACTATCAGCAGCAATGTTGGTGGAATTTTCGTAGTTTGACATTCTCCCTAGCTGACTTCGCTACTCTCACTGTCTTCGTCTCGACTGTCTGGTGCGATATCAAACATGATGGTGTGAGGAGCGTTGGGGAGTAGCTGGCGAAGAAGTTGGAGGTGGGACTCTGCATCGCAGCGACGCCGAAACCGAGCAACGATAGTCTGCGTCATGTTGGGTTGAGGGCGAATGATGCACCACGGAAATAGCCTAGTTTTGTAAGTCATGAGAAACTCCTGGCAATAGCAAAGCTTTGCCGATTGGGTAGATGGACATAGGAGAACAGCAACGCACGAGGTTTACGCACGTTTCGTTCAGGCAAATATGACAACCTCAGGCGAAGTGCTGATAGCAAGTTGCAGTCCAAGGCGTAATGTAGTGCGAACCGGAGAACTCACGCGAGCAAGATGCTCGCACTACGGTTTTACGATTTAGAACGCAACTTGGTATGACTGATCCAAGCGAAACGCCTACTAGGTTGTGGTGTGATGACAACTTTTGTAAGACACTGATAAAGCAGCAGGCACCCAAAAGGGTATCTAGGGAAGCACCTAACTAGCTCAGAGGTAGCTTTCCGGATTTCCAGCTGATTTCTATGTCCAATTGTATGTTCGCATTGACTAATCAATCTGTCAACACTGACAGGTAAATTTAGTGGCTATGGAAAAAAAAAACAAGTCCAACTCAGAGGAGAGCGAGTCCCCGTTGAAAAAACTTAGAGAAGAGGCAGGATTCTCTCAACAAGAGCTGGCGTACAGGATTGGCGTAGGAGTCACGACGATTAGTCGCTGGGAGAGAGGAGTATCTGAAGCAATGCTGACTGTGCCTCAAATGAAGGCATTGTGTAGGGAGTTGGGCAAAAGTATTGAGGAGTTGCCTGACGAGTTTGGGCCACCTAAGCGAGAGTCTGAGGGTGAGGGATGAGTTGGGGGTGCGATAAAACTCACGTTGATTGACGCCGAGAAAATAAGCTGCTATTGGTAAGAAGCTTCAACGAGCCAGAGGCATTGGATTAAGCCATGTTGCACTCATTTACACTCAAGAACTTTCGTTGCTTCCAGAACTTGAGCCTTGAGCCACTGGAACGAGTGAACTTAATCGCTGGAAAGAATAACGTAGGTAAGACATCACTGCTAGAAGCTATTTTTATTTTCATCAACCCAACCAACCCTGAATCACCATTACAGGTTAATAGCCTTCGGGGTATTGGCAAGGGTAGATTTGAGGATCTCGAAGAAATGAGAGGATTTTTCTTTGACCAAGATCTAGACAAAGCTATTGAAATAAGCAGTATAAATGAAGATTCTGAGAGAAGCTCTCTAAAAATTTGTTTAGCTGGAGTAGAAGAATCTCAATTATCATTATTTGATGATAATCCAGCAGCTTTTAAAGCTAATGAATCACTAACAACCGAGGTTAAACTATACAATAAATTAGTACTGGAGTATCAGGATAAAACAGGGGAAAAAATCATTTCACGCAGCAGTTGGACAACCAATGGCAGACTCCTAGGACGTTCTCGTCGCGAAAAATTTCCCTTGGGTATATATCTCACAACTAGCACAGGTTCTCCTAAAGAAGATGCTCAACGCTTCAGTAATCTGGAACGTGTAGGGAGACAAGACGAAGTGTTACAAACTCTGCGTTTATTAGAGCCACGCTTGCAACGTCTTACCTTGCTAGTTATGGAGCGCGAACCGATCATCTACGGTGATATTGGTATGCGTGAACTTGTACCACTACCGTTAATGGGAGAAGGCATAGGGCGTTTGCTTTCGATTATATTAGCGATCGCAAATGCTAAAGGTGGAACCATCTTAATTGACGAAATTGAAAATGGTTTGCATTACTCAGTGATGACAGATGTGTGGCAAGCCATAGCTGATGCCGCACGCCGAGCAGATGTTCAGATATTTGCCACCACTCATAGTCTAGAGTGTATTAAAGCTGCTCACGAAGCATTTGAGGCTAGCGAGAAATACGATTTCCGTTATCATCGACTTGAGCGAGTAAATGATGATATCAGAGCAGTTACTTACGACCAAGAAACCTTAGCAACTTCTGATGAAATGAACTTGGAGATGCGCTGATGTCCAGCACTCCTCAAGCACTCTCCAAACCAAAACTGCTGATTGGTGAAGGTAAGGAAGAAGTAGATTTTTTTACGGCATTCCTGACCCATCTCAACATTAGTGATATTCAAGTAGAGCAGTATGGAGGTAAGCAAGGACTGAAAAGTTATCTCAGAACCTTAGTAGTACGACCAGGTTATTTAGATGTTGTTTCACTAGGGATTACAAGGGATGCAGATAATTCTGCTCAAAGTGCATTTCAGAGTGTATGCAATTGTTTGAATCGTGCTTCATTACCTGTACCTAGCCAACCAAGAGAAATTGTTGGAGACAATCCCCAAGTCAGCGTAATGATTCTTCCAGACGGTCAAAACACAGGAATGTTAGAAGACCTTTGTTTAGCCGCAGTTGTGACAGATCCAGTTTTGCAGTGCGTAGACGATTACTTTGATTGTGTGTACACAACAGTTGGACGAGAACCCAACAATAAAGCAAAGGCGCGGGTACATGCTTGGTTATCATCGCAGATTGAGCCGGACAAGCGTTTAGGAGAAGCAGCTAAAGCTGGTTACTGGCCTTGGGACAGCCCTGGGTTTGATAGTCTTAAGCAATTCCTAGAAGCTCTGTGACACGAGCAGGTTGGCTTGATTTCAAGCAAGTCTGTCATCTCAATTGTCTGAACCTACAATAGTTTGCAGCCCCTGCACTAATCGCTCAATTCCCTGTTCCACCGTCTCTTTTTGCAATGCACCATAAGCAACGCGCAGATAACACTCATCCTTCATCCCAAAGGTTGTACCAGGCATCACCGCTACTCGATGTTCCCGAATCAGTCTCTCTGCTAACTCAAAAGCATCTAGTTGAGTATGAACCTTCAGGAAAAAATAGAAAGCACCATCAGCAGGCGTAATTGTACATAAACCTTCCAGGCGTTTCAAAGAATCTAGCACCAACTGTCGCACAGAAGCGATCGCACAAATATGCTCCTTACAGTAACCACCTCCCACCTGCAACGCCCCTAAAGCTGCATACTGTGAAACTACCGGGGGACAAATCAGAATCGTATCCTGAACTTTCTTAACTGAGACGAGTAGGTGTTCTGGTATGACCATATATCCAATTCGCCAACTAGCAAAACCATAGGCTTTAGACAGCGAATAGAGTGAAATGGTGTACTCGCTGCTTTGGGGGAATGCTCCTGGCGAAACGTGTTTTACCCCGTTGTAAGTAAAATATTCATACGCTTCATCGCTAATGTGGTAAATTCCGCGATCGCGACAGATTTGATTAACTTCCCGCAACGCCTCTTGTGAATACACTACCCCAGTAGGATTATTAGGGGAAATTGTGACAACTGCCCGTGTTCTTTCTGTAATGGCTTGAGCGATCGCATGTGGACGTAACTGATAATTTTCATCGGTTGGCACTAACACTGGACGACAATCTGCCATTGCGATCGCCATTTCGTGGTTGAAATAAAAAGGTGTCTGGATAATAATCTCGTCCCCTGGCGAGGTGATAGCAAGAATCGCATTCACAAACCCCATGTTGCTGCCTGCTGTGACAACGATGCAATTTTGCCCGTTAATTTCGATACCGTTATCAGCTTTCAGTTTTGCCTCAATTGCAGACAGCAAGGGTGCAATCCCCTGGATAGATTGGTACTTATGATTTTCTGGATCAGCGAGAAATTCAGGCAAAAGCGCTATTGCTTTTGGTGGTGGGCCATAATAAACCACACCCTGCCCTAAAGAAATTGTTCCAGGGTTGCTGCGAATCAGTTCTCCGATAATGGGAATGAGCGACGATTGTACCGTCTGCATACGAGAAGTTAGGATTTCCATTAATTCTTGACTGATAAAGGGAGTGGCGAGTACAAGGATACTGAAGGAGAATACTCTGTACACACATAAAAGTTAATTTGTCAATACCTTTTCTTCAAGAGTACCCTCTTGGGTAATGTTATTCCAAGTTTTCAGAAATGAGGCTGAAACACTTGTAGACCTATTTTGTAAACAACTTCAGTCAAGAAAAAAAACTCACCGCTTGACTACTACACTTCTAAGGAGATCAACTATGCAATACACCAATAAGCAATTCGTCAGCATCTTAAATGGCTTTGGTTACAAATCAAAGACTTCAGCAGATGGCCCTAACTTTCCCGTATCCAACGATGACTCATCTTTAACAGATACAGTCACTGTAGAAGCTGTCAAGAAATTGCAGAAAGAGTACAAACTCACAGTGGATGGTGTCGTCGGACCCAAGACTATGGCGAAGGCTGAGGAGGTAATGAAGATTCTGCAAAACGAATTGAATGTTGTAGTCAATGCAGGGCTGCCCAATAACCAACCCTTCTACGGCCCTCAAACTACTGCTGCGGTCAAGAAGTTCCAAGCAAAAATTAAGGCCACACAAAACGGCGTTGCTAGCCAACCAATCCGCCAAGAACTCTACAAGCAATTCCAAAATGCTTCTGCTGGTTGTTAATGATAGCCTTACTTGGCTCAATTTAAGTAAATAAAAAAAGCAAGTACCTGGCCGGGTACTTGTTTTTTTATCGGAAGATTATCAATGTAAAGAGCAGTAAGTACAGGAAAGTTCTCTTCCACTACTCCCTACTCCCTACCCCCTACTCCCTATTTCTCTAGCACAATTGTTCATATTCACGTCAATCCAGTTCTGGTGGAACCTCTATATATAGAAGGAATCGCTGAAGCACCAAGGTTTGGTATTATTTGAACCTAGAGCAAAACATAATTCTTGCAAGTAATCTCATCCTCGCCAGCTGATGGAATCTCTTGTAGGAAAGTTTTTTGTGTCAAAGCATCAGTAGGAGCAAGATTCTGCAATTCATGGCAAAACGCACTCGAAGAAAACGTCAACGCTCTAACTCCTGGTTAACTCAATTTGACGCGCTCATTCGTGGTGCCTCAGGTGGTTTTTTATTTGGAATTCCGCTGCTATACACGATGGAAGTGTGGTGGATTGGTTCTGAGACATCTCCACCCTTAATGCTGGGTATTCTTGCCACTACTTTTGTAGTTGTTTTTCTCCTCAATCGTACTGAAGGCTTTCGCAAAACTAAAAGTAAGGAGTTCTTCGATACACTGATTGACAGCGTTGAAGCACTGGCGATCGGCATTATCTGCGCGACGTGTATTCTCGTATTGTTAGGTGAAATTAACGAAGGAACGCCGTTGAATGAAGCACTGGGTAAGTTAATTCTGGAAAGCGTTCCTTTTGCGCTGGGTGCGGCTTTGGCTGATGGTGTGTTAAGTGGCGATCGCTGGTCATCTCCAAATCGCCAAGATTCGGATAATCAGGATGTTCAGGCCAACAAAGCAGACAACTCAAAACTCAATGCCACTCTTGCTGATATCGGTGCCACTTTAATCGGTGCCATGATTATTGCCTTTAACATCGCACCTACTGATGAAGTGCCCATGCTCGATGCGGCTGCATCACCTCCATGGCTTTTGGCAATTATTGCAGCATCGCTGATAATTTCTTACTGCATTGTCTTTGAGGCTGGCTTTACTACTCAGGAAAAACGCCGACAGCAAGAAGGTCTTTTCCAACGCCCCATCAGTGAAACAGTCATGTGCTATCTTGTCTCGCTTTTTGCTTCTATGTTTATGTTGTTCTTTTTCCATCGGCTGAGCTTTAATGACCCGTGGACTATGTGGTTGAGCCACACATTAGTCTTGGGACTACCAGCAGCGATTGGCGGCGCAGCAGGACGCCTTGCAGCATGAGAGACACAGATTCTTCCCCACAAGTTGAACCAAAGCCGCCTCGCTCAGCGGCTGAGTGGACAACTTTTAGTATTGCCTTGTTGATTTTGGCAGCGATCGTCGGACTGGTAATTTACAAATGGATGACTCAAAAGAACCAACCCCCTGTGTTATCCATAACCCGCAGCAGTGAAGTTCGCGAAGCACCAGGACAATTTTATGTTCCGTTTTCAGTGAAGAATACAGGCGGCGAGACAGCTGAGTCAGTTCAAGTCATTGCTGAACTACGCATCAACGGCGAAGTTGAGGAAACTGGCGAACAGCAAATCGATTTTCTGGCTAGTGGCGAAACCGAGGAAGGTGCATTCGTGTTTAGCCGCGATCCGCGTACTGTGGAACTAAGCATCCGGGTTGCTAGCTACAAGTCGCCTTGAGCAAAAAAGATGAGGGATGAGGGATGAGGGATGAGGGTACAAGCTCCTAAATTTAATTAAGTCGAACAAAAGAATTCTTTAAATGAAAATAGCCTTTCTTCCCCGACTCCCGACTCCCGACTCCCAACTCCCTATTTTCACAGGTCTAATCTTTAAAGCACCATTTATTTAATGCGTAAGTCCTACCCTTGACACTCAGCAGTCAACAGTTAACAGTTAACAGTGAACAATCAACACTCAGAGGTTGCGATCGTGACAAGTGCTAAAAACGTCCTTGGAGAAGAGTTGAAAACTTGCTGTACTTCCCCTATGACTGGATTTTATCGGGATGGAACATGCAGCACAGGAGCTGGTGACGTTGGTGTGCATATCATCTGTGCACAAGTTACTGAAGAGTTCCTTGCCTTCACCAAATCGAAGGGAAATGACCTGAGTACACCCGTTCCAGAGTTTAATTTTCCTGGACTGAAACCAGGCGATCGCTGGTGTTTGTGTGCGAGTCGATGGAAAGAAGCGCTAGATGCTGGAGTTGCTCCACCAGTCGTTTTATCTGCGACTCATGCAGCGGCGGTGGAATACATTTCCTTCGATGAACTGAAGCAACATGCTCTCGACCTTGCCTGAAATTCTATCAAAACAATTCAATTTTATCGGGCACAATTTTGCACAGTGGATGTAGACATTTTTTGTAGCCTTGCTGTGTTTTCATCGAGTTTGACTGGACAGGCAAGGCTTTTTCTACCATGCTTTCTTTGTCGTTTTTTTTGACAATCTACTCTGGAGTTGCTCATTTGATACTAAGTTGCGTTCAAAGAACGCTGTTAGGGTGAGCTATGAAATCTCTCGACTCTGAGCAGGCTTATTTTGTTGTTATTAAAACTTGAATCGATTAAATTAATTTGATTCAGAACCTAACGAACAACCGTGTAGCTCGGTGTCAAATCTTTTCTTTATGAATACTATAAAACTAGATTATTTTCTCTCTTGGAAAGTAAAAAAATACATTAATTAGCGTAGACACTGGGATAAATTTTCAGCATTATTACGGAGGTGTTTTAGTGCGTGATGTTGCAGTCTCTCAGGAATGTCTAAATTAGGCAACGATCCGACTTTACGAGCCGACTTTTCCAACTGACAGGGGCGGGGGATGTGAGCCATTATAGAGAGATGGAAAGGATGCAGCCTCTTGCAAAAGAGCAACTGAATCTCATTCCCAGCCGAATAAATCTTGCGTAAAAGATAATAGATGTTCGGTGAATAAACAACAATTAAAACTACAAAAAAAGGAAAAATAAATCTTCAGATTTTGGCGACGCTGGCGTTAGATTGAATAGTTTATCAGCAATTTGTTAGTGCAAAACTCTGATAAACTCAGACCTCGAATCTAAGCCGGGTGGCAACCTATCACTCGGTTTAGTAAGAAGTTATCCTGCTCAGAGCAGCAAAAGTAGTAAATGTAGCACGGGCGAAATAAAATCGCACTGGGCTAATTTTTGGCTGGCATTGGGATGCAACTCAAAAAGGAACAGAAGAATATTCCTTGATATTTCTCACAACCTATTGGGCACAATAACAGTTTTTAACTCATGTCAAACTCTCAATCCGTTAGTGTTTTGTGCCTTCGGAATTGCTCTGAAGATATAGAGAAAGCATTTTGGCAGCTATGGCAGCAGAATCGAGATTATCTTTACCGTTGCTGCTTCAAGTGGATGGGGGGGAATCCTATTTCGTATCAAGATATTGCCCAACAACTTGCTCTCTCGCTTGATAACGTTTACAAGCGCATCCAACAAGCACGAGATTTTCTGCAAAAGCGTTTAAGCAAGTATTTTTTAGGGTTGGATGATGCTCTGTTAGATTCCTCCGAGTCCTGTACAAGGGGGAAGTCTGTGGTGGAGCGATTTCAATCTGATGAAACGACGATACCCGACTTTCTAGCTGTGAAAACTACAGGATGCATGGACGAGACGATTAATTATCAACTAACAGCATCATGTCTAGAAACACTGAACTACGGCTGGTATCGCTCACTGGGTTCTCTGGGGTGGAGTTGAATGCTTACCTGGTTTTAGACGAAAAGCCAACCCGAATTGACCAGAAGCTGAAAACATTAAGTGAGTACGTGCAGCGGTATCCTTCTGGATGGAAGAAACGGTTGGAGTTGGCTAATCTGCTGTATGCCATGGGTTACCTTGAGCAGGCGGTTGAGGAGTATCGCCAAGTGATTGAACGGCAGCAACCCTTGATTGACGTGCGGTTGCAATTGGCGAAACTCTTGCAGCTTATGGGACAAGAGGCTGAGGCAATGGTGGTTTATGAGAGTGCTTTGCCCTTGGTTCGCAATGAGGCGAGTGGGCAGCATATCAGTGGATTGATAGCAGTCTGTAGAGGTGACATTCAGGCAGCGATACTCGCTTTTGAGTCGGCGGCTTCCCTAGAAACTAACAATGCAGCTCACTGGCTGGCGTTGGGGCAGGTGCAGGTGGGGAGAGGGGATGCGGTTGCAGCGATGCTCGCGTTTGATAGGGTTTTGTCACTGAACCCGGATGATGTTGTAGCGCTGATTGACAGCTATGACGCGAGTCAGGCGGTGGGGAATTTTCGGGAAGCGCAGGGGCGGTTGAGCAGATTGCTACAGTTAGCTCCTGATGATTTCCGGGTACTCAAACGACTGGCGGATACTCGTTGCCGGATGAGATTGATATCGGGTGAGGAGGGGAAGCAGACTAAACAGATCATTAGTTCTGTGTTGCGACTGGCTCCTGATGCGGCAGATGCCCACGAGTTGCTGGCCTATTATCACCTTTTCCGAGGGGAGTGGGCGAAAGGGGTAGAGGTGTTGGAACGGTTTACTGAGGAACACCCGAATTATCCTATGGGCTGGTATTCCTATGGGCGGTGCTTGTTCCACACGGGGGAATATCAGGGGGCGGCTGAGGTGATGCTGAAGGCTTATCGTCTATATCCTAAAGATTGTGAAATTTATCGGGCGTTGTGTGAGATTTTGCCTGTGACTTCTGTGTCTACCCCTCTCGATCCCCCCCAACCCCCCTTAAAAAGGGGGGAGAATCAAGTCAAAGTCCCCCTTGATAAGGGGGATTTAGGGGGATCTAACCGTCGTCTCAAAGTCCCCCTTGATAAGGGGGATTTAGGGGGATCTAACCGTCAAGTAATCCTTACATCAATAGTAGAAGAGATGCTTGAGCGTTTTCCTGAGCGCTGGAGTGTTTGGGCAACGGCGGGGCGGGTGCTGGTGGAAAGTTTTCAAGAAATTGAGCGGGGGTGTGGTGTCTCTATGCAGGGAACGCAACTTCAGCCCCAGTTACCTGATGCTTGGTTTGCTCATGGGCGGGTGTTAGCGCTGGCTCTTAAACACCGGGAGGCGGTGGAGGCTTTGGCGCAAGGATGGCAGTTGTTACCACAAGATGGGGGTTATCTGCAATCTGTGTCTGCTGCGGTGTGGCTGGGGGAGAGTTATCGAGGGCTGGGGGATGAGGTGGCGAGTCGGAAATGGTTGGAAAAGGCTTGTCAGTTCGCTCAGGAACTGATGGAGTTTGACCCGGCTATGGCTTGTTACTGGCAAGGGAGAGCTTTGTTGGGGTTGGGGGATGTGAAGGGAGCAGTGGAGGCGTATCGAAGTGCGTTGACTCGGCGGTTGCTCTACCCTTTTCGCGGGGAGGTTGAGGAGGCTGTGAAACGGTTGAAAGGTAAGAGGCGAAAGGGTTCTCGTGCTTGAGGATGGTTTGATGGGATGCATTGAGTTGGAAAAAAACACCCTCTAACTCGAAAAATTCAGAAATTGACCTCTGGATTCGTCTTATAGGTGTAGAGACAAAAATCAAATTTCGTCTCGACTAAAAACCCACTCAAACTAATCTAAAAGGAGGCTAATTATGTATAGACATTGGCGCTGGTTCTAGAACAAATATATTCATCAGTAAAACTACATCTGTAAGCTGATGAAATGCGATTGAAAACAGATGTAGGGTGGGCACTGCTGTCAGCGCCTACCCTACATCTTTTGTTTCTGACCTCAACTCAGTGACACAATCTAGTGCGATGGGTGGAAATTAGAGTTCTCGTACTTGAGGTGGGTTTGATGAGGTGTGTTGAGTTAGGAAAAAACTACCTCTAACTCGAAAAATTCAGATGATAAATTTATTCTATAAAAAATAAGAGGGGTTAATCTCTTATCGGTTAAGAATTCTATTGTTTGAGGTACGGGGTAGGGGCACGGCGAGCCTGAGCCCCTACAATCCCTGTACTTTTTCTATTTCCTCTAAGACCTTTGTGCCCCATCCCCTCATAGCATTAGCGGTTCAGATCCCCAACTTCTCGCGAGAAGTCGGGGATTTTGGATTCAGGAGCGATCGCCTTCTCTTTCCTTACAGTTCTCAATCGCATGATGCAGCATTGGTTTGTTGAGAGGAGACTCACCCGTGTCAAGGGTGTCAGGGTTAGTCCTCAAGAGTTTCTCAACCGTAGCACTCAATAAACCTGAGAGGACTTGACGCCAAGCCTCAAGCTGTGCCGAGTGTCCATCCTGCTGGCACCACTGTGCGATCGCACTTGATAAATCTTCAATGTGATCGGGTAAAGGTTGAATTAACTGAGCCAAACTAGCCAAGTCTTCAGGAGAAAAAAGCTGACGTTGATGATTTAACAATTCAATAAACGCCGCAATATTTTGTTCTTGAAAGGATTTTGCTGCTTGTTGAACAACTGCCAAGGGCAAATCTTGCAACTGAGCGATTTGCTCCAAGCTTAACCCAAACTCAAGCATTCGCGGTATGGCTTCTAACTTGGCTTTTAGTTCACCTTGCTGCTGCCCTTCTGCCAAGCCTTCAAGCTTCCCTTCTGCCAAGCCTTCAAGCTTCCCTTCTGCCAAGCCTTCAAGCTTCCCTTCTTCTAAACCTTCAAGCTTCGCTTCTTGATAAACTTTAGTCTGTTTGAGTTCACTTAAACTAAACATAGCTTCTATCTCCTCGCGGCTTTTTTGCGGTAATTTGTAAACGATGATTGTCTCAATTAAGTTGATGAAGTCACGCCTTGCTGCTTCATCGGATAGCTGTTGCTGTGCTTGCTCGACTAAGCGCCTTGCTAGTGCTGGTGCTGTCTGTTCAGACTCAATCACTAGCTTAACAACGCTCACCCCAAGCGAATTTTCTGCGGCTTCTCCTAACTCATCCAAGTACAGGCGCTCAACTCTAGTAAGGAGTTCCCTGAATTGTAAAGTCTGTTCTCTTTCAGTAGAGCGAGTGGGATAAATGACGACAACTCGCCAAGGATGAGGGGGTTTGTATTGCTTCAAGTAGAGAAACAGTTCCGCAAACAAGCGATAGTATAAATTTTCATCCGGCTGAAACTGAACTTCCAGCAAATAAAAAGGTAAGTCTGGCTCATCGATCGCGGGTAAAAATAAACCATCTAAGCGGAAGGCCAGTTGTTTGACTTCGCGAGAGGTGAATTCATAGGTAGCGGCTTGTTCTGGAGATTGGTTAATCAGTTCAAAGAAGATACTGGGGAAGGTTTGAAACAGGCTATAGAAGAGGGTGTCGGTTTTCACTCGCTGGTTGGCTAAAAGTCATACAGTTGTTGAGTGGTAGTATCCCCACATCTGTGGCACCCATCCCACCTCAGGGCGAACTTGACACAATCAACAAACTATGCATGTATAAAGGGGAAAACAGAGCGATCGCCTTGATAGCACCAGCGCCCAAAGCGATCGCACTCTTGGAAGATATTGAAGCACTGATACAGCCGTTCAGCTACCCGACTTCTCGCTGGTAGTCAGGTATCTTGCATTCTGTGGCGATGCAGGCTGATCGAAGTGCGTTGAGTCGGCAGTTGCTCTACCCTTTTCGCGGGGAGGTTGAGTCGGCTTTGAAACCTCGTTCTTGAAGCGTAGATCCCCGACTTCTCGCCAGAAGTCGGGGATCTGAACCTCTTAGAGTGCATTGAGTTGGGAAAAAACAGCCTCTAACTCGAAAAATTCAGAAATTGACCTCTGGATTCGTCTTATAGGTATAGAGACGACAGGAGTCAGTTTATGACAATTTACAACGTAACAATTAAAACCGGTGATAAGCGGGGGGCAGGAACTAACGCTAACGTGCGTATCCAACTAATAGGTGAGCTTGGAGAAACTGATAAAAATGGGTACTTGTTAGACAAGACAGGTTACGACGATTTTGAACGTGATGCCAAAGATACTTACGAGGTAAGGGTTGATAAAGAGCTAGGAAATATAGAGAAAGTTCGAATTTGGCATGATAACGCAGGGAGCGGTGCGGGCTGGTATTTGGATTGGATTAAGGTTGAGTTATCTGGTATTAGTTGGAATTTTTCGGCTTACCGATGGTTGGCTACGGATGAAGATGATCGCAAGATTGATGTGACATTGCCGATAGTTACTGGTATCCCAACACCTTTGATCACACAGGAGAAGATGGAACATATCATGATTAGTCGAAAAGATGAAATTTATGACAATCTAGGTAATAGCCTCCCACTCAAAAAAGAGTTTGAACTGAAAACAAAATATACCAATGAGGTGCGGTATGAAACTACTGAAACTACAGAGAAATCGGCAAGTCTTACGGTCAATGTTTCTGCCCCCATTAAAGCAGTTGAGCTTGGAGGAGAAGCTTCAGCATCCATTAAAAACACACTGGAGTCTAAATACGGTAAAACGGAGTCTCAAGAAAGAGAGAAAACAACGAAAATACCGATTGAAGTAGAGCCTCACCAAATTCTTATTGTGTCAGGAATTTTGACGCAGGAAACGCGGGTTGGTACGATTACTCGTGGAAACCGCTCGTTTCCCTTTCAAGTACCTCAAGGGGAAGCGCAGTTCAGGGAGGCTCGGTTTTCTTATAAAAAAGGAGATCCTACTCCAGATGATGCAAAGGAAATGGAGGTAATTCTCAAAAGGGCAGGCAGATCAATCCCTTGGAAATAAGGCAAAAGAGTTCGATGCAAGTACAATCGCTACTCTTCTGGGTTGGGTTGAAAGGGCTTCTAAAACTGATGTCGCCGCCATTCCAGAAATTATGGTCTTCTGGTTCTAATACTATCCCTGCTGGCAGTAGGAGCCGGTTTCTCAGGATGTGATTCTATTTAACTGATCACTCCTTTAACAACCTTCCACCTACTTGCCTGATCTCTGCTCTTCAAAACAGCAGAAATACTGAGAATTAATCGGTACTAATTGTTTTTTATTGCCGATTAGTTCTGATTTTATCGCTATAGATTTTAGAGTATTTTAAAGTTTATATAAGCTCTGATTCTTAATCTAAGCAAGTCGATTTTATATAGGCTAATGTACAAAAAAATGAGTAGAAAAAACTCAATTAAAACAACAAACAAACCTCTAAAAACAAAGAGAAGATCATGCGTATTTTCTAAATAGTTACAAGTCAAAAGAATCCTCAATAAAGTCAGATTTATGACGCTGATAATCTGTGATTAAAAATCGCTTTAGGGTGGGCATTGCCCACGCTAATTAATAAGAATTTCATCCAAATTAAAACTGCCAAAGTAACAGTATAAATTGTGCCTGTAGACTGACTCCCATAACTCATGGAACTTATTTGGTTCTTCAAAACCCTCAACAAATATATTGCCTCCTACAAATGGCAATTTATCTTACTCTTCATCTGCCTAATATTCGACGCAGCATTTGATTCAGTCTTCCGAGCCAGCTTAAAATTCATCATCGATGCCGCCATCATTCCCCAAAATTACGGTTTTCTGGTTCTAATCCTGTCATTGCTAGCTGTAGGAGCAATCCTTTATATCTGCATCGGCTTGCTAGGACTTTCCCTCGGAGCACGTTTGGGCATTTTGATAACCAACAATATCCGACACACTCTATTCGAGCATCTCCAGAGTCTTTCAATGGAGTTTTTTGGACGACGTTCAGCTGGAGATATCGTCAATTGTTTAATCGCCGATGCCCAGAAGGTAGAAAATGGTGTAATTACAATGGGGCTAACAGTTGTTGTTTTAGAACTGTGTAACCTCCTGTTTTCCATTCTTTTCCTCTTCTTCCTCAACTGGCAGTTAGCGCTTCTCAGTTTAATTGGTTTAACCATCTGCACAATTGCCCCAGCAAAAATTGCCAGTATGGCTACAGAAGTCGGCTATAAGTTGCTGCAAAAAGAAGGACAGATTGCCAGCGTCGTTGAAGAGAATATACTCTCGCAAACCGTTGTCAAGATATTCGGACTAGAAAGCCGAATGTCTCAGGAGTTTTTAGCTCATTTAAATGATTTAAAACAGGTTTATGTCCGGGCAACCTTTCTCTCTTACTTAGTGCAGAAAGTTCCTATGATTGGTTTTGTCCTGACGCAGCTTGTAATTTTAAGCATCGGTGCAGTCATGACCTACCGGAATATCATTTCCGTAGGAACCCTTACCTCGTTTCAAGTATTACTGCTAGGATTGAATCTCAATATCCTCGGCTTAACTGCGTCACTACCTGCGTTTATTGATGGAGTAGCAGCCCTGCAACGCATCAGCGATATTTTGTCAGAAACTCCTGCGATTCAGGATGCACCCGATGCGATTGACTTGCCCAATTTTGAGAGTGACATTTACTTTGACGATGTTACCTTTAGCTACTCTACTGAGAGAGGAGGGGTGAGAAATCTATCCCTAAAGATTCGCCAAGGGGAC
>DALYIW010000105.1:0-24840 GCA_031970155.1 Coleofasciculaceae cyanobacterium CTOTU46601 | reverse complement strand
TTTCATTATCAAAATCTGGGTAATGTTTTCAAGTAGGGCGATCGCTGCGCTCTAATTTAGCGATCGCCTGTCAGGAACTTTATTTACTGTTTGGCTGCCATCTATTTTTTGTTTGGCAGTTATTTTATTTTATGTTGTGCAATAATTTTGTCAAGAGCCAATTTCTGCTTATGCGATAATTCAAGGGAATGCTCAATGGAAAATACGACGGGGAATGGAGAAGAAGCGCGGCAGACCGAAATCAGACCGGAAGACGATCAGTGAGGGCAGACGGATCGACCCAGAGGACTGGGAAAGCCTGAATCAGGTCGCAGCCAGTCTGGGAATGACTCGCACGGAACTGATCACGCAAATATCCAGAGTCAAGAATCCAGAAGATTTACAGGCGTTTCAAGAGGCGAAATATCTGGGGGAATGCTTAGCCAATTAATCTTGGAAACTCAAGAGGAATTGGCTTATCTAGAACAGAAAATACCTCGCTTGAGGGCGCGGCTGAACAGTTTTCAACAACTGTTCGGGGATTTGCAGCGCAAAACCAGGCAAGAGATTGACGAGGAAGATGAGGTTAGCGATCGCATTGATAATGAATGAAAAAGTCTGAGCGATCGCCCCTAATGAGACTAAGAGTGCAGCAATTTCTAACCCAAAAGCAGTTGGCTGAGGCACTTGGCGTGACAGAGACAACCGTAAGGAATTGGGAAGCAGGGCGATCGGTGCCAAAACTCACCCCTGTTCAGTACAAGACTTTGCTGGAGGTTCTGAAAATTACGTCAGATGAGTTACCCGATCAGTTTGGTTTTCCAGACAGTCAACCTAATTAGAGCAGAGCTGCTTACAGCAGATCGCATTGATGACACCAGCGACGAGGAAGAATAGAGCTGGTGGGTTTGGTGCGCCTAGAAGGATTGGGTTTTAATGAGCGATCGCGCTTTATCGCTACCTCCTACAATTGGGATATGCCGCATCATTCATAACTGCTTCTATGAACCTTCCCCCTCAACTTGAGCAAGAAGTCGAAAAATGGGCAAACCAGCAAGGCATCTCATTTGAACAGTTCATTCTCCGGGCTGTCACTGAAAAAATTACTGCCCTAAATCAGCAAAATCCTGAGACAACTACCCAAATCTCACAAGCCGCCCACTTATCAAAATTCCCACAACCCAAGAGCTATCGAAAAGAAGGAATCTTAGTTATCGAAACAGAACCAATTAACAACCTTGACTTCAATAGCTTCATTGTGGAACTACGAGAAGAACGGATTCAGGAGCAAATGACTTGGTAAAAGTCTTATTTGATACTTCTGTTTTAGTTAACGTGAGGCGATTTATTCTTCAACAACGGCTCTTGATTATATGTAGCATTCTTTATAGGAAGACCTGCACCAAACCTCTACGAAACGCGAGAAATGGTATAAGTTAGTTCTGGCTATCGTCGGTCAGCTTGCAGTACTTGCCACAGCAAGCCAACTATGAGTGTACTTTCACCTCGGTTGTTCCAATTTGGCTAGCAAATAGGTTCACGATTTGCTCTTGTGTTGTCTTCTGGTGTAGTTCGATATCTGCTGAGTAACCTTCGTCGTAAAAAAATAAGGGGTATTTGGGATCGATCAGCGATCGCAACCACAGAGAAAACTTAGCGCAGTCAGATACTTCTCCATCAAGGATTACAGCCTGTCCTGTTTTCTCCAATGCTCCCTCTAAATTTCGACTTTCCATAGGAATACTCCATTCCAAAGAATATTCTCTCTGGGGATTTGTTATCGGGCGAATCTCAGCTTTGTGCCATTGAGACTTTAGTTGAGTAGCTAATTGCGTCGGGTCGATTCTCAAATCAGTTGTTGTAGCAGGAGAAACAAAGTAATTCATAAGTCATCCTGGCTTTAAATGGTCAATTTTTAACTACAACTTGCCCTGAGATACTGAAACGGATTAGTAAGTTTTCAAAAAAAGCTACGCTTCTCGGTTCAGCTGATCCATGTCTCAATGGCTTGTCTTAGAGATGGAACTTCACTATTTTCACTGTCACTTTTGATAGGTAGCAGCTCACTGGAATTTGTTGAAGCGTCCTAATTATATGCTTTTGAGTTTCACTCAAGATAGAAACTGCTCTTTTTGCAGCGATCGCTGTTGGGTTTCCTTAAGTTACTTCACACCCAGTTCTGCAAGCTGCTTCTGGGCAAACTGTTTGAGTTGTGGGGTTGGGGTGAGTTTTAGGCAAGTTCGGAAGTCAGCAATTGCCTTCTGTTTGTCACCCTTAGCGCGGTAAGCAAGTCCTCGACCAGCATAAGCCTTGGCTAAGTTGGGATTGAGTTTGAGGACTTGATTGTAGTCAGCGATTGCCCGGTCGTATTCGCCCTTAACGCCGTAAGCATTGCCCCGACTAATGTAAGCCTGAGCATAGTTGGGATCAAGTTTGAGGGCTTGATTGTAGTCTGTGATCGCCCGGTCGTACTCGCCCTTATCGCCGTAAGCATTGCCCCGATTGTTGTAGGCATCAGCATAGTTGGGATGGAGTTTGAGGGCTTGATTGTAGTCTAAGATCGCCTGATCTTTATCGCCCTTATCGCCGTAAGCATTGCCCCGATTGTTGTAAACTGCGGCATAGTTGGGATGGAGTTTGAGGGCTTGCTTGTAGTCTAAAATCGCCCGGTCGTTCTCGCCCTTATTGTTGTAAGCAGCGCCCCGATTGTTGTAAGCCAAGGCATCGCTAGGATTGAGTTTGAGGGCTTGATTGTAGTCTAAGATCGCGCGGTCGTACTTGCCTTTAGCGCTGTAAGCAACACCCCGATTGTTGTAAGCCAAGGCTAGGTTGGGATTGAGTTTGAGGGCTTGATTGTAGTCGGCGATCTCCTGGTCATTCTCGCCCTTTGTGCCGTAAGCAGCGCCCCGATTGTTGTAAGCCAAGGCATCGCTAGGATTGAGTTTGAGGGCTTGATTGTAGTCTAAGATTGCCCGGTCGTTCTCGCCTTTATCAGCGTAAGCAGCGCCCCGATTGTTGTAAGCCAAGGCATGGCATGGATTGAGTTTGAGGGCTTGATTGTAGTCTAAGATTGCCCGATCTTTCTTGCCTTTGTAGTAGTAAGCATTGGCTCTATAAAAGTATATTGCCTCTCGATCTAACGTCTTGGGGAGAACCTTCATCGATTCCAGTGCAGCATTCAGGCGGTCAATAGTACCATCCCAATCATTGGCAGAATAACGCGACATCCCCAGCGTCACCAGCGACAGGTAGGTGAGTTCCTGCGCCAAATCCACTTGTAGATCAAAGCTCTCTAGCGTCGCCACCGGCAGCGACCTTACTTTACCCTGTGCCTCTGCGCCCAATTCCGGCAACGCATCCGGCTTTGTCAGTAGTTCAAAGTGAACACTCAGCGGCACTTTGTCCTTAGTTTTGCCATACCAGCCCCAAATCACAATATCCGCTTTCTTCTCCTGCCCCACCTGACGGGCAACGTCCTTCCCCTCCCGTTCCGTAATCGCTTTGCCTAACGGCACAACCTGCACATCCTTGTAGTCCGCCGTTTTCTCTCTAATCTCGTTCAAAAGAGTCTCGGTGACGCGGTAGTTCTGCGCTTGCGGCCCCTCAAACTCCGCCACCAAAATCTTCACCGTCCGCTGTACCGGATTTTGCCAACCCATCGTCACCAGCACCGGATTTAACCACTCCGGTTTCAGGAAATAGACACTCGGTATCCCCGTCAGCAGCAGCGACAACCCCACGCCACCGCCCACCACCGCCTTCCGATGCTGCCTGAGAACCGCTAAAAATCGCCCCCTCCAACCTAAGGCGGCGAATTCTGGATCAGAGGGCTTTACTTTTTTGCACCTTTTACCAACCGCGTAAACGTCGGGAAATGCTGCCGCAGAAAATTCTCCGTATCTATTTCTGCTTCATAGGAAATCCCAATAAACGGTGGAATTGGAGACAACACCCCCTTCAACTTCGCTGCTGCTGTTGGTTGTGGCGCTTCCAGCTTCGTCTTGATCTCCTGCAAAAGCTGGATGACCCGATCTTGATACTCATCAGGATAGGTGTCTACTTTGCGCTCAACTCTCTCTACTTCTTGCGCCACCACATCGATTACCGTTTGAGCATCTTCCTCTCTAAATGTCAACCCCACCGCTCTTTGTTTTAGCTCTTGCAGATACTCTTGTTCATACTCCCGAATTTTAGGTCGGATTTTGTCCCGAATTTTTTGTTCATTTTGCATCCGCTTTTCGTCGTCTGGAGTCATTAGTGCGCCCTCTTCCAGAGCATTCCTTTGCTCGTAAAGCAACTTCAAATGCTTCTCCAATTCTGATAAGCGATCGCTAAACATGCACAAAACTCCTGGTAACTTTCGCAGGGACATTACCCCGTCGGGCGATCGGGGCACTACACAATTCTGCTCATTTTTTTCAAGGCTGTGTAGCCTTAATCCGGTCAAACTCAACAATTGAAGCAATTCAAAGGATTATGTAGGTACTTGAGGATTGCTGCCGTATTGCCAGTGCAAATAGGAAAGTTTTGGGGGCGAGCATTGCTCAGGTAATTCATCAATCATCCTGGCTTTAACTGTTCAATCGTTCGCTGTTTTGTTTCCACAATCATCAAAAAGCGATCGCTTCTCACAAATTAAAAGCGATCGCCTATTTCAGTTGCTCAATCCCTCTTCAGGGCTTATATAAGTGCCATTCGGGTTTTGTCGGTGTTGCAGGAAGGTTTAGCTTCGGGGGAGCATGGACTGTTTGTACCGCAGTTGGCATAGCATTTCTATGCTTCTTTGGCCAACCACACCAGCATACCCAGTAATTCTGCTACAGGAGGAATCAGATACTCGGTTAAATCAATGGTTACAGTTTGTGCTTCTAGCTTGAGGAATGTCCACAAATTCCCACTCGTCACACTTCCGTAAATAGTGGAGATGGGTTGCTCTTTGGCGGCGTTGAATCGTTGGGCAGCAACCATTTCGGCAATGCACTGTCCCCAACCTCCCTTGAGATTTTGTTTCTTGGCTTCAACGATAACAATGACAGGTGCTTCAATTAACAATTGTTCGGGAGAACGGCTGATTAAAAAGTCACAGACACCGCTCAATCCGGCTTCTACATCTACGGTAAAGTCTTCACCTGAGAAGAAGCTAATGTGCCGATTTAAGATTTTGCGGACTTCAAATAGAATTGGACTGATAATTAGCTCAGAACGGGCTTTTTCTGAACCTGTTGCGATCGCAAGTGGAATACTTTCTCCTAGAAACTCTGCCAGGTAAGGACTGGGAGGAATAGGTTCGGTTTTGGGTAAAAAGCGTCCTCCCTCCAAGAAGGACAGATTTAACTCCTCTTTCGCCTTTCTTAGGGTGAAGTCACTGTATGCCATAAACAATCGTGAGTTGCATCTATCTCAATCCTATCGAGTTGTGGGAATATCCGGTGATACCAGATATGCCCTAGGGATAGAGACATCAACAGACTTGGATGATAAAACGAATTCTGACTTTGTACTGGACAAATCAAGTTAATCGATACTGGCAGGAGGAAACGAATGAACGTTAAATTTGTAGCACGGTTGGCAGAGCAGTAGGAAGATTATGGCATTTACCGACTTTAAATCAATTGCTCAAGTTCAACAAGAATACAATATTAAGTATTCAGAGGAAAGCTTTATTTCATATCTTGACTTGAAGCCTTCTGAGAATTTCAGGCAAGAACTTGAATTTAATCTGGACAATATAGATGTTTTTACATCTGAAGCCTCTCGCTGTGAGAATGTTATTTATCCAATCTTGAGAGAAGTCTATAAAAGCTTTGTTGACAAATACACACTCTGGAGTCATAAATCCATTACTTATGACAATAAACTCACAGGCACCCCCGATTATTTGATATCAACAAAGTCAGAATTAGGAAAAACCATACTGGGCTTGCCTCTTGTCATCGTTGTTGAAGCGAAGCAGAATAACTTTATTGAAGGTTGGGGACAATGCCTTGCCGAGTTAATTGCAGCGCAGAAGATGAATAAGAATGAAGCGCAACCAGTATATGGCATTGTCACAGATGGAGAACTATGGCAACTTGGGCGGCTTTTAGTGAATGTTTTTACGAAAGAGAAAACTAGAATAGCTATTACAGATTTAGATAAATAGTTTGGTGCGATCGGGTTTTTGCTAGCTGATTTTAAAGATACTACAAGCTATGGTTAAAACTCCTTTTCATCAAAAGTCTGTGCCAAGCCAATCGATTGAAAGTATAATATTAAAATTGTTGTTTTTCTATCTCTTGTTCCATCCTCAGTGCCAGTTGTTTTTTTATTTCATATAGGCTCGATACTCTGAGCTCACTATCACCCAATATTTTCTTTGCTAACCCAATAATAGAGTCGTCATGATTTGGGTCAGACCAAGTGAAGAAATCTGTATAGAGTTGAGAGTAGCTTTCATCAATTTCAGAAATAAAGCGTAAACCCATATGAGGACGGGCAATCTGCAAATTGAGCAAGGCTTCAATCACTAAAAAATCATGCCATTGTTGAGATTGGGCTGTTGTACCGCCCTCTTGACGCGCTTTCATCTCTAAATAAAGCTCTACACAGCTAATGTTTAAATACTGTGTACCTATGTATAAGTAGAAATCAGAGCCAGTACTCCCGCTGTAAGCTTCCCAGTGGGGATTCCATATTATTTTCTTAAACAAATCAAAGCTTTTTTTACCAGAAAGAGCCACACCCAAAATAATTCCACCGTTACAATCAGTTGAAGCCATAGTTTGACCAAGCTGAAAAATTTCCTCAAGAAGAGAATCATTGTTTGTCTTGATAGCTAAAGCAGGAATAAATTCAGGAAAAAGGCTTTTTCCATAGCACTTCTTGATTTGTTCTTCAATTTCGCGTTCAAGTCCGACACAGGGCAAATTAATAAGCCCCATACAAGCCGCTTTACTAAGCCAGTAATCTCCTGACTTGGCATACTCCCATAAAATCTGCTGAACTGGAGTGTAGCCAAGATAACCCAAGCAGTGAAGAATATCCTCTGGAACTCCGTCACGCAGATGTTCTCCTTGGAAGCAGTTTTCAACAAGAGTTTGTGCTGTTGATACATCTCCATAAATCATTAAAGGCTCTATTAATTCCTCACGTTGTTCAGCCGCCTCTAAAAACGCAGGTAAAAGAGCTTCCGCGTCTGCTTGAGAGCCATAGTGTCTGATAGCCCGAATATAGGAATTTTTGAGTTCCCATTTTTGTTCTTGGTTCTTATCTTTTTTGTAGAGATCTAAAAGACATTTCGTTGCTGGAAGCATTTTTCTCTGTTAATCTACATCAAACCAATAATGATATCGAGTTGCGTAATCTAGATTACTCTGCTCTAGATGGGAAGTTGAATAGTGTCTCAATTTATCAATCGCGCTAAATCAAAGATGAAATTTATTGCCTTACTGCTATTTCTGATGTTATCGTTTTCAATTGCACTCCCTGCTGAAGCGTCCTTCTGCCGCAACTCCAATGAACACTTAGTTTGCATCCTGAGTATCAAGCGCAGTGCTAAGAATTACTGGGAGTATAGAGCAGCTGTGAGTGTTGATCGGGTTGAAAGACCCATTGAGGTCTATAATTGTCGCGCTCGCACAAGGCTACGTAAAGATGGAGCGATTGTACCGTTTGAGTCTAATGGTGCAGGTGAACTAATCTGTAGATTCTTTCAGAAGTAGCTTTTAATCTGCACAAGCTTGTAACTCAATTGCCTGAAATTAATTTAGGTTGAAGCAGACTTACCAATTAAAATAACGGTAATGAAATTACTAAGGTTAGGTCGCCTGTGAACGATAACTTTTTGATACTTCCTGATCACTGGCAGGATTGGGTAACTGTGTTTGGCTATCTTGCCTTTACTGTTTTTATCGCCTGGCGTGTGTTTACTCTCCCAGGTAAGTAACAATTTGTTGTTTGTTGTTTGTTGTTTGGCTTGCCCTGATCTTGGTCGTTGGGTTGTTTGTTGGCTTGCCCTGAGCTTGCCGAAGGGTTGTTTGTTGTTTGTTTAAAAATATAAGGGACTAATAATAAATAATATCAGACTCGGGTTAACTACTCTCTTGATAATTCAGTCTGCGTAGGCAGACTTTGTTTGTGTAGCCGCGACTTCCAGTCGTTCGGCTCACTGGCGGTGGCATTCCTCCCACATCTTCCTTTCTTGGGAAGAATGCCGCTAGGTGTGTGACATATAACTAAATGGTATTACCGATTCCTGCTCTGACTTTTAAAAGTAATACTTTAAAAGCCCATAAATCCACTTGCAGACAAGTAAACCTCATTCCAAGAAGGTGCTCTATAGTCTCGATTTAGAGCTTGGTCAACGTGTCCAACTAGATTGGGAAGGTCTTCTCCTCTTATTTCTCCCTGGATAAACATTGCAAGTTTTTGCTGCCAATTTTCCGGGTAGTCTCTGATTACTGGGTGCTTCACAATCAGAGGTTGGTATTCAGCTTTTTCTTGGTCAGTGATGATGTCAAGGCTGAGAACTCCCAGAGGGCGAACGAAAATTCCAGTAGCTGCTATCTCAAAGTCTGAGTCAAGTTCTTTCTGCTTGAGAATGACTACGAAATGACCTCCTTCTGGTATTTTGTAGGGTACTTTACTTTTATCTTCTACAGGCTTCACTTCTATGTTGTAGCCCTTCGTGAGACCTTCTTCTAAGGTCATATTTTCATATTGTTGGTCGGGATGCGGAATGTAGATAGTAAACTGCTGTAGGTCAAACCAAGGGTTGTTCACTACCTCGGCTGTCTCTTCTTTCCAAGAGTTGTAGAGCTTTCGCATTTCTTTGCCTACATAGCTCTCTTGATTGCAAATGTTGATTAGAGAGATATTGAGCACGCATTGGTCAAACTTAGTCGCGCTTATAGTTTGCATTGATTTCTTGCACCCTTTTTTCCTAGACATCTATTGAACTATTTGTCAGAGTGCGTTTTCTGTAACCGTTCTAACTTTCTTCTCTCACGGAACTGCTACGGGAACACGCGGAGGGAGCATGTCAACGCGTGTAGGTTGAGCCCTTGGAACGAAACCCAACTGTAAGTTTGTCTGTTGGGTTTTGCTTGCGCTCTACCCAACCTACATGAGCTACATGAGCGCTACGTGCTTGCACTGACATGCTCCCCACACGGATGCGTCTCAATGTTGCAAATTTATTAGTAGTGTGAGCATCTTGCTCACTTTTAGGTATTCCTTTGTTATGCTCGCGCCCTGGCAGCAGCATCTGTGTTACTCCCAATAGTTCTCCCAATTATCTTTAAAAGCTTGTTGCAGATTTTTCATGTAGGCGTATGTCTTAATTTTCACCATCCACAAATTATCAGCACTATTACCTCCTTTGCATACAACACCTTCAGTTACACCATATTTTCCATCCCGAACATCATCAATAAACTTTCCTGTCAGCTTGCCACGGTAAATAACTCGTGCAATGTTGACTTCACTGAAGTCCTCGATAAATTGCTGAGGACTAATCATATTTTTATCAGCCTGCACATCGAAGAGAATTAGTTGTTTAGGGTCGTCTTTCTTGTGCATTCCTGCAAAGGAGTTAGAGCCTAAAAATTCTGTAAACACGGTGATTTCAGGGCAGTTGTATTGCGGATTTTTTCGGAACACGGTTTCTAGAGCATCGGCAAAATCTTTCCTAAAAATCACAGGTGCTTCTTCTAAACCTGGGTGGGCAGCATTAAATTCAGCAATACCCATATCATCCAAGTCAAATCGGTCACGACGGGTGCCGAAAGCGTACCATCCCAGCTCATTTTCCCAGACCCAATGGAGATTAGTACCATCGTATTTCTCGAATGCTATACACTGCTTCAAAGGACAGTTTCTACTATCTGGAATTTTGGGATAAACAAGCTTAATCCGTGACATCGCTGGATCAGAAGTTCTCTAAAAGTCCAGTTTATAATACAAAAGTGCTACAAGATAATGATTAAGCCTGATGAAGGCTGACATAAAGCGCTTAGCGCAATCATGCGATCGCACACCAACCCCACGACACCTCAAAACATCAGTTCTGGTGGCGAACGTGTTGTGAGATCATAGATACGGTCAACGGCGCTCAACAAAGTTTGAACAAGATGGGACAAGATCGCAAATCAACAGTCGTGATTACAGGTGCTTCTTCAGGGGTGGGTTTGTACGGCGCAAAAGCCCTTGCTAAAAGAGGATGGCACGTAGTGATGGCTTGTCGAGATTTAGAGAAGGCGGCAAAGGCTGCTCAATCGGTGGGAATTCCCCAAGATAGCTACACTCTCATACATATTGACCTAGGCTCCTTGCAGAGCGTTCGACGGTTTGTGGATAACTTCAGGGCACGCGGTTTGTCTCTGGAGGCTTTAGTATGCAACGCTGCTATCTATATGCCTTTATTAAAAGAGCCGTTGCGAAGCCCAGAAGGCTATGAGTTAAGTGTTACTACTAATCATTTAGGTCATTTCCTCTTGTGCAATCTCATGCTTGAGGATCTGAAGAAATCTCCTGCTGCGGATCGGAGGCTGGTTATTTTGGGAACCGTCACGCACAATCCAGATGAACTGGGCGGCAAGATTCCACCGCAGCCAGATTTAGGCGAACTCCAGGGCTTTGCAGAAGGGTTTAAAGAGCCAATCTCGATGATTGATGGTAAGAAGTTTGAACCCGTGAAGGCGTACAAGGACAGCAAAGTCTGCAACATCTTGACCATGCGAGAATTGCATCGGCGCTATCACGAGTCAACTGGTATTACTTTTAGTTCTCTCTATCCAGGATGTGTTGCAGAAACGCCGCTATTTAGAAACCACTATCCCCTATTTCAGAAACTCTTTCCCTTGTTCCAGAAGTACATCACCGGGGGGTATGTATCCCAGGATTTGGCAGGTGAGAGGGTTGCGGCGGTGGTTGCCGATCCTGAATATCGCCAATCTGGGGCTTATTGGAGTTGGGGGAATCGCCAGAAGAAAAATGGTAAGTCCTTTGTACAAAAGGTTTCTCCTCAAGCTCGCGATGATGAAAAAGGCGATCGCATGTGGGATCTGAGCGCCAAGTTGGTTGGACTGGCGTAACTATCTAGGACTGAACGTTACAATATCCTCTGCCAGACTGAGATTATGTGAGTGATGACCAACCTACGATTAAATCTTGGGTGTGGGGCAAAACGTCTTGATGGTTACATCAACGTGGATAAGTGGGGCGATCCTGATCTTCGCTTTGATTTAGAAACGTTTCCCTATCCCTGGAACAAAGACACCGTTGCTGAGATTGAGATGCATCATGTTCTAGAACATCTTGGGCAGCAAACGGAGATTTACTTAAAAATCATTCAAGAACTGTATCGAATTTGCCAACCAGGAGCAAAGGTGCATATTACAGTTCCGCATCATCGTAGCGATCGCTTCTTCCATGACCCTACTCATGTTCGCCCAATTACACCTGTAGGGTTAAGTATGTTCTCGAAACGGCAAAATCGGGAATGGCAAGCAAACGGGAAAGCGTTTACTCTGCTTGCACTATACCTAGATGTTGACTTCGAGTTGACACACGTTGCATACACTCCTAGTGAAGTCTGGTTTGAGCGGTATCTAGAGAACGCATCTGATACAGCATTATTACTAAAGGAGAGCGAAATCTACAGCAATCTCATCAAAGATGTAGAAATGATTTTGACGGCAGTTAAGTAGTTTGGCGTCGTGCGATCGCACTTAATCAAGAGCTAGGCTGCTTAGGTATAGGTCTAGAGTCGCTAGGTTGTCTCTTGACATTTAGCGTTTAGTGCGGTTTTTGTTGGGGTGATATAAGAGCAAATGGTGAATAATCAAACCCTAAAATTCGGTAAGTTCTTGTTATGCCGAAACCTAATAACCAACTAGAAACTTTTCAGGCAAAAGATCGAAAAGAATGGCGGGAATGGTTGAAAAAAAATCATCACACTTCTCTCGGTGTATGGCTCATCTACTACAAAGTAAAAAGTGGTAAGCCAAGCGTTCAATATAGCGAAGCCGTTAAAGAAGCCTTATGTTTTGGCTGGATTGACAGTAAGGTCAAATCATTAGATGCAGAGCGTTATATGCAAATATTTACACCTCGAAAGCGCAAAAGTGTATGGTCAAAATTAAATAAGCAATATATTGAAGAACTCATAGAACAAGGTTTGATGACTGAGGCGGGTCTTGTAAAAATTGAAGCGGCAAAACAAGATGGGTCATGGAATACGTTAGATGCAATAGAAGAATTGATAATTCCGGTGGATTTAAAGCAAGCATTAGAAGCAAACGAAACTGCCAAAAGATATTTTGAGGCATTTAGTAAATCATCCAAAAAGAATATACTCTTTTGGATTGAAAGTGCTAAACGTCCAGAGACAAGGTTGAAGAGAATTGAGCAAACCATAAGCTCAGCAGCGCAGAACAAAAATCCATTAGCACGATGATAAGGATATTTGTTGTTTGTTGTTTGTTGTTTGTTGTTTGTAAAAAGACGAGTAATCGGCAACATCAAGCTTCGTCCTCTTACAGGATTTCTCAATGGGAACACCCGGTTTTCGTAAATAAGAGGAAATAATACTTACCTTCAGATAAATTATGAAAAACTTTGAACTTATCAAAGACTGGTATCGTAAAGTAGCAGCTACCCATACCACGGAACAACGAAAAAACTGGTATGGCAATGTAGCAGATGCCTACAACAAGACTAGACCACGCTATCCTAATGAGCTAATTAATCGCGCTGTAGAATTAGCTCAACTTCACAAGGATGCAACTATTCTTGAGGTAGGATGTGGCCCTGGAATTGCAACGATCGCATTTGCTCAATTAGGCTTCTCTATGCTCTGCCTTGAGCCAAGTCAGGGCGCTTGCTTTCTTGCCCGACAAAACTGTGAACCCTATCCAAAGGTAGAGATTGTAAATACCTTATTGGAAGAGTGGGAACTAGAGAGTAATAAATTCAATGCTGTTTTAGCTGCAAATGCTTGGCATTGGATTTCACCTGAAATTCGATATCTAAAAGCGGCGGCAGCGTTAAAAGACAACGGTTCTCTGATTTTGCTGTGGAACCTGGCACCTCAACCCTCGTACGAAGTTTACCAAGCGTTGAATGAGGTTTATCAGACTCAGGCACCATCTTTTGCACAATATGAAACACAGGAAACTCAGGAAGAGATTCTCAGAGGGATTGGACAGAATATCATCGACTCAGGGCAGTTCCAGGGTTTAGTGTCGGAACAGGTGGCGTGTGAAGTTACCTATAGCATTGATGATTATCTGACATTTTTGAGTACTGGTTCGCCCTATATGATGTTAGAACCGCAGAAGCAAGATGGTTTGTTTGAAGGTTTGAGGGAAGTGCTAGAAAAAATCTGCCCAGAAAGTATTAAACTCTCCTATCTCTCAGCTTTTCACATTGCTCAAAAAATATAGTTATTTGAATTTATCCTCCGATTGCAAGTAGGGGATGTGAGTGCTATTTGTTGTTGGTTGTTAGTTGTTTGTGTTGGGAGAAAAATTTATTCAGGGTTGAGACCCCCGACTTCTTAGAGAAGTCGGGGATCTCACCTTACCCAACTAGTGTTTCTGGCAACACAGCTGCTTGGAAAGAGCAAGCGATCGCTAGTTCAGCATGTCGCCGGAGGGTATCCTGGTCTAGAAGTTGGACTGAATACTGAGGAGTTCTACCGAGCAATGTATCAATTCGTACCTTAGCCGCTTCTACTACAGATTCATCAAGGCTGCCATTGCTCAGAGAATCGGCAAAATCTTGCGCGATCGCATAGGTACGTTCAAGAGATGATGAGGAAATATTGCGGGATACAATAAACAGATCGCAGCCAGCATGAAATGTCCGTGCAATAGTACCACTCTTAGTAAACATATCTGAGACAGCCTTCATATCCAGGTCATCAGACACCACAACTCCTTCAAAACCAAGCTCCTGCCGCAGTAGAGTGTGTAAGATGGGTTGCGAGAGGGTTGCTGGCACATCAGGATCGATCTTGGGAAACAGGATGTGTGCTGTCATGATCAAAGGTACTTGTTCGTCGATTAGCGCCTTGAAGGGAATGAGTTCTCGCGATCGCAATTCTTCTGCAGTTAAATTGAGAATCGGCAACTCGATGTGAGAATCCGTACTGGTGTCTCCATGGCCAGGGAAATGCTTTGCACATCCCAGAATTCCCGCCTCCTTAAGTCCTAGGTAGTACTCACGGGCACCTTGTCCAGCTATTTGTGGAGTAGTGCTAAAGGCGCGAGGACCAATAACTGGGTTAACAGGATTAGAAAAAATATCTGCTACAGGAGCAAACGATACATTGATTCCTAGTGACTTGAGTTCTAGTGCAGCTGAAGAAGCTACCTGGCGAGCAAGCTTTCCCAATAAGAAGGCATGAGGAAACCGGGTTATCGGTAGAGGTGGGCGGGTGACAGAACCTCCTTCATGGTCTATGGTCATGAATAGGTGGTTGCGTTCAGTGTATTGTCGTACTTGGTTGCTCAGCTCCTTGAAAGTTTGCAGCCAAACCTCATAAGGTGTGCCAAAACGAAAGTTTTTGGCAAAGAAAATTACCCCAACTGGTTTCAATTCACTTAAGCACCGCTTATCGTCATCACTTAACGTAGTACCAGAAAGACCGACAATCAGGTGATGTCCAAAGCGCTGAAGTTCTTGCGATACTGGCATTATGGTTTTCCTTTAACTGAGGACTCGTTGTTATTTGTTGTTGGTTCTTGGTTGTTGGTGTTCTTAACAAAATTTATTAACGGTTGATGCAATAAGCAAATAGCTGATAGCAGATTGCCGTTGCAGGGGTATGTTAATCAACAGAGTGGAACAAGTTTATGGCATCTATTCCAAATCCTTCGCTGGATGCTGGTCAACAAGCCCTGAATCAAGGAGATTACTCAGTTGCGATCGCTCACTTTGAAGGCGTCTGTGAGTTGGAGTTAGACGAATCGCTCGTCACTCGTGCTGCCATGGGGCTGGTTACGGCTTACCAGGGTATGGGTGATGGCAAAAGAGCGATCGCAATCTGCCAACGCCTCACTCAACACCCAGACTCCCAAGTCAGAGAATGGGCAACTAGTAACCTGACTGACTTGACAGGTGTTAACTCAGTTCCTCCCAGTCCATCGACTTCAAACTCTACAGGATTTGTCCCATTAGATGGTACATCTTCCAATCCATCGGCACCTGACTCGACAGGGTTTGTCCCGCTAGAGCAAACATCTTCCAAACCGAAAACACCTTCACGAGGAACAGCCTCTAACATCAAACAACGGTTGACGAGTTCCACCAATCGATTGTTTTCAGGGCAGCCCCAGGGAAACCGCCCCAACGCCACACAAAATGAACGCACAGGCAATGTGCCGACAAAAGGCAAGACAGATACTCAGAAACAGGGTTTAGCTGCACAAGCAAAAGATTCACAATCTACAACAGAAAACACTTCTCGACTTCCCGCCCCTTACTCACCACCGCCCACTCCTCACCCTTCGATCTATACCCCTCGCCCCAGATGGCGCAACAGTGGACGTGCTCAAAACTGGAGTCCGTTCAAAAAGCTTAAATTTATCCGTCTGTGGTTAGTGGAAATTGTTAGTGCGATCGCTTCTTTTTGGCTGCTGCACTTTGTAGTGCAATTCGCAATGCTGACAATCAACAAAATCTTGGTGCAGCTTCCCTTTTTAAATCCTATCCAGCTGTTTTACCGCGACCCTAGACCAGTACTATTAGTTGTTCTGGCAATCCTACTCATCCTATCTCCATGGTTAATCGATAGGTTACTCAAGCGCTTTCACCGTCTTGATGCTTTACCCCTTACCCAGCTAGCAGCCCAAAGTCCAGAAGCTGCAAAAATGATGCAACGTTTTTGCCGCCAACGACGCATCCCTGTGCCCAAGTTGGGCATCTTACCGACTGATGCCCCAGTAGCATTGACTTATGGTAATTTACCTCGGACGGCGCGAATTATTGTCAGTGAGGGTTTATTGTCGCAGCTGGCAGATGACGAAATTGCAGCAATCTACGCGGGACAGTTGGCACATATTGTCCATTGGGATTTTGTTTTGATGTCTTTGGGTGTACTCGTTATCCAAATCCCTTACATAATTTATTGGCAAGTTGCTCAGTGGGGAGAGCAGTTACCTAACTTAATAGAACGAAAATTGTCCTCGTATCGGGGATTTCTCACGCCAATACTTCTAGGTATTATTGGTGCGATCGCATCCCTAAGTTACGGCATCTACTGGCTACTCCGGTTACCGATGTTGTGGTTCTCAAGAGCTAGAGTTTACTATAGCGATCGCCTTGCAGTAGAAATTACTGGCAATCCCAATGGTCTCACCCGCGCTTTACTAAAAATTGCACTAGGAATTACCGAAGACATCCAAATACTCGGCAAAACCAGCAGTCTTCTGGAAAGCTTTGATTTATTGCTGCCAGTGGGATATCAGCAATCCATCCCATTTAGCAGTTGTTCTCCCCAGACTCCCTTTGAAGCCGTTTTGAAATGGGATTGCACTAACCAGTACCGCGACTGGTTAATCATCAACGCTTCCCACCCACTCCTAGGTGAACGTTTAGCCCTGCTTTCTCGCTATGCTCAGTTCTGGAAGCTTGATACTGAGTTAGATTTACCTGCGATCGCTCCCCCAATTCGTAGTAACAGCGCACGGCTATCTAAACTACTTAACATTTATAAAGCATTACCCCTGCTGCAAAGCGCCCTTCTGTTTGGGCTAATCGTGGGTATGGTGCTGAGGGGTTTACTTTGGCTAATTGGGCAGATTGGAGACTCGTTAAATATTTGGCAGATTATCTGGATGCACAACGCGAATAATAATTCTTTCCTCACTGCTTGCGTCCTGATTGGATTTAGCCTCGGTATTTTCGTCTGGATTAATAGTTACTTTCCTGATATCAAACCTTCTACTGTTAGAACTGAACCCAACTTAGGAGACATGTTCGGCAATCCAACTACCGTGCCCCCAGATAGTCAGCCAGTCCAATTAACTGGAAAACTCTTGGGGCGTCAAGGCTTACTCAACTGGCTAGCACAAGATTTAATTTTGCAGACTTCCGCAGGATTAGTGAAACTTCACTTCTGGTCTTATCTTGGGCCATTGGGTAACGTCCTGCCTCAGCCCACTCGTCCCA
The DNA here is from genome assembly GCA_031970155.1 of Coleofasciculaceae cyanobacterium CTOTU46601. Taxonomy (GTDB): domain Bacteria; phylum Cyanobacteriota; class Cyanobacteriia; order Cyanobacteriales; family Coleofasciculaceae; genus DALYIW01. Next base: position 7,707 of record DALYIW010000105.1, on the reverse strand, counting down.
GCCATTTGGTAAACCAGCAAGTGACAGTTACGGGTTGGTTTCGCCGAAGCGTCACTCCTTGGATTGACATTGAAACTTTACGCACGCAAGCTAGCACAATCAGCCAGGCCAACTATCCTATCTGGATAACAATTCTTGCCTTTATCGCTGCCGCCTGGGGAGCTTATCTCATTTGGCAAGTTTAAAAATAGGGAGTTGGGAGTCGGGAGTCGGGAGTCGGGAGTCGGGGAAAGAGACTTTTTCAACCTTACAAATAACCAACAACCCAACGACCAAGCTCAGGGCAAGCAAACAACCAACAACCAACAACCAACAACCAGTTACAACAATCCCCGATAATGAATAAAAACCAAAACAGCTGCCCAAGAACCTAACGCGACTTTTACTGCAACCAGGATGTTGAGTATAGGGATAACTCCACCGCTGAAAAGTGCGCCTAACTCTCCGTGCGGTAATTCTAAGCCGGATAGAGTGATAACTGACAGGACAATAAAAATAAGAACTGAAATCTTCTCCCAGGTAGCGGCGTGCCAGCGCTTGTAGATCGCCTGCATCCACTGAGTTGATGAGGTAATCGCAATTAGACCGATCGCCGTTCCACCTGCTACCCCAGCCGCAAAACCACCGCCGGGACTTAGATGGCCTCGAATAGCCAGTTCAATACCCACCAACGCGGCAATGGTTGCTCCTAGACGCGCCATAATAATGGAGGGTTGATCGGTAAACTGATAGATCGCACAGAACGGATTCTCATTAGCCAACAGATAATGGGCACCCATAACCGCGATCGTAAATACCACTACTTCAAAGATAGTGTCATACAGCCGATTCCTGAGAATGATAGCCGTAACTGCATTGGGCACCCCACTATCTTTTACAACCGCATCGACGATCGACAGCGATATGTCTGGTGCTGGATTAGGTATGAGCAGGAAATTGACAAACAGCGCTATCACTGCTGCAATATAGACCCATTTCATTTATGTTCCTCCCCTGAATCTGGTGCATTGACATAGGTTAAGGTTGTCGCGGGTGACGAAAGTTCGGTTTGCATGATCTCATAGATGCGTTGAACCCTGATTTCGGTGTGATAGGGTTGCGTTTGAACTTCATGCAGCGCTTGGTCTTGATCATCGTGTTCTAATCGCGATCGCCGCACACAGGTAGCATGGACTTCTTTGTCCATCAACGCCCGGTGCAAAGCCTGGGTATTTGTGTACGGGACTAACTCAAGACGCATATAGTGTTTGCCAACAACTTTGCGTAAGTCATCCATCAGTTGCCCAAAATGGAGTTCGGCTTCGTCGTCTGGTGAAGATTCCTCATCTGCCTTGATCGCCCCGTCTTCGATCACGCCAAGACGCAGGACTAACGATGAACGTACTGCGATCGCATAAAGTGTAATCGCCAGCAGAGTACCCATCAACGCTTGGGTCAAAGCTACATCTGCCGCCCCCAAAATCCCATATACTAATGCTGCCACTGCTCCCAATATTCCTTGGATAACCAGGGCATTGTATGGATTAACCTGAAGTACCAGCATCAACGCCGACAACGGCAGCAAGGCAGTTAGAGCATAGATATAGATATCATCAGTCATGGCTACCCTCACTACGGGAACAGTAGGCCAACACATACCCTAGTACTGTATTCCAGATTGCCAAGGTGATGAGACCGAGGATAAGCAGCGGCCATTCGCCTGGTCTCTTTAGCAGCAGCCCGACGATGATAATCATCGATCCGAGGGTATCTGCCACCGAAAGACTATGCAGCTTGAATAATACCGACCGATGGCCAACCAGAGGAAATGTTCCCCAAAACCAAAAGACGAGTCCTACACCCATGCAGGTATAACTAATCGCGTCGATCATAGTTCATTCAATCGTTTAAGGACTTGTGCCAGCAGCATTAACCCAGCATTACCCACACTGAGGATGATTACCCCTACAACTCCAATCATCCAATCATCGCGCAACACAGATACAACCAGAACCATAATTGATGTCTTGGTCGCAACACTTGAAAATGCCAACATTTTCTGCCAAATATCATCATCCTGCCAAGCCTCATACATCGGTATGAGTAGAGCCAGAGTCATGGCAATTAGTACTAAGTTCATCGATTTTGTCTCCGTCGCACCCAGTGGACTTCGTACCAGCCATTTTCGTGGTACTTCAAGACAATGGTCTTGGGCGTAAAAGTGATCAGAAATATATCCAGGAAGATGAGTCCGGGTGTCCGTCCGGGTTTAACTCGTTCCATCGTCACATCTTCGTGATTATGGGGACGGAAGATCATTTCAACGGCTTCCATATAGGCCTGGGGAATTGCCACGAGGGTTTCCCACAGCGCCCGTAGCCAGTCCTGTAATGCTCCTGGTGCCTTGGGGCGTCCCGGCAATAAAAGTGCGATGCTGACACCGATGATGATATTTGCCACACTCAGATTAGCGGTGAGCAAAAACCAGATGGCCAGTCGCAATATCAGATTTAGATACCCAACCATGCAAATCCCATCCAAAAGAGCACGAGCAACATTAGACTCATTCCACCAATCAGATGCTCAAATTGCTCAAATACACGCGGCAATCTGAGTACTGTTCGTTGAAAAATCAAAACATGGGCTAACCATCCTACACCGATGATGGCCAGTGCTTTCAGGATATTTGCCAGAGTATAGGCTTCAAAATACACGACATTAGCTACAACCAGTGCACTGAGCAATAGAATCACCGCAGGCCAGAAACCGGGCTTTACAGCTTCTTGTCTCTCTTGTTCCGTCTGTTTCCCATGGGGCAGAAAGATGAATTTAGCATATACAATTGCAGTTCCTGTTGCCGCAACGTTCATGGCGATCGCTTGCCAGGGCATCAGATTTTTCAGAGTCAACATCTTTGCTCCAAAACCAACCAACAAGGGAAAGCCTGATATCGAGAGGCTAGCTATGACTAGGGCAATCCAAACTTTGGTATTGATCGACTTTTGTTGCAGTTGCGTGAAGTTTCGACTCGGCAACGCACCTGCGATCAGAAAAACTACCGATTTGACCAGTCCGTGCGCTAGGGCATAAACGCCACCCACTTCAGGGGCAGCGAGAATCCAGCCTAACTGGGAAATAGTACTCAATGCCAGCAGACGTTTGGTATCTTTTTCAAAGAGGGTATAGAATACTCCCAGAAACACCCCCCCAACTCCCAAAATTCGGACAATTGGCTCAACTTCTTCCACCATCAGCGCACAACGCACTAGCGGATAAGCACCAGCTTTGACCACAATCCCCGACAGCAACGCTGACACGGGTGTCTCTGCCTCGGAGTGAGTCAACGGTAACCACAATCCCGATACAAAGATTCCCCCTTTAACCAACAGTCCCAGAAAGACAAGGGCTAACGCTTCCGGGGGTGCCCCGCGCAGACTTGCAAAACTAAATGAATGATTGGTCTGATAAGCTAGCACCGCACCCACTAGATAAAACAGCATGGACACGTTGCTGATAAACAGATAGCGCAATGCCACCCAAATTGAGCGATCAGTGCGCGGATAGGCAATCAACAGAAACCCAGCAATCCCGCTTACCTCTAATGCCACGTATAAACTGATAAAGTCCGCACAGGCGAACGCCGCATTGAGGCTGCCATGCAAAATGATGGCTTGTGCATAAAAAAAAGCCGTCCTACCGCTGTGCCAACAGTAGAGGATGACTGCGGCTGTTACCAGTGCATTGGTCAATACAAAGTAGCCAGTCAATGGATCGACCACTAACGTGACACCGAAATGATCCAGTAAGGTCAGTTGCAGTGGCGATCGCTCGATTAATAGCTGCAACGCAAATCCGGCCGAAACAAACGCCGTGAACAGCGCCAGGTATCGGTCAAGTTTGGGGAGCAGATAAATAGTGAACCCCAAAAAAAACGGTAGTGCGATCCATGCGATCGTAATAGTATTCATCTCTCTTCCCCCGTGGAGACCCCCGCTGTACCCGTAGGGTCAGCGGTGGGATAGCGTAACGCGAAGCGATAGCGAGGAACGAGCGTCAGCGTTAGCGACGTAAGGAGCGTCGGAAACGGGGGATATTTTATGGGGGTCAATCCCCCTAAGATATCCAAATCACTGTACATAGGAATATCCGTCCTTTTTGTGAATGTGTGTGCAGTACTTGTGGCTGATACCTTGAATAAGTCCATCAGGTGTCGAAATGTTGAAACTACCAGTAGCGCGAGTTGCTACCCGCCCAACGTAAATTCCAATCTTTTTCCCAGACGTGACAACGGCTGCAACAATGTCGCCCGTCTGGAAACCCTTATGAAACTTAGTTCTAGAGCAATAACGAACCGGAAACCCCCATTTGTCAGTGCGGCATTGTTGACGGGTTCCATGCCCTTTGGCAGCAATCCGTAGAGGCTTAACTCCAGATGTAATTAACTGTTCTGGCGTCGAGACTCCTACGCAGGCAGCATCCCAGTAGTGAGTTTTTTCTAAACCTCGAACAGTGCGGTTGTATTTGGTACGCCCACCTGTGCCTACCTCAACAGGTAAGCCTGTTTTCTTGAGGTTCTCGTAAAGGTTCCATCGAGTTGCATTAACTGCTGCTGTGTCTGCTAATGGTTTTTTAGCGTGAGACAAAATGCGTTTGAGCAGATCTGGCTTATCTTTTAGGAAGTCTTTGATATCTTGGTTTCCCTTTTTCTGGTTGCAGGGAACACATGCCAGACATAGGTTGCTAGCACGATTAGAACCACTTTTTGATCGAGGTTGAATATGCTCAATCTCAAGCTTGGTGTCTTTTGCACCGCAGTAAGCGCAAGTTCTGTCCCACTTCTCAAGTAAAAACTCACGAACCTCGTAGCCTGCCAATGTGCCTTGCTGATAACCCACCCCACTAATTTCAACATCCTCCATCTTCTGTGTGTCAAACCTTACCAATTCGGTAGAAATGGCAATAATTTGACTACTTGATGATAGACGCTTGACCCAAGTCAGAATGTTAGCAACTCGACTGCTTAAAGAGGGTGGCAACCAGCCTTTAGGACGGGTGCGGTTAAGAAAACGAGGTTTACGATAACGAGTTTTGCGGTTACGGCGCGAACGTCTTAACTGACGGCGTGAAGTTAAAGCATCCCGAATCTGAAATCCACGATGTTGCAACTCGGCTACCCAAACAACTTCACCTGTGTTGTCGTCAACAAGTGCTAACCCAGTCGTTTTTGCCCCAGGGTCTATCTTGATGCGAAGCGAATTAATGTTTGGGTTTGACCGACGCTGGGTGCGGGAAGTAATTCCCGCACAGGAAGCAAGGGTTAGAAGTGATACCTCCTCTTTCAGTATCAAGGTGAAAGGATAGCGACGAAAAACGGCGGCTTTTCCGTCACGCAGTAGTTGTCTTGCCTGTGCTGGGTGAATTGGATTTAGTGGTTGTTTACCTTGATCTATTAAGAATACTTTGGACATTGCTGTCCCTCCTTTCGGGTAAAGTTCGCCTAGTCAATGTTTTTTGAGCTTGTTAGATCTAACGCACTACCTCCCAAATGGTTGTTTAACGTCTAGATGACAGTGCTACTAACTGGCGTCGCATTTGTAGGTGTCGTAACTCAAAAAACGTAGTACTCTTGCGTACTTAGACGGGTCAACTAGGGCTGTATTTCAAGCCCCCACTGAACCTGTACTCAGGTCAGTGGTGGGTTGTTGACGGCGTATTGCTCTTCTCGAGCTCGTTGCGTTCCAATGTCGGGTTATCCCGTGCCAACTTCATCACACCGACTAGCATTAAGCACTGAATCGAAAAACCGATCACAATCCCTGTCAATATGACCCCCTGGGGAACCGGATCGGAGTAAGCGCCTTTTGCGGCGTCTGAAATAATGGGGGTGAACAAACCATCTCGCGATGCAATCAGCACGTAATAGGCGATAACCCCCGTACTCATGACATCCATAGAGATGATCTTCATAATCAGATTCTTTTTCAGGATGATGCCGAGAAATCCGCAAAATATTGTTGCGAAGACGAATGCTTCTAACACGGGAATTGCCTGTTGGGTAAGGGTCAGTCGTACTTATCTTTGAAAAAATACACTATTTGTGATATGCAGTTTGATGGCTCTTGAGCGCTGAGGAAGGAAGTCGTAACTTTTTCCCTTTGCGCCTAGTGGACAGCTAAACCATGAATAAATACCTATTAAATCGAGCTAAGATATATATAGCAAGCTTTAATAGTGCCAAGGAACATTAACACTATAGAAAAGTGTCAAGGTCAACCATAGACTCATGCCAAAATAGCACCCGAGTTAAGGGAGATAAGGTGCTATTAGGTGTTTGGACAGCTTAGTATCCAATAAGTGTACCTTGCCGCTTTGCTGAGCGCTCAGCAAAACGGAAAATTAGCATCCCTACAGAGATATATCCAATCCCATTAACCAAAGCTAGTGTCAACGCTTGACTTGAGAGAGCGATCGCTCTCATGCATCACGCTATCTTTGAGACAACTTCTACTTTCACTTCCATCCCTGCCTTCACCAGCATATTAATTAATTTATCCACACTGAAACGACTGATTTCACCATTCATCAAATTACTCATCCGTGGCTGCGTCTCACCAAAAAAGTTGGCTGCCTGTTCTTGAGTCCACTCACGATCTAGAATGCATTCCCGCAATTTCAACATGAGGTCAGCTATTTGCTGATAGTTCGTTAATTTATCCGTCAGTGCTTCCATTGTGAAATTTTCTCTAATTCAATGTCGTAAATCATCATTTTTACGGTATTTTCTTGCAGCATTGATGCCGGAAAATCAAGCAGTGCCCACCCTACATGTAGAGGTTCTGCGTAAGTCCTGAACTACTGACAACTCGCGCGGCGGCCGAAAACACCCTTCTCTCTCTATAAGAAAGGGGCTTCCCACCGCTTTTTCTAACTAATTGGCTTTAGTATCGTTCCCGAATTGAACTTGGGGACGCGCTGCCATGTACTCATACATTTTCCAGCGTTCATTCACGTCTTGCTGTGCTTCTTCCTGTAGCTGCTTGGCGTTGGCTGGTTTGCTCCTGGCTAGCATTTTGAAACGGTTTTCCGTCTCAAATGACTCACTAACAGGTTTCTTGGGAGACTTCGTATCCAGTTGCAAGGGATTTTTGCCCTCTTTCTTTAAGTCAGGATTGTAGCGATACAGTAACCAACGTCCTGAATCTACAGCTGCTTTTTGTTGCTGCATACCAGTCGTCATATTGATGCCATGAGCAATGCAGTGGGAATAAGCAATAATCAGTGATGGCCCTTCGTAAGCCTCTGCTTCTAAGAATGCCTTAAGGGTGTGTTCATCTCGTGCGCCCATAGCCACGCTGGCAACGTAAACATTGCCGTAAGTCATGGCAATTAAACCTAAGTCTTTCTTGGCAGAGGGTTTACCACCAGCAGCAAACTTAGCAACAGCACTGCGTGGTGTAGATTTAGACATTTGCCCACCTGTGTTGGAATATACCTCAGTATCAAGCACCAAGATATTGACATTGCGACCACTGGCGATCGCCTGATCGAGTCCACCAAAGCCGATATCATAAGCCCAGCCATCACCACCGATAATCCAGACACTTTTCTTGACTAGATAATCAGCCAGGGATTTGAGATTTTGTATTTTAGATTTTAGATTAGGCACCATGAGCGGAAGCTCACTACGAAGGGATGAAAATTTCTCTTCTCCCCGACTCCCGACTCCCG